>MAGV01000056.1:0-18484 GCA_001717015.1 Candidatus Methanosuratincola petrocarbonis (ex Vanwonterghem et al. 2016) | reverse complement strand
AAGAAAAATGCAATTGTTATTTTTGATTGGCGGTCATCCCGTCGAGGGTGCGGGAGGGGCGACCGCTGCGGTTGCGGCTGCGGGGGCTTCTGGCTGTGCCCTTATTTGGAAGAAGGCAATCGCGATCAGGAGTATGGAGATCCAGATTAGAAGGAACCCTATGAGTATGATGGTAAGGAAAGTTCCAATGAAAAATATCAGCCCTGCTGTCGAGAAGAGCCTGATGCCTGTTTTCTCCGATAGGGCCTTGAACGACCGCCTGGTGAAGAAGCCGCCTAAGATTGCGGTTATATAAAGTATCACGAGTACAACAAGGATCCCGCCCAATAGGGATAATATTGTGCCCGTTTCCAGGTTAGAGGTGTCTGGCGTCATCCCCTGGAGGGCGGTCCAGTCGCCATTCCATCCTGGGAAGATTTCATAAAGAAGTTGGGTCAAGACGGACAAAACAGAAAATAAGGCTACCGCAACTGCAACTGCCGCGCCAATTATTCCTGCAATTATACCGTATAGGAAATTGTTGAAGATCCTCCTGTCCCCGTATATACTGGCGAAGCCGTACAGCGCGACCAGAATCAGTATCAGGCCGACAAGCGAAATTACACCCATGTAACGGAACGGGATTACCCCGATGAATAGCAATATCGCACCAACGCCGCCTAGGATCTTGTTCGATTCGATCGACATCTTTTTTCCTCAATATCATTAGAACACGGATCTTTATTTACCCGTTGGGATCCCGCATGGATGGCTGGAAAAAGCAGGGCGTTTGGCCAGCAGTTCCAGGATCAGGAGTCGCCCCCTCCCTTCTTTGGGGCAGCGACGGGCGTCGCATTTTTCAGGCAACGCTAATGGCCAGGCGTCCGATACTCTAGTGCAGCAACCTTGGCCTCCAATGCTTTTATCCTGGCCTCCTTCTCAGCGAGCTCGCGCTTCAGAGCCTCTATCTCGCCCCTGTTGTGCGCGTTCGCGGTCAGGTTCATTACATCCAGGGCGATTGGGATCCCGGAGGCTGCCATCGCAGCATACTCCCTGTCCCATGCATCCCGAACCAGCAGTTCAAACCCAGACCTGTTCTCCTGGCATCTCATAAGCGGCAGGTATGCGCCCCTCAGCGACCCCAAAAGATCCTGGTACGACTGCCTGAATGGCGGGGTTATCCTCCCCATAAGATCACCTCCATGCCAATTTTCTGGAAAGGCTATCAGGGCAGATGCGGGCGTTGCCCGGTCGGGGTGCCGCAGGAGCGTCGCGCGGACGCCCCCCTTGACGCTGCGGAAGTCAACGGCCACCTGTGACAGATCCAAGACCAGGCTGGAGCAGAGCCTGCGGTCTCGGGAGGTGAAGACGGCTGCGGCACCGGTCTCCGAGGCCAATCTCCACAAGGAGGAGGCGACCAGGTCCATCTCAAAGGAGCCCTCACCCGCCTCGCCCCGGAAAGCCGATATGTCATGGGCTGCGATCAGGGCTGCTCTCCCGGATTCCCTTACTGCCCTCTCAAGCGCCCCTGCCGCCCAGGGCTGCCTCTCCCTGCTGTATGCTGCGGTGAAGATGATCCTCTCTAGCACTGCAGTATAGTCGAGACCATTCTGCTTCGCGATCAGGGCTATCCTGCCTGGCGAGATCTCGCTCCTGGTGCCATAGTAGTCGGTGTTGTTCATGTAGGCGACCTCCCCCCTGGAGCACCCCGCGACCAGGATGTTGTGCAAGAGCGCATCCAAGAACGCAGGGGCGCCCGAGAAAAGGTAGGTGACGCCGCCGCAGATCCCTCCCATTAGCGAGTCCAAGGCAGGGCAGCCGGTCATCAGGGGTGCGCCCCGCGGCTGGATCGAGGAGGCCCTGACAAAGCCCGCGCCTCGCAAAGCCGCATCAGCGTAAGCTTCAGAAGGCATCCCCTGACCGCCCCCTGAACCCCAGCATGCCCTAGCATTGATCCCCAAAGGCAACGCACCGACCAGATTATGGTATTGTCACTTTCGCCTAGAAATGCCATTCCAATAACATCAAATTACCATGGCAGGACGGGTGCCGCGCAACAGGATAATTTCGCTGAAGAGTCTCTCTCCGGGTTTGCCTTTTTCCCGATCCCGATCCCGATCGGGCACAAGCCAAAGGCTCGGGTCGCCTCAGCGCAGCATGGGTTGTCGTTGGAAAATGAAAAGAAGATAAAAAGAAGGCTAGTGCAGAAGTTCGAGGTTGTTGTCCAGCTTATTCTCCGCGAGGAGGGAAATGGCTTCGTCGATGTCCTCAACTTTAGTTACGTACACCTCGACCCCGCTCAGCATCAGGGACTGGTAAGCACCCATGCCCATCCCCCCTGAGACGACTATTTCGCAGCCGTCAGCCTGCTGGATCATGGATTTGTGCCTCTCCTCGCTCCCCAAGTGGACGCCCTCATGGGCTTCATCACCGTGATGGCCGCGGTTGGCGCAGCCGCCCTTCGGGACCAGCCGCTTGCTGACCACATTCTTGCCGTCCAGCTCAACCAAGAGGTAGTACGGCGCCCTCCCAAAGTGCCTGCAGATAGTCTTGCCGTCCTCCGTAACAAAAGCAACCTTCATCATGAACACCTTTTTGAGATATATCACACTATGCAGTGGTATTTAAATTTTGTGATAAGTCACTATTTTGGCACTCCCCTCATTGCTGGAAAAAACACAACCACCGAGGGCGAAAATTGAGCACCCAAATGGCTTCGAGAAAGGGGAATAATTAGCAGCCCATTTAAGCGGCTCCTAAGCGCCATGGGGCGCTTGCAAGCACCGGCCCATTGCAAAGCGAGACTGTTACCGCCTCCTCAGGAACGCCGCCAGCAACCCAATAACAAGGGCTGCGACTGTGACCACAAATACTGGTTCAGGGAGGGGACTGGCCGCTCCAGGATGGTCTGCAATCGCCTTGGGGAGATACAGCACAAATGAGCGGGGATCGAACTCGTTTGGATAGTCCTTTATTTCAGCGTAGCCGCCGTCGATGAGGGCCTTGTTGACATTGAGATAGTGGGTAGAGTTGTAGTCGACGTAGACCACGCAGACAAGCCTGCCGTATTTGTCGGTCCTGTTCATGTCGTCTATGTCCAAGTAGACTGTCTTCTGCCTGACCAGCGAGGAGAGGTAGTCCCTAGCCTCTATGGAGCTTGTCTCACCCATCTCTGGCGCATTGATGTCTGCAAGCCGGACTTTGTCTCCCGTTGCAAGGGTAAAAGTGTCCCCGTCGTAAACCGAAACAACGGTGGAGACCATGTCGATCTCCGAGCACGCTACTGAATGGAAGCACTGCGCAGTAAAGGAGAGAAGGATAGCGGCGAGCAGCATTGCCGTCTTCGCCAGAGTCTCCAATAGATCACCATCCCCTCAAATCATATACCCATAGGGATAAAACATTTGACCTGCCTGAACGGGCTGGTCTGAGTTGGCAATGCGAGAAATCATTGCCACGTCTAAGGACGGGTTGACCGCTTGATCTTGGGGATTCCGTGATGCAGAGGACCCAAAGCCCAGCTTCCTCGAAGCCTTCCGCGTTTCTGTGGTCGAGCCTCGGATCGATGAGAAGAATTGTTCAGCTCACCAAAAGGATGCCGATCGCTATCAGCACCCCGCCGAACACGCCTACAGGCAGCAGCGTCTCTCCGAGGAACAGGAAAGAGACCCCTATCGCGATCACTATCTCAAAAAGCATGACCATCCCGCTGTTGACCACCGTAAGCTTCTGGAGGGCCTTGTAGAAGAGGAAGAAGGCGACTATTGTGCAGAGCAGGGCCACGTAGACCATCGCCGAGATAGAGAGCGGGTTAAGTTCGAACTTGAAGGATGAGAAGGGAAGGAACGGCAGCAGCGCGACTGTCGAGGTCAAGATCATCGACTCGGTCACCTCCATTGGCGTGAGCCCCTCCTGCGTCGCCGCCTTCTTGTTGTATATCATCGAGTACGCCCAGATGATGCCTCCGGCGAAGATAATAGCATCGCCTATTGCGGATCCGCTGCTCAGGACTGAGAGGTCTCCCCCTGTCGTGGTCAGGAATACCCCCAGGAGACCGACCAGTATCCCAAGCTTTCCCCTGGTGTTGAGCCTCTCCCCCAGCAGGAGGGAGCTGAATATCGCCATGAAGACGACATTCACATTCACGAGCAGCGAGGCCTTTGAAGCGGTAGTGAAACTCATCCCATAGGTCTCCATTGCGAAGCCTACCCCGTTCGTGATCCCGAGTATCCACAGCACCCGCCCCCTTAGAAGCCTGCGCACAGGTCTCCTCGTGAAAAGCAAGTAGGCGATCACCAGCAGCGATGCCAGAATGAACCGTACGCAAACGAAGAGGAGAGGGTCGACATCGTAAAGGGCGACCTTGATCATCGGGAACGAGATGCCCCAGATCAGCGTCGAGATGAAGAGGCTCGCGATGGCCTTCTGCTTTTCATTGAGGGGGCTCGGCAAATGGGGCACCTTTTTGGATTTTGAGCCAGGAACCACCTTAAAAAACTTCGGTGTGCAAACCCCCAAATAGCCGACTTTTTACGCCGGGTATTATGAATGAATGGCATTAGACAGAAAGTGGGAAGGCAAAGAGGTCGGTGTGAGGACGGAGAAAGGGGACTATCCAGCGGATCTGGCAATAGTCAACGCGGACTACCCGTTCTCAGAGCTGCAGCCGCTCTCCCCCGAGGCGCTTGGGGGGCTGTTCTTCGTGATGGTAACGCTCTCTTTCTGGACAGGATTCCTCTTCAAAATAGGTTACTTCCTGCCGGGCACAGTCGGGGCGGCGCTGATTGCGCTGGTTTACTATGCGGCATGGATTCCGGCGAAGGGCAAACAAGCACTATGAGATTAGACCATGATTGTCGCGATTTTGCATTCCAAGAAGCAACAGTTCATAAATAAGAGAAAACTCTATCACGTCAATAAATTCGAAAATTCGAAAATTTTATCCAAATTTTAAACTTAGAAGAGGTTATATTGGGTTCGGGCAAATGCTAACATGGTGATTCTGATGGAAGGACGCAGAGTAGCTGGTTTGTTGATTGTCATGCTGCTCCTCGTAGGGGGGGTAGCAGCCTTCCCGCAGGCATCCGCCCAGCCGAGTGCGGCCAGTGCCAGTTTGCAGATGACGGACGAAGGCAATTACAAGAAAATCACCACCGATGACCTTACGATCGTCTTCCCGAGGAACGGGACTAAGCCGTTCTTCGTGTGGTGGGCAAACAATGACACCTCCAAGGTCTATGTGGTGCACTTCAAGGGCCTCATAGAATATGCAGAGGTCAACGGATCCAGATTCAGCACGTTGAATGTTGCAGAAGGGACCCTATGGCAGAGGATCATACAGACCGCAAATGCCCTCGATCTTGCCAAGGCAGGGGCTGCGGCCAAGGGGCTTTCAGTGGCATTCGAGGCACATAGCAGGCTGATGCTTGCCGCAGGGAAGGTGATGCTCTTCAAGCCTGATCTTAGCCAGGTCAAGACCATGCTGCAAGAAGCGGAAAACGAGCTGGCCGGACTAAAACCAAAGGTAAACGATTCTGAAATCTCCCAGGAGATAGACGATGCTATAGCTGCAATAAACAGCGCCATAGGTGCAATAGACAGCGGGGCTAGCAAGAATACGATCCAGAATTCGATCTCGACAGCCATAAGGGCATGCCAGAGGCTGACCCAGACGATAACGGAAAGGACAAAAGCGATGATAGGCGACCTCATAGAGAAGAGGCAGGCGTTGGACAGCATAGCCGAAGGCTTCCACCCTGGACTGCTTCCATTCTCAGGGTGCAAGTGGGAGATGGGCGATGTCAGGGAGATCACTGCCAGCAACGGGACGCCGATAGGGCTCGCTTTCAACCTCACTCTTGTGGATGCCCCGCAAAAGTTCGACTTTGCCGAAGGGAATGTAAACCTCTCTGTGAGAATATACAAGCAGCCAGTCACCGAGACTGTCAACGCAGCTGGCGAACAGTACTCTTACAATGTGGCGGCCGGGGAGATGAAGGTCGACCTAGTGGTCAAGGACTGGGATTGGAACTTCGATCCGAGAACCATATCACTCCTCAACACCACCTCGGTAACAATCTCGCCAGCATTGGCGCTCTGGGTGGATGCATCTTCATTCCATGTCAACGGGAGTGTCTCAGACCTTTTCAACAACCTCGAGGACGTCAAGATGCAGGCAGCAGGCGGCAACTTCGTATTCAGCGCAGACGACGCTAATGCCACTCTCAATGTACAGAGGCAGGATCAGGACGCCAACAGCTTCAATTTCCACATCAAATGGGCTCAGAAGAACGTCGCGGGCAGGCTCATGAAGTTCCTGGCGCCTGCAAAGCTAAAGCTGACAGAGGAAGGGACGCTAGGGGGCTTCTTCAAGTTTGTTCCGACCGCAATCGTCATAGACAAGGATGGTAACCAGTCGACAGTGGATGTCACAGCCTCCTACCTCAGCGCGGGCAACCATGTCAAGGTGTACCTCTGCTATCCATACTTCAACGGAACCCTGATCCATGACCCAAGCCTAGGCATTGAGCAACCGTCTGGAGACTCAGCATACATAGTGACGCTTGGGCCGACGGGCATCTCGTCAGTCCAGGCAGTGCCATCGGCGCCGAGCTGGGGAAGATCGTATGAGCTCTTCGCCGCAAGCGCAATTGTGTTGGCCGGGGCAGTCGCACTGATATTGTTCATAAGAAGGCACCCGGCTGCAGCCTGAGCTTCATTAATTTTTTTTATTATTCTTTTTTCTTTTAATTTTAAAAAATCACCACATCCGTGAATAAACTAGGAGATTCCCATAGAGGATGATCAAGCATATCATTATCGAGTACTCCTGGCGCAGCCCTCTTGATAGAGAGAGGAATATGGACATGATGAAGACCGAAAGCAACTGGGCTAGTGCGGTCATAATTATTGAAAAAATGGATCCCCCTAAACCAGCAGCAGGCATCAGGAAAAGGAGCAGAAGGGGGGCTCTGGAGATCATCGTTCCTGCAAACAGAGCAGCCTCCCCTCCCAGCCTCCGGGTGATTGCCAACGAGGCAAACTCGAATACAATGAATGCCACGACTAGGCTTGCAGCGTAATTAAAGAAGAGACTTGATGCCTCAAGGACAGGGACGTAGCCCATGAGGAGTGGGACATAGCCCAATATGCTGCAGGCTGACAATTCTGCAGCCGCTGCAGCAAGCCCCATCACCAGCAGAAGGACGGGCCTTGAAATGATCCTGTAAACGAAAGCGTGGGAAGTCCCAACCGATTCGGGCGAGTTCAAGACCTCCTTCTTGTAGGCTTCCATGCCCTTGTCAGTGATCGAGAACTCGCCCCTTGCTGTCTTCTGCACGTACTCCCTGAGGATTTCGAGGTGGTAGTAAACCGTTGGGATGCCTATCTTTAGGTCCTCCGCTATCTCCTTCGGGGTCATTGCCTTTCGGCTGTAGAGCAGCTCCAATATCCTCCGCCTATGCGGATTCTTCAGCACACTTGCCACAGCCAACACCTGTTCATGCTAAACCATGCTTTTCAAGAACGCCCCTTATCCTATCGGCAGCAGCACGCAGCCTTTCCATCGAGTTGGCATAAGAGAGCCGTATGTGCCCAGAGAACCCGCCGAATGCCTCCCCTGGGGTGGTGCTTACATGGCCCTCCTCAAGAAGCAGATTGCAGAGCTCGACAGACTCGATCCCAGTTCCGGAAATGTCAGGGAAGAGGTAGAACGCGCCCTTCGGCGGCAGAACCTTGAATGCGCCCATCCTGTTAAGTTCGCTGCAGAGGAAGTCTCTCCTCCTCCTGAACTCCTCGATCATGGGCCTTACAGGGGTCTCTGGGCTGAGGGCAGCGAGAGCCGCCTTCTGGACGAACGATGCGGGGCAGCTCGCAGAGTGCTGCTGGAGCTTGTTCATCGCGGCTATCACGTCACGCGGTCCCGCGGCGTAACCGATGCGCCACCCGGTCATCGCGTAAGTCTTCGAGAACCCGTTGACGGTGATCACCAGATCATCTACGCCCGGAAATGATCCAAAGCTCCTGAATTCCCCCTCGTAGAGCATCTTCTCATAGATCTCGTCAGAGAGGACGTATATCCTCGAGTCTGAGGCTATCTCTGCAAGGGCCCCCAGCTCTTCCTTGGTGTAGACATACCCGGTCGGGTTGTTCGGCGAGTTCAGGATCATCAGCTTGGTCCTCTCGTTCACGGCTGACTTTATCCCTTCGATGTCAGGCGAAAAGCCGTCTTTTGCAGGGATCTCCCTCACCGTCCCGCCCGCGACAGTCACCATCTCAACGTATGAGGGCCAGGCTGGCGTGGGCACAATCACCTCCTCGCCCTCCTCGACCAGAGCCATCACCGCGTAGAAAAGCGCCTGTTTTGAGCCAGGCGTTATCAGCACGTTCTCGCGCCTGACGTCCAGCCCGTTCTCGGACCTGAGCTTCTCCGCGACTGCATCCCTAAGCTCAGGGATCCCGGCGCTGGGGGTGTAGTGGGTGAACCCTTCGAGCATCGCCCGGTGGGCAGCCTCAACGATGTTCCTAGGAGTGTCGAAGTCAGGCTCGCCAACGTCTAGCTGGATCACGTCAATCCCCTTGGACTGAAGGGACTTGACCTTGTCGAGTATTTTCAGCGTGCCAGACTCCTTGAGGTTAAGCATTCGGCCAGAGAGCGACAATCTCTCACCACTTCTCTTATTGGGTAGAGTCAGGTTTAATAAAAGCTTCCAAAAGCGACTCTAGGAAGCCCGATTCGCAATGGGGCATCCATCAATCGCAGCGAGGGCGCCTGCTAACGCCCAGAGGACAGCTGCTGATCCATCCCTGCTGCATCACTGATTGCGAGGCATCGGGTAGTTGAATATTATATACTCCGGGATCCTCCCCCTGCCGTCCCCCAGGCACGAGATCGCCCTTGCAGCCATCGCAACCCTGAATTGCCCCCTTGATATGTAATCGCGGTAAAGACCCTCCACCAGCGGGCTGGAGGAGTTGCTCATCACGACCTTGCACCCCCTCCCGTCCAGATCCCTGAATGCCTCAGCAAGCGCCCGCTGGTCCTCTTCGGAGAATGAATCGGGCGTGTACTGCGTGAAAGAGGATGTTCGGCTGAGCGGTTGGTATGGAGGGTCAAAGTAGACGAGGTCTCCGGCTCTAGCCAGCTTCACCGCCTCCCTGTAGTCGCAGCACATTATCTCGACCCATCTCTGATCAAGCGCCCTGCTCACAGCCCTTAGGTTCGCCTCATCGAAGAGCGAGGGGGAGTCGTACCGACCCCAAGGGACATTGAACTCCCCCTTCGAGTTAACTCGGTAGAGCCCGTTGAAGCAGGTCTTGTTCAGGTATATCAGCAGCGCAGCCTTCTCGACATTCTTCTCAAGTCCATTCTTCAGCCTGATCTTGTTGAACGAAGGCCGTGCGACCTCGTAGAAGAAGTCCTTCGCTCCGACATACTTCTGGTAGTACTCCAGCCGCGAGATCAGGGCGTCGAGCTCGTCCCTGACCACGACATAGCAGTTTATCAGGTCCCTGTTCAGATCTGAAAGGATGGCGCGCCTCACCCTCCCCATCGAGACGAGCCTGAAGAAGAGCGCGCCGCCTCCGAGGAAGGGCTCAAAGTAAGTCCCGAAGTCCTCCGGCATGCACCCCACGATGTTGTCCAGCAGCTGGGACTTTCCGCCAGCCCACTTGAGGAATGGCGAGATCGGGGAAGAGCTGACTGGCATGCGACTCACCAACAATATCCTGCGGGGCTTTAAAAAACAGTATCGGCGCTAAGGGACAGGCGCGCCCAAAATCCACACAGATGCCCTGAAAAACGAGAACTCCCTGACTGCCACTTATCCTCGAAGCGGAGGCGCTAAGAAGGCAGCCTTGGCGCAGCCCTTGGAGGGAACGATTTATATACTAGAGCCTGAATGGTTTAGAACCCTAGGCGGGTGAGTGGTCTCCCACCCGTTCCGCCTTACAAAACCCGGAGTTGGGAGAGGATGCAAAAGCCAACACCTTCGAAAACTCGGGCTGTCATCAAGACAGCCATATTAGCCGCATCCTATGCGGCTTTGACAATCTCCTTCGCACCAATCAGCTTTGGGGCAGTCCAGATCAGGGTCGCGAACGCCCTCATCGGCATCGTGCCCCTCGTCGGGATGCCGGGCGCCCTGGGGATCAGCCTCGGGGTCTTCATAGGGAATCTCGCGAGCCCGCTCGGTCCCATCGACCTACTCAGCGCACTGCCGACATTCGCAGCCCTCCTGATACTGCTGAAGCTCAAGGGCATCTCAGTGATAGCCGGGCTCGCGTGCTACACCCTGATAATCTCAGCATGGGTCGGGGCGATCCTCCAATACGCCCTCGGACTGCCCTTCCTGGCGACCTTCGCGTACCTCCTCATAGGCATCGGCATTGCCACGATAGGCCTCGGGTACCTGCTCTACACCGCCATGAAGAGGATAGGAGGGATATGAGGTGGCACGCGCCGTGGTCGTCACGTCCGGCGGTCTGGACAGCACGACAGCCCTCTATTGGGCAATCGAGAAGGGCTACGAGGCATTCCCGATAACCTTCGATTACGGGCAGATCGCAAGGGCAGAGATCAGGTGTGCGGAGGCGGTCTCGAAGAGGCTCAACCTCCCCTGGAAGCTCGTCGACTTGGGCGGCCTGGCAGGCATCTACGCCGGCGCCACTTCCCTCGTCGACCGGTCCCTCGAGATCACCAGGGAATTCTCAAAAGCGATAATAGTCCCGTTCAGGAACGCGATCCTCCTCTCAGCCGCGGTCGCGTACGCCAGCTCGATCGGCGCAGCGCATGTCCTATACGGGGCGCACGCATCGGACGCCGAGAACTACCCCGACTGCAGGGAAGAGTTCGTCAAAGCCATGGAGAAGGCTGCGAGGCTCGGGACGGGGTCCGGGATCTATATTGAAGCCCCCCTGATCTCGATGAGGAAGAGCGAGGTCATCAGGCTTGGCACGAGGCTCGGGGTGCCGTACGAGCTGACCTGGAGCTGCTACCGGGACGGGGATGCCCACTGCGGGGTCTGCGAGTCGTGCGAGAACAGGAAGAGGGCATTTGCGGAGGCGGGCGTGTCGGACCCTACCGAGTATTTGGGCTGAAGGGAGTTGAAGAGCCGAGGCAAGGAATGGCAGGTAGAATGGAAGGAAAGTAAAGGAAAGAAGGGGAGAGGGAGCGGCTGCCCCCAGTCACATGAGATCGACTNNGCACCTTGGCGCACCCACGGCAGGTTCTCTCTTTGTCCAAGATTGGCACGTGGCATATCGGGCACGCTTTGGATTTGGCTTTCATGACGGCGCCCCCAATTGGAAAGGCGACCCTTAAGCCCTGCGCCTGAAGATGTTCAGATGATCTCCTGAAACTTGGCGAGCGCCCTCCACGGGCTGAATGCGATGCCACATCCCGCCTTGCAATTCCAGACTGCCTACATGGAAGGCGCCATATGTACCTCACATCCACCTGCTCAGCGGAGCCTGCGCCCCGCAGACCCCAGGGAGGGACCCGGCGCCGATGCCCTCGAGGACGGTCCTGAAAGCCCTGATGAGCATCCCCTCATAGTGCTTGGCATCGTAGCTGCCCCTGAAGAGCTCCGGGATGCGCACCCTGCAGGCAGGGTTCGGGTGGTCGGCATCAGTGTAGATAAAGGAGACCTCGTCCCCTGCCTCAACGCCGCCTCCAGACGCGAGCACCTGGAGCGCAGCCGACAGATGCGCCACCCTCGACCTGTATGACGAGATGCCCATGGCGACCCTCCTCCTGACCGCAAGGTCCTCTGGATTTACATTACCGCCCCTCAGCTCCTCCAGCGCACGGTTCAGGAGGCGGGCTCCGCGCTGCAAGCCCGAAGAGAAGACCTCCGAGCGATCGGCGCAGGAAAAGACCTCCCTTATCAAGGACTCTTGGAAACGCCTGACGAAGGCAGGGACGTCCCCCCTCCTCATCTCTATCCCCCGCGCCACGACCTCGCCGCCGTAGGTGATGCCGAAGTAGCGCTTCAGCGCAGCAGAGTGGCGGTCCCCCCTCAGCGGCAGGAATGCCAGGAATCGGAAGTGCCTGTCGACGGACACGGGAAGGCCAGTCTCACACCTTATCGCGTCGGCCAGGGCGGAGTACTCCCCTGCGGAGGCGCCGGGCTTCGCCACGAAGAGTGAGTCCACGTCTGCGTAGACGAGCCTGAAGCCCATCGATTCCGCGACCCCCTTTGCCGTGGCCATCGCTTCCCTCGACCTGCGGTTTATCTCCTCGAAGACCACAGGGTTGCCGAACCGGTTCCTGCAGCACCCGGAGATGCCGTAGATCGTGACGAGTATCATCTTCAGTGCACCGATCCGCTCCTCGCAGCACCTCCGCCCGTCGGTGCCGGCCCCCAAGGCGCGGCGCAGCCGCTTCAGCTCGAGCCTCCTCCTGAGCCACGGCTCAATCACGGACGGGAGGATCGCATCCCGGCCGCCCCCGCCATAAGGGCTCTCGTAGCTTATCCCGTCCCGAAGGATTATGCTCGGGTACTGCGAATCGAAGTCCAGCGCCGCCACATTCTCATGCAAGGCGCCGGCAATGGGTGTGAAGGTGACCCCTCCCCTGTCCCTGGATGCGAGCTCCCCGACCGGCCTAGCGCCATCCCTGCAGTCCCACTCCGGGATCGCGTGCCCCCTCCGCAGCATCTCGAACGAGGTCCTCGAGTCGATCGCCCTGTTGCTGAGCCACCTCGTCGCCTGCCCCATCGTGGCGAATGCGAACCTGGACCGCTCGACCAGCCCGGCGATCCCCCACCTGTCGGCGCTGAACCCGTAGAAGACGTCCCCAAGGAAGACCCTCCCTGCGGCGGACCCCTGGAGGCGCTTGTAAGGATCGCCGCACCTCCCGAGCCGCAAGGGCAAGCCGGATGCGGAGCAGGCTTCCAGGAGGGCAGGCAAGAAGCGCCTGTCGAAACCATCAACCAGCACCAGGTCTGGGTCCTCTGAGGAGAGGTGGTCGAAGAACCAGGATGCCATCGCCTCCCCTCCCCCGGGGGCTACGCAGCCGCACCTGCAGCACCGCAGCGAATCGACCCTCCACCTCCCCGCCTGCCTGCTGAACCTTGCGGAGAATGCCAGCAGGCTGAACGGGGGCGGCGCCAGCTCCCCCTCGTCCGGAACCCTCCTGACCTCCCGGATGGAACCACCCTCGTAGACCACCTCGACCCTGGAGGTCGGCTCCACCCCGAGCCCTGTGAAGAGGTATCGCTGCACGCAGCCCAGCGACGCATTGTAGACCCCCTCGACCCCGGGCAGCCTCCTCAGCGAAGGCGCGATCTTCCTTACTCCGCAGCCCCAGGTCTCGACCCTGAGCATCCGCCTAACCGGACCGTCTATGGAGACGCAGAGGTCCTCGCCCGAGACGCTTCTCACCTCCCGGCACTCGGAGATCCGGTAGGCGAGGTCTTCCTCCATCCCCTCGGCTGGCAGGACGTGGAAGAACGGGGCGTGCCTGTCCCTCAGGCGCAGGACCTCCCCATCCACAGTCTTTATCCAGACCACCGCCTCCGGACCCTGGACATAGGCGTCGAGGATCCAGCCTTCCAAGGTCCCCATGGCTCGCCCCTCCTTCCAGTCACCCCGGCCTCTCCAGGGCTGCGACCCTCGACTCTAGCTCGGCGATCCTTGCAACCAGACCGGAAAAAGACCGCTTCAGCGCCTCGATCTCGCCCCTGTTGCTGACATTCGCCGTCAGGTTCATCGCATCGAGAGCCATCGGGATCCCGGAGGCGGCCATAGCCGCGAACTCCCTGTCCCAAGCCTCCCTCACCAAAGCCTCGAATGCCTCCTTGCCGCCCGGGCTGCGAATCAGCCCGAGGTAGCCTCCCCTCAGCGAGGCGAGGAGCTCTTGGTACGACTGCCTGAACGGCGGCGTTATCCTGCCCAATTGATCACCTCCTCCAATGCAATGGTCTTGGACCGAAACGGATGCAGGCGTTTCCCTCTCGGGGTGCCGCACGAGCGTTGTGCAGATCCCTTTGCCCTGCCTCCGGCACTCGACTACGACCTTCGCGACCGAAGCGATCAGTCCCGAGCAGAGGCGGAGATCCCTCGATGTGACCACGACAGGGACCCCCCTCTCAGAAGCGATGCGCCAGAGCCTCGAGGCTACGAGGTCCATCTCGGCTGACCCCTCCTCCCCAGCGCCGCGGAAAGCTGAGATGTCATGGACCACGACCAGGGCGGCTCCGCCGCGCTCCTCCAGCGACCTCTCCAGCGCACCGAGTGCCGCAGCCTGCCGCTCCTTGCTGTAAGCCGCAGCCGAGACCACCCTCTCGAGCACCGTGCTGAAACCTATCCCAAACGCCTTCGCGTCGGCCGCCAGCCTCTCCGGCACCAGCTCGCTCCTGTGCTTGTAGTAGTCGGTGTTGTTCATGTATAGGACGGCGCCCCTCGCGCTCCCCACAACCAGGAGGTGGTGGACGAGCCAGCCAATGCACTCAGGGTCGCCCGAGAAGAGGTGGACAGCCCCGCCCGTCAGGCCGCCAATAAGCGAGTCCAGGGCACGGATCCCCGTGGGGAGGGGGCTGCGACTCCAGACGACGGAAGAAGCCCTAGCAAAGCCTGGGCGCGCCTGCACGGCGGCCTCGCCATTTCTATAGGAACCAGCAGCGGACACACCCAGCAAGAGAAACACACCGGCATTGCCCAGAGATACTAATCACTTTCGCCGAGAAATACCTGACAGGATCATCAGGACAACATCGAAAAGGGCTCCGGAGCCAACAGATACTTTCGCTCACCAGAGACTCTTCGAGGAAGATGACTCACAACGCCATGTAGAAGACCCGGTGAACTGGAGGTAAAAAGCGGACAATGAGCGGCAGGCAGATTGCCCAAGCAGAGCTCACCAGAATAAAATCCAAATAAAAGTAAGGGCATGCAATTTGAGACTTAAATTAAGGGCAAGAAAATCGAGCGTAATGGAAGCACCCAAGATGCAGTTGAGTTGTCCTTCTTCATTATCAAAATTGACAATGGCTAAGGCAGGCGGCTAAATCGAGCCATTTGACGGGATTGGGCTGCCACAAGCTCAGACGCAAAACCTGGCGACCTCGCAATACCCGCACTTGCTCTCAGAGACCTTCCGTGGGATCGACTCCCCCGTGAGGATGCGCCTTATGCTCTCAAGGTCCTTTTGAAGCGAAGACTTGTCTTCTTCCAGTAAAGGCACAACGACTGGCTTCTTCTGCTTGGTGAAGTATATTATCCCCCTCCTGACTTTGGTGTGGAAGGCACCTTCGATAAGGAGGGCATAGGCAACGAGCTGCTTCCTGTAGTTCCTCTGGACTTCGACCTGATCGGTGTACTTGGAGTCCACAGGGATATATTCTCCAGTATCGAGGCGTATCACTACATCAACTTGCCCCGCAAGCCCCAACTTGGCGTCTTCCAAGTACAGATCATGAATGATCTCTTTTACACTGGAACGGTCGAAGCCATATATGGCAATCCTTTCCTCGAGTCGCACCTCTTCCTTTTCGTCCTCTTCATTACCAAGCTCCATTTTGCGCCTGACTCTGAAAGGAACCCCCAAAACTTTCAGATAATAGATCTTCCTAGGGCAATAAAAATACTGAGCTATGTCTGCGACCATTACCAAAATTTTATTGCTAGAGTTACCATCTGAGGTAGAACGGCTCATACTTTGATGACTCGCCCCTAAGATACTTTGCAATCTCTACTGCTTGGTTCATAATCAGGTCTGTCCACCTTATCTTGACCTCCTTGTAGCGGACATATTCTTCGAAGGTAGATTCAATGGAGTCTATAAGGATGCGCTTGCTCCGATCCCCAAGCCTGCAGATCCCTTCTACCACCTCAAAGTCATCGACCTTTATCATTTCACGTGTCACCAAGGCGATGACGGACTTGTCCACTATCTGTTGTCTGAACTCCTCCATGAGATCCAGAACCATGCTTGCTTTGCCAGGGCGATCGACATGAAGGAAACCGCCGAAAGGGTCGAGCCCCGAATAGTGGACGCCATGCCAGACTTCGCCTTCGAGTAGCGCATACCCGTAATTCAGCATAGCATTGATTGGATCTTTTGCGTACCTACCGCTCCTTCCATTGAAACAGAAATCTTTCGGCAGTATGTTCGAAACAGCTTCCCAGTATACCTTTGAACAGTTACCCTCGATTCCCATCAGCGTGCCCCTTATCTCGGAAGGCCTAACTTCAGGAAGTTGCATCACTTCAGGGATCTGTTTAGAAATATACTCCCTTCCGTCCAAAAGCATTCTTGCAGCTGAAGGAGAGGCCTCAACCCTCACCTTTGCAAGAGATCCCAATACGGCATACTGGTTCTTCAGCTTTGAAGTGATTATAGCCTTTGAGATGTGACCCCCGCGATGGTCATTGTATGCTGCATATTGCTCTCTTCTTGTTTGGACGGTACGCATCATCGAAGAAGATAGCCGGCACACGACCTCGCCCTTCCAGTCGACTTTTATAAGGTCTACACCGCATTCGCCCAAAAGCTCCATTGCATCAAAGCTTATTCCGCCGTTCCCAGTGATAAGCACCTGCCTGAGTTCCTCTGCAAGAACCCTGTGTATTACTTTGCCCTTCTCAGTCACAACTATCTGATCGCCCTCTCGCTTAATGAACCGACCATATCCGTCGACGATGAGTCGTTTCATTTCTTATTCACTCGCATTTAGAATTGGAAACGACCTCGCCCCTGCAAACACCCCAATAAATACAGTCCTCATAGCATTTCGACGAAATCCCTGGATCCCTCTTTTCACCTACAATCGAGATTTTGTTATCCCGCTCTTCCAACCACCAGCTCCTCAAATCATCATTTATGAAGAATAGATCCTTCGAGGTTCTCAACTCATCACCCTGGAACCAAAGATAGACTACGCAGCCTGCATCGACAGGCACCTCATAGACGCTCTCCAGAACTATGGCATACCCAGTCGGCGCGAGCCGATACCAATCCTTTTCCTCATGGGCTACCTTCAGATCAAACACTATACCTCTGAGATAATCGTAGCAATCTACACTCAAAAGGCCTGATAGACCCAATAGCTCTCCTGAGATCTTATGCTCGACCAAGAATGGCACAGAAGTGGCAAGCAGATCCCTTTTTGTTGCATAGGGTTGTTCGCTACTCCTGTTCATATATTGTATCTCGCAGTTCTTCAGGACGTAATCCCATACGATCCTTGATCTCTCCCTAACGCTCGAGATTGCCTCAGCAACCTGTTTTTCTTTAAGAATTGCTTCATACCAACTCTCAAAAGAGATCTTTCTCCCGTCCAGGAAAGAGTTTATTACCGAACTGACCACGCGGTGTAATGCACTACCTAAGATGATCGCTTCGTTAGGCCTTGCAGTTGCCCGGACTACCCTGTTCAAAAAAACATCACGTGAAGTTGGGCAATATTTTGAGCACACCAGATACATAGGAATCTTCTCATCATACATAGGCTTTAGTGGTGGCCTATTCCAGTTCCAGCCCCTAAGATCTTCGGAGATCCCGATAGATCTCGCAGAAGGCAGGATTTTGTCAACAAGTTTCTTTTGATCCAGAGGTGACAAAAAATACATCAAATCACCTATTCTACATATTCCACATCCGACTCCTGTATCTCGAGGATCCCAGAGTTGTTGACTATCTTGCAGAGCCGCAAACATCGATCACATAACGGTATTATGTAAATGCTGTCGTTGCATGAGCTGATGAATTGAGCCACTTCTCTCGTAAGTATGAGGCGATCATGAGTATTCACGTCCCCAAGGAGACCACTGTATTGGATACGTCTCAGACCGTAATTCAAAATGTGTTTTCGCAGCTTTTCACGCTTTTTGTCTTCACTGATATCGTAGATTAACAACGTTTTCATACTTATCTTATATTATATTTCATGAAAGAACATTTAATAATATAGCCTTTGCCAGCATAATTCGCGCGTGAATGAGTTTATAAACCCCCAGGGGATTTTTTGATATTCACGCACACCCCTGAAAAAGAAGCTAAAAATAAGCTATTTAGGCAAGAATGAGGAAATATATGCGCAGTTTAAGTTGATAACCCCATCATAAGGGGATTGAAAGAGGTCTGGGGCAATATCAGGAGCAAATTCTTGTGAATGTTTAAGTTGATAACCCCATCATAAGGGGATTGAAAGTGTTTCAGAACCCCCATTTTAACCAATAATCCACCGCGTTTAAGTTGATAACCCCATCATAAGGGGATTGAAAGATATCGCTTCATCCTTCGTCTTGTGCTTCTCTGTCAAGTTTAAGTTGATAACCCCATCATAAGGGGATTGAAAGTAGTTTATTTCCATTTACATACCCCCAAACATAAAAAGTTTAAGTTGATAACCCCATCATAAGGGGATTGAAAGTCCATAGACAGTCCGCGTCACGGTAAAGTGAGCGTTGTTTAAGTTGATAACCCCATCATAAGGGGATTGAAAGTTCTACTACCCCTTAACTACTACGAGAATATACCTTTGTTTAAGTTGATAACCCCATC
>MAGV01000055.1 GCA_001717015.1 Candidatus Methanosuratincola petrocarbonis (ex Vanwonterghem et al. 2016) | reverse complement strand
CCCGACGCCGGACCCGGTCGAGCCCACCTTCTTCATCAGGAACTCGTCCTTGCGCTCCCTCTCGATGTGCTCGGGGAGTATCACGCCGCTGTTCCGGTCCACCCCGAGCCTCCCCTCAGCCCCCGTGATGGCCATCTCCCTCTTCAGGGTCTCGATGCTGTACAGCGCCCCCGCTGCTATGAGCAGCCTGGTTCTCCTGTTGACGTAGGCGCACGGGATTATCCTGAGCTTGACCTCCTTCCCGCCCTCGACGATCGTGTGCCCTGCGTTTATCGAACCAGTCCTGACTGCCAGGGCGTAGTTGTCCTTGAAGCCCATATAGGCGGCTATCTTACCTCTGGGGGGATCCCCGCAGCGGTGACCCTTTCCCCTCGTCTCCGTAGAAGCCGCCAACGATTACAGTCACTGTCATTTGACCACCAGTCGAATACAGCGCGGGTCCGTATAAAAAGATTATATGCCCCTGGCGAGTGGATACATTGTTTGTGCGTCTGCCTGCTTGCCTGCCTGAGCGCCCGCACTCTGCGCGGATTGAACTGGGCGAGCGAACGGCTCGCCTGCTCAGCTGGTGGGGGGGCAAGCCGAGGCGGTCGGGCGGAAGGAAGGGGGGTCTGGGTTTGGAGATCTACGGCATAAGGACAAGGCTGGTCGGTCCGGGGGATGACCTCGTCGGTCTGGCAATCGAGGGGGCGAGAGCCTCTGGGCTGGAGATAAGGGACGGGGACATTCTGGCGTTCTCAGCCAAGGCTGTCGCCACAGCCATGAACAGGCTCGTGCGCCTCTCCGATGTCCGCCCATCCCCGGCGGCAGTCGAACTCGCCATGCGCCACTCAATGGACCCTGCATTCGTCGAGGTGATTGTCCGGGAGGCTGACCAGATACTTGGCGGGGTCGAGCACGCCCTCGCTACCATCAAGATGGGAATACTCGTCGCGAACGCAGGTGTCGACCAGTCCAACTCCCCGCCGGGATACGTCGCCCTCTGGCCCGAGGATCCGCAGGCCGCAGCTGAGGGGCTGAAGGCGTCGTTCTCAAGGAGGGGTCTGGACGTCGGCGTCCTGATAATCGACAGCAGGACGCTCCCGCTGAGGATGGGGAACAGCGGCGTCGCGATAGGCATAGCCGGATTCAGGGCGGTCGAGGACCTGAGGGGGAAGCCCGACCTCTACGGCAGGCCGCTCCGCCTCAAGAGGTTCATGGTCGCCGACAACCTGGCTTCCGCAGCCCAGCTGGTCATGGGCGAGACGGACGAGTCGAGGCCGGTCGCACTGATCAGGGGCGCCCCGGTCACCTACGGCAGCGGTTACGGAATCGGCGAGGCGTACATACCCCCAGACCAGTGCCTCTTCATGCACCTCCTACACTGCGGGGACAAGGGGCGCTAACAGGCGAAGCGCCCTTCCCTCTAAGCCGAAGCCCGCGGGGAGCCAAAAAATGTTCGGTTTCCCCATAATCGATCTAAAATCCTCACACCAAAGCCTTAATATCCCCTAAAAAGGCTTAAAGTGATCCAAGGGATGAGTGATCGGTTCATGTCCTCAGAACTCGACGCCCTTGACAAGCTCATAATCAAGACCCTCCAGTCCAACGCCAGGACCCCCTTCTCGAAGATAGCAAAGGAGGCCGGCGTCAGCGAGGCCACCGTGTTCCTCAGGGTGAAGGGCCTCCAGCAGAGTGGCGTGATAAAGTCGTTCAGGGCGATCGTCGACCCGCAGAAGGTCGGGAAGAACCTATCGGCTTTCATACTCGTGAAGGCGGACCCGAAGAAGTACACCGAGGTCGCAAACCTGATCAGGGATCTGCCCGAGGTCACTGAGGCGTTCGACGTCACAGGCCCTTACTACCTGATCTGCAGGGTCGATGTGCCAGGGAAGGAGGCGCTATCCGAGGTCATCGACAAGATGGGCAGGGTTGAGGGCGTGCTCAGCACCGAGACCGCCATCGTGCTCAAGGAGATAAAGGAGAATGTTGGGCTGAGCGTCTGAGCGGCCCGCCCGCAGTCCTTTTGCACCTCGATGCGCTCATATGCCCGGCACTCTTTGCTGCGCTTCTATTCCTGCTATCCTGGAAGTTTGAATTCCTTCCCGCACTTAGGGCACTTCGCGTAGCCGCACCTTCCGAACGTAACCTCGTTGCATCCGGTGCAAGCAAAAGTCCTGGAGTACATCAGGCTGAACCTGCTCCCGCAGTTCGGACACACAAGGATGTCGCCCATAAAGACACTTCGAGTTGAAACTGAATGAAGGAAGACATTATAAACTTGACTGCAGTATCTCTTTCGGTGAGTTGTTTGCCAAAGCCTCTGGTCATTAAGGCTGACGACGACGAAGTGCTTGACGTTGAGCTCGAGGAGGACTTCATAAAGGCAAACGAGCGGATGGCTGCCCTGAACCGAAGGACCTTCGACAGGGCTGGGGTCCGCGTCGTGGACTTCATGGGCTCGATCGGGTCCGGGAAGACCTCCATAATCGAGAGGCTCGTCGAGCGCCTGAAGGGCAAGTACCGCATCGGGGTCATCGCCGGGGACACTGCGACGGACATAGACGCCGAGAGGGTCTCCAGGCACGGCGTGCCATCGATCCAGATAAACACGGGCAGGGAGTGCCACCTCGACGCCCCGATCGTGAGGAAGGCAGCCAAGAAGCTGATCCGCGAGGGCGTCAACCTGATCCTCATAGAGAATGTCGGGAACCTGATATGCCCAGCCGAGTTCCCGCTCGGGTCCCACCTGAGGGCTGTGGTCGTGAGCGTGACCGAAGGGGAGTACATGATAAAGAAGAAGGCAGACATATTCAGGGCTGCCGAGGTCGCCGTCATAAACAAGAAGGACATGTCCGGTCCGATGGGCATCGATGTCGACGCGCTAGTCAAGGATGCTCTCGACGCAAACCCGAAGATCAGAGTCGCCGTCACCAGCGCCCGGACTGGGGAGGGCATCGAGGATCTTGCAGAGGCGCTGGGTCTCTGAACGGCACCTTTTTTTAGCAGACGGACGATCTATACCAAGGCGGATGAAGTGACGATGGTCTCTTGAGCACCCGCTGTGAGAGGCTGATGGGCGAACTGACGCCTTAATTTTGGGGCACCTATTTGGGTCGCGACGGGAAGCTTCACATAAGAGATATATACTCGACGCAGAATTTTAACGCATCCTACATTAGGAGGAAAAACACTTGTTGAAGAAGGTCCTTGTAGCCAACAGAGGAGAGATCGCCCTTCGTGTGATAAGGGCGTGCAAGGAAATGGAGATCAAGACCGTGGCGGTTTATTCCGACGCGGATGCAAATGCAAAGTTTGTATACTATGCGGATGAGGCGGTGCCCATCGGTCCCGGTCCAGCAGCTCAGAGCTACCTTAAGATGGAGAAGATCATCGAGGTTGCAAAGCAGACGGGCGCAGAGGGAATCCACCCCGGATACGGCTTCCTTGCCCAGAACGCGAAGTTCGTCAGGATGTGCNAGGCTGGCATCGAGTTCATTGGGCCCAAGGCAAAGGCTCAGGAGCTCCTCGGCGACAAGCTAGGTGCTAGGAGGAGCATGGAGAAGGCGGGCATCCCGATCGTCCCAGGGGCGCTGGACGCGGTCCAGGACGACAAGGATGCGCTCGAGACCGCAGAGAAGGCAGGCTACCCCGTGATGGTCAAGCCCGCGGGCGGCGGAGGAGGCATCGGCATGCAGGTGTGCAGGTCCAAGGACGAGCTGATCGAGGCGATCAAGAAGGCGCAGCGCCTGGCAGCCTCAGCTTTCTCGAGGCCCGAGGTCTACATCGAGAAGTACATCGAGAGGCCGAGGCACATCGAGATCCAGATACTCGCGGACAAGAAGGGCAACTGCATCTACTTGGGCGAGAGGGAGTGCTCGATCCAGCGGAGGCACCAGAAGCTCATTGAGGAGGCGCCGTCCCCAGTCATGTACCTTGATCCAGACCTGAGGCGGAGGATGGGCGAGACCGCAGTCAAGGTCGCGAAGGTCGCAGGGTACGAGAACGCAGGAACGTGCGAGTTCCTCTACTCCGACGTGACCAAGGACTTCTACTTCCTTGAGGTCAACAGCAGGCTCCAGGTCGAGCACCCAGTCACGGAGCTCGTGACCGGAATCGACATCGTGAAGGAGCAGCTCAAGGTCGCGTCCGGCGAGCCGCTGACCTACGGTCAGAACGATGTTAAGATAACTGGACATGCGATCGAGTGCCGGATCAACGCAGAGGACCCGATGAACAACTTCGTTCCTTCGATCGGGCTGATAACCAACTACATCGAGCCCGGAGGCCCTGGAATAAGGGTCGACGGTGGAATATATGCAGGCTACACCATCCCGCCGTTCTACGACTCGCTCGCGGTGAAGCTACTGACCTGGGGCAGGGACAGGATGGAGGCGATAATGAGGATGCGCCGCGCCCTTGACGAGTTCGTGATCGAGGGCATCCAGACCGTGATCCCGTTCCACAAGGTGATGATGAGGGACGAGGAGTTCATAGCTGGGCACCTGCACACCGAGCTGATCACGGAGAGGAACATACTCGACAAAGTCAAGACCCAGGTGGACGCAGACAACGCCTGGAGGAAGAGCAAGGAGAATGTGCTCGCGAAGCTCGCCGCGAAGCCTGCTGAGGCGCCAGCGCCGGCAGGGGCGCCTGTGACTGACAAGAAGACTGTCGCGCTCGCAGCCGCGATTGCCTCGTACATCAACAGCAAGCCGCAGAGGCAGCCGGTGAGCAGCGGTTGGGTGATCTCAGGCAGAGTCAAGTCTGCCCGTTGAATTGATGGGGTGTAAAAAATGGCAAAGACAAGCAAATTCCAGTTGAGCCTCGGGAATGTGCAGTACAGCGTCGACTTGACTGAGCGCGCTTATGGGCTCTATGACGTCAAGGTCAACGACGAGATCTTCAAGATAAACATAGCCGACCTCATGTCCCCGTCCCTCCAGGCTGCTGGCGCAGCCGGCGGGGCAGGCGGTGCTGGAGGCGCACCCGCGGCGGGCAACCTCTGCGCAGCGATGCCTGGGACCGTGATGACGGTCAAGTGCAAGCCGGGCGACGAGGTCAAGCCAGGCGACGTCCTGCTGACACTCGAGACTATGAAGATGGAGAACCCGATAAAGTCCAACAGGGCGGGCAAGGTAAAGGAGATCAAGGTGGCCCCCGGCAAGTTCGTGAACGTTGGGGACACCCTGATTGTGTTCGAGTGATGGAGGGAAATAAGAAATGGCATTCCAAACCCTACCGGAGAAATTCAAGGAATTGGCAGACCTTAAGGAGAAGAAGAAGCTTGGAGGAGGAAAAGAGGCGATCGACAAGCAGCACGCCGCTGGCAAGCTGACCGCAAGGGAGAGGATAGAGAAGCTCCTCGACCCGGGCAGCTTTGTCGAGATCGACGAGTTCGTCGTGCACAGGTGCTTCGACTTCGGCATGGAGAAGAAGAAGGCACTAGGCGATGCTGTCGTCACTGGATACGGAACAATCAACGGCAGGACCGTCTTCATCTACTCGCAGGACTTCACATTCGTGGGCGGCTCGCTCAGCGAGATGCAAGCCAAGAAGATAACCAAAATCCAGGACATGGCGCTCAAAGCAGGTTGCCCGGTGATCGGGCTCAATGACTCGGGCGGAGCAAGAATCCAAGAAGGCATCAACTCGCTGGCTGGATACGGCGAGATCTTCTACAGGAACGTCATGGCCTCCGGCGTGATCCCGCAGATCATTGCCATTATGGGTCCATGCGCAGGCGGCGCAGTCTATTCACCGGCACTTGCTGACTTCATCTATATGGTCAAGAAGACGAGCTACATGTTCATTACAGGACCCAAGGTGGTCAAGGCGGCCATCGGCGAGGACGTGACCTTCGAGGCTCTGGGAGGCGCCGAGGCGCACGCCAAGCTGAGCGGAGTCGCGACGATGGCATGCGAGAACGATGAGGACTGCATCAAGCAGATCAAGACCCTGCTGAGCTACTTGCCGTCGAACAACATGGACGACGCTCCGATCGTCGAGTGCGGCGATCCGCCAGACAGGATGGATGAAGCCCTAAACGAAGTTGTGCCCGCGGATCCGAAGAAGCCGTACGATGTCCACGATGTTATCAACTTCGTTTTCGACAAGGGTTCATTCTACGAGCTCCAGCCCTTGTATGCTCCGAATGCTGTCATAGGATTTGCGAGGCTCAACGGAAGGAGCGTTGGCGTCATCGCAAACCAACCGATGATCTATGCAGGTTGCCTTGACATAGACTCTTCTGACAAGATAGCCCGGTTCGTAAGAACCTGCGATGCATTCAATATCCCGCTGATCACTTTCGTCGACGTGCCAGGCTACCTGCCAGGGACCAAGCAGGAGCACGGCGGAGTCATCAGGCACGGAGCTAAGGTAATCTACGCGTACTCCGAAGCGACCGTCCCGAAGCTGACCGTGATTATGCGCAAGAGCTACGGCGGGGGCTACATCGCGATGTGCAGCAGGCACTTGGGCGCTGACGTCGTCTTCGCTTGGCCGACTGCAGAGATCGCCGTGATGGGCCCTGAGGGTGCAGTCGAGATCATCCACAGGAACGAGCTCATGAAGGCAAAGACGCCTGAAGAGGTCAAGGAGATTACCAGCAGGCTAGCCGCCGAGTACAGGAACAAGTTCGCTAACCCATACATCGCCGCGAACATGGGATACGTCGACGCAGTGATCCTTCCGAAGGAGACCCGCCCGATGCTCATCAAGGCGCTCGAGGCTCTCTCCACCAAGAGGGATCTCCAGGCAAGGCCCCCGAAGAGGCACGGGAACATACCCGTCTAATTTTTTCTATTTTTTCCTTCTTTCCAGTTTAATCACACAACTTCCATCTTTTCCATGGTATTCTGTTCGATTTCAATCTCCTTATTGGAGATGCAGCTAAAGAACTGCTCTGCTCTTGTCCTTAGAAAATCGCAATTTTTATCTACTTGGCGCTCCTTCCCTAGAGCAAAAGGAGGAACCATTGTGAAGAGACCACTAGAGGGTATTAGAGTCCTTAGTCTGACAGGGGCCCTATTCGGACCGTACTGCGGCATGATCCTTGCCGACCTAGGGGCTGAAGTCATCAAGATAGAGAGGCCGGTATACGGCGACATGAACAGGGAGTGGGGACCGTTCTTCCCCAACGTCCAGGGTCCTGACAAGAGCGCTTACTTTGTCAGCATCCACAGGAACCACAAGGGCATAACGCTCAACCTCAAAGACCCCAAGGGGAAGGAGATATTGAAGGAACTCGTCAAGAGGAGCGATGTCCTGATTGAGAACTTCAAGCCGGGCACACTCGACGAGTGGGGGGTCGGATACGAGGAGCTGAAGAAGGTTAACCCCAGGCTCATCTACGCCTGCGGATCGGGATTCGGGCACACCGGCCCGTACAGCAAGTGGCCCAGCTATGACATCATTGGTCAGGCGATGGGCGGCTTCATGGACATGAACGGCTGGCCGGACAAGCCCCCAGCGCGTGCTGGTTCGTCCATAGGCGATATCGTATCTGGGATGTTCTTGGCGATCGGCGTCCTGGCGGCGCTGAGGTACCGCGAGTGCACAGGAAAGGGCCAGAAGGTGGATGTAGCCCAAGTGGACTCGATGGTTGCAGTCCTCGAGAACGCCGTGGTCAGGTACACGCTCGAGGGCAAGATCCCGACAAGGATCGGATCGAAACACCCGACGATCACCCCGTTCGACATCTTCCAAGCAAAGGATGGCTACGTCGTGATCGCCGCGGGGAACGACGCAATATTCAAGAGGTTCTGCACTGCGATAGGCAAGCCTGAGTGGATAACCGACCCGCGCTTCGACACCAACCCGCACAGGTGCGCCAACGAGCCGGTGCTGAAGCAGATGATCGAGGAGTACACGAGGACAAGGACTAGGTGGGAGGTCGCGAAGCTCCTGCTTGAGAACGACGTTCCTTCCGCACCGGTCTACAACGTCGGAGAGGCTGTCGACGACCCTCATGTCAACGCGAGGGAGATGATAATCGAGCTCGACCAGCCCCAGTACGGGAAGGTGAGGGTGGCTGGATGCCCGATAAAGTTCTCCGAGTCCCCGATAAAGAGGTTCGACCCTGCGCCGCTGCTCGGCCAGCACAACAAGGAGATCCTCGCCTCGCTCGGGTACTCAGAGGCTGACATAGAGGAGTTCAAGAAGAAAGGAATTATCTAACCTCTTCCCTATTTTTTATTGGGGAAGCCCATTGCGCCCCTTGGATCGGCTTCTAGCAGAGGGCAAGTTCTTCTCGGGTTCGGAGGCTGCTTCGCAGATGGGGGTGTCAAGGGCGGCGGTTTCGAAGCAGATCGCGCGCCTCAGGGACAAGGGTTACCTCATTGAATCCGTGAGGGGGAAAGGTTACATGCTCGTCCCAAGGTTCGACGGGCTTCTCCCTCTGGAGATCATGGTAAGGCTTAGGACACGTGTACTCGGGAGGAACCCGGTGCTGCTGGACACCGTCGATTCGACGCAGAACTTCCTGAGGGGGCTGGCGGAGCAGGGGGCGGCGGAGGGCACCCTCGTCGTTTCCCTCGAGCAGCGGTCCGGTAAGGGGAGGGCATCCCGGACCTGGTCATCACCTCCAGGCGGTCTTTGGTTCAGCCTGCTGCTGCGCCCCTCCCTGCCGATTCACCAGGTTTCCATTCTAACACTCATGTTCGGCGTAGCAGTAGCTAGGGCCCTGATGCTGCACGGAATACCCGCATCCCTCAAGTGGCCGAATGACGTTCTTGTCAGGGGGAGGAAGATATGCGGCATACTCCTGGAG
>MAGV01000054.1:5083-8165 GCA_001717015.1 Candidatus Methanosuratincola petrocarbonis (ex Vanwonterghem et al. 2016) | reverse complement strand
GACGACGCTCTCGCCGCCAGGCGCCACTTCCCCGCCATCAACTGGCTAGTGAGTTACTCATTGTACCTCGAAAGGCTCGAGGAGCACGTCACCGCTAGAGTTGCGTCTGACTTCGGCAAGCTCCGTGCTGAAGCCATGAAGATCCTCCAGGAGGAGGCAGAACTGGAAGAGATAGTAAGACTGGTCGGCGTGGATGCGCTTTCGGTGAGGGACAGGCTGACGCTGGAAACGGCCAAGTCGCTGCGCGAAGACTTCTTGCACCAGAACGCGTACCACGAGGTGGACACCTATACTTCTCTTTCGAAGCAGCATCGCATGATGAAGACCATCCTCAAGTTCCACCACGCGGCGCTCGCCGCGGTGGATGCAGGCGTAAGCCTCGACGCCATTCTCGATCTCCCGGTCCGGGACGCTATCGCAAGGATGAAATACATCCCCGAGAGCGAGATGGCGAGGCTCGACAAGGTGAGCGACGACATAACGAAGGCGTTTGCCAGCTTGACCCAAGCCGGGGGTGAAGAAGTTGCTTAGGGAGTACCTGACCGTTTCCGAAGTGGCGGGCCCGCTCATGATGGTGGAGCAGGTCGAGGACGTGAAATACGGCGAGCTTGTGGAGATAGNGGCACCAGGGCTCTGGTGCAACTGTTTGAAGGTTCAACCGGCCTCAATCTTGCCCGCGCCAGGGTGAGGTTCCTCGGTAGAGGTATAGAGCTCGGGGTGTCCCCCGACATGCTCGGGCGCGTCTTCGACGGGTTCGGGCGTCCGCGCGACGGTGGCCCCCAGATCATTCCCGAGAAAAAGCTGGACATAAACGGCAACCCGGTGAACCCATACGCTCGCGATTACCCCTCGGAGTTCATTCAGACGGGGGTCTCCGCGATAGACGGCATGAACACCCTGGTGCGGGGGCAGAAGCTCCCTATATTCTCAGGATCCGGCCTCCCGCACGCCACCCTGGCGGCGCAAATAGCGAGACAGGCCCGTGTGCTCGGCACCGAGGAGAAATTCAGCGTGGTATTTGGGGCCATGGGTATCACCTTCGAAGAGGCGGACTATTTCATCACGGACTTCAGGCACACAGGCGCTATCGAGCGCGCAGTGCTGTTCTTGAACCTTGCGAACGACCCTGCCATCGAAAGGATATCCACACCGAGGATGGCTCTGACCGCCGCTGAGTACCTGGCGTACGAGAAAGACATGCACGTCCTCGTCATTCTAACCGACATGACCAACTACTGCGAAGCTTTGCGTGAGGTATCCGCCGCACGCAAGGAGGTGCCCGGGCGTCGCGGGTATCCTGGTTACCTCTATACCGACCTCGCCACGATTTACGAACGGGCGGGCAGGATCAAGGGGCGGAAAGGGTCCATCACGCAGATTCCCATCCTCACCATGCCCGAGGACGACAAGACGCACCCAATCGTGGACCTCACCGGCTACATCACAGAAGGCCAGATATTCCTGTCGCGCGAGCTGCACCGCAAGGGCATCTACCCGCCCATCGACGTGCTGCCGTCGCTGTCCAGGCTCAAAGACAAGGGGATCGGTAAGGGCAAGACCAGGGAGGACCACGCTGACACCATGAACCAGCTCTACGCGGCATACGCCCGCGGGAAAGAAGCGAAAGAGCTCGCGGTGATCCTCGGCGAGGCTGCGCTTTCCGATGTAGATAAACAGTTCTCGAAGTTTGCGGACGAGTTCGAGGCGCGGTACGTCAAGCAAGGCCCCGGGGTGAACAGGACAATAGAACAGACCCTTGCCATTGGGTGGGAGCTTCTTGCCATGTTGCCCGTGAGGGAGCTCAAGAGGGTACGCGAGGAGTACATCGAGAGATATATGCCCAAGGTGCGTCCGGCGTAGTGTCCGGCATAGTAAGAGGAGCATCTGAAACATGGAAGTCAAGGTGAGCCCGACGCGCATGCAGCTCTTGAGGCTGAAAAAGCGCCTCAGGATGGCTGAGCGCGGGCACAAGCTGCTGAAGGATAAACGCGACGAACTCATGAAGAAGTTCCTCGACCTCATCAGGCAAGAGCGAGCCCTCCGCGGCCAGGTCGAGGCCGCTCTGGCAGAGATAGTGCCGGCCTTTCTTCAGGCAAAAGCCGCCATGTCCCGCGAAGCCATGGAGGAAGCCTTCATGGTTCCGAAGGTGTCGTGCGGCATCGAAGTAACGACGAAAACCGTCATGAACGTCAGGGTGCCGGAGTTCTCATGGTTAGGGGGCGAGCCCAAAGACGTCTACTCATACGGGTTCCACGGCACAAGCGCCGCGCTCGACGACGCCGTGGCGGGGCTTGCGAAGGTGCTCCCGAGGATGGCGGAACTTGCAGAGGTAGAAAAATCCATCGAGCTATTGGCGGATGAGATCGAGAAAACGCGGCGCAGAGTGAACGCGCTCGAATACGTCCTCATACCGAATCTCAAGAACACGGCCAGGTACATCACGATGAAGCTTGACGAAATGGAGCGTGGAAACCTCACCCGCCTTATGAAGGTGAAGGACATAGTCCGCGCGAAGGAGGCGTAGCTAGGGCTAGGGGCTAGGGGCCCCCGTCCGGCCCCTTACTGCTTTAATCTGGGATCCAGCGCGTCACGCAGGCCATCGCCCAGCAGGTTGAAGCCGAGGACTGTCAGACAGATAGCAGTGCCGGGGAAGATCGACCACCACCACTGACCTGAGAGAAGGTACTCCTGACCCCGCGAGATGTCGTAACCCCAGCTCGGAGTGGGGGGCTGGGTGCCGAACCCGAGAAACGTCAGGCCGGCTTCGAGCATGACTATGCTACCCATGCCGAGCGTTGCGGAGACTATCACCGGGGCGATCACGTTAGGAAGTATGTGCTTGAAGATGATCCTCATGTCACCGGCGCCGGACGCTATTGCGGCCTGAACGAATTCCGTTTCCTTTATGGCCATTACCTGACCCCTGACGATCCTTCCCACCTGTATCCACGATATGATGCCTATCACAGTGTAGACCAGAGTGTCGCTAGGCGGCAGGTACGCTACTATCGTGATAACGAACAGAAGGAACGGAAAGGCGAAAATGACGCTTGTGAGCCACGATACTACATCATCGACGAAC
>MAGV01000054.1:0-5054 GCA_001717015.1 Candidatus Methanosuratincola petrocarbonis (ex Vanwonterghem et al. 2016) | reverse complement strand
CCCGCCGTAGTAACCTGCCAGTGCCCCGAGGGTCGTTCCGATGACGACCGAGATGATCGTCGCAGCAACGGCGAGACGGAGCGAGACCCGGGTGCCATAGACCACCCGCGAGAATACGTCGCGGCCATAAAGGTCAGTCCCGCACCAGTGCTTTCCGCTCGGGGGCGCCAATTGCGCGGACTCGCCCTCGGTCCAGATGAGTTGCTCTATCGGATCGTACCTTGTTATCCAGGGCGCGAAAATCGCCGAGAATACTACGAGGATGACCAGCGCCAACCCGAGCATCGCCGACTTATTCCTCTTGAGGCGCAGCCAGGCGTAATACCAGAGGCTTCGACCGACTTCCGTCCGCCCTTCCCCGGTGACAACAGTCTTCCTCGGGGGCGCAACACCATTGATTCCTGCAACTTTAGGTCCAGTGTCCGGCATCTGTCGCTGCCCTCCTACTCATACCGTATCCTCGGGTCGAAGAACCCGTAGGACAGATCAACAATGAGAGTCGCCGCAAGGAAAATGAGCGCCATGAAGAGCACCACCCCGCGTTGGATCGGGAAATCCCGGTTGATTACCGCCTCGTACGCGAGCCGGCCGATGCCGGGCCAGCAGAATATGGTCTCAGTGAGTATGGCACCGCTCAACAGGCTCGGCACGTCCACCCCTATGACGGTGACCACGGGGATCATGGCGTTGCGCAGGGCGTGCCTGAACACCACGGATCGTTCGTGGACCCCCTTTGAACGGGCCGTCCTGATGTAGTCCTGCCGTATGACCTCCAGCATGCTGGACCGTGTGATCCTGGCGATCAGGGCGGCCGGTCTTATGCCCAGCGTTATCGCGGGAAGAATGAGGTAGGTAAGAGAACCGTCGCCGTAACCCGTCCCCGGGAGCCAGCCGAGAAGCACGCAAAAGATTACGATCATCAGAAGGCCTGCGAAGAATACGGGCGTGGATACGCCGAGCAGCGCAAGGATCATACTGGCGTAGTCCCAGAGAGAGTATTGCTTGACAGCAGATATGATACCGAGGATCATCCCCAGGGGGATAGCTATCAGCATGGCGGCGCCAGCGAGCTCAGCGGAGGCCGGGATCCTGCTTATGACCGCCTGAGTGACTTTCATGTTGTTCCGGTACGACCTTCCGAGGTTGAACGTTAGAGCATCCTTGTAAAACCGCACCATCTGGATGTACCAGGGAAGATCAAGGCCCATCTCGTGCCTGATCCGCTCGATGGTTTCAGGATCTCCCCTCTGGCCTGAAAGAATCCTGGCTGGGTCCCCTGGCACCAGAGTGCTAAGGATGAACACCACCAGGATCACTCCCATGAGAACGGGGATTGCCGCGATCAACCTGCGCGCTATGTATCTTCCCACAGTCCAAACCAGCCTCCCTCGGACCCGGCTGTTTCTACAGGCCTGGCGGGCCGAAAAATGCCGCTGGTGGGGAGGAAGCGGCCCTCCCCACCAGCGATCCGCTCCCGATTACAGGTCGAGCCAGACCCTTGTGAACTTGTTCGAGTACTGGCCGAACGACGGAAGCTCGTAGTTCCTTACAAATGGCTTGAGCATGTTGTGGCTGGTATAGTGGTAGATGAACACCCACGGCGCATCGTCCACCACAATTTGCTCAGCCTTCTGGTAGAGCTTCCGGCGCACTTCCTGGTCAGTTGCAAGCCTTGCTTGCTTGGTCAGGGTATCGAACAGCGGGTTGCGATACCTGGTGTAGTTGCCCTGGTCACCGAAGTTGTCGGAGTTGAGCAGCACGTACAGGAAGTTGTCGGGGTCGGGGTAGTCAACAACCCAGCCCATCCTGAAAAGCGGCACCGTGCCCTGCTTTCCGCAGGTATCGAGGTGAGCGCCCCAGTCCACGTTCTTGAGGTCGATCTTGATACCGACCTGCCCGAACTGTGCCTGGAGAGCTTCAGCTATCCTCTTGTGCCCTGCGCTCGTGTTGTACTGCAGCGTAACCTGGATGCCGTTAGGATATCCAGCCTTCCTCAAGAGTTCCTTGGCCGTCTTCGAGTCGTATGTGTATCCCTTCAGGTCCGGGTTANNGTTATACGCGAACATACCGGGCGGCAGCACGCCCTTTGCTGGCGACGCGCGACCGTTCAGCACGAAGTCGATCAAGGCCTGCCTGTTGATGGCGTAGTTGAACGCCTGCCTCAGATACTTGTTATCCTTGAACGGAGGAAGCGTCTGGTTCATGCCGTAGTAATACGTTCCCAACTGAGGCCTCTGCAGGTATGTACCGAGTTCGTTCACTGCGGTCAACACTCCGTCGACGACTTTGGCTCCCTTGGATGCTTCCTTGAAGTACGGGTCGTCAACGTGAGCCGCGTAAATGTTGCCGAGCTTGTACTCTGTCCACTCGATGGTGAAGTCGGTTATGATACGGAACTCTATCCCGTCGACGTAGGGCAACTGGTTGCCCCACTTGTCCTTCATCCAGTAGTTTTCGTTGCGTGAGAGTACCACCTTGTCGTCCTGCTTCCAGGACTCAAACTTGAACGGGCCGGTGCCCACCACGTGGAAGTTCCAGTCCTTGCCCCACTTGAGCACGTCTTCCTTCGGCAGCACCACGAATGTGTTGTAGCTCAGGACCGCGACAAAAGGCGCAAAGGCGTAAGTGGTTTCGATCTGCAAGGTGTACTTGTCGATGGCTTTGATCCCCGAAATAGACTTGGCCTTTCCATCGCGGTACTCCTGGTACCCTTTCACCATGTCGATGAAGTACGCGCGCGGAGAGTTTGTCTTCGGGTCACAAATGTAGTTGAATGTCCAAACCCAGTCGTCCGCGGTGACCTCGCGCCCACCGTTGGCGGTTGGCTTGCCCCCCTCGGTTGTCTTATGGAAGTGCACGCCCTTGCGCAGCTTGAAGGTGAACGTCTTGCCGTCCGCCGAACCCTTCCAGGACTCCGCCAGGAGCGGGACCAGCTCGCCATTGGCATCGATACCCACCAGGGTTTCGAAGATCTGGTACCCAACCTCAGCAGAGGTGGTGTCCGTTGCCATCACCGGGTCCAGATATGGGGGGTTTGCGTTCAGGGCGTCCTTCCAAATGCCACCGTACTTCGGTTTCTGTTCCTCGCCGGTTGCCAGCAGTGTGCTCCCCAGCACCATCGCGGCCACCAACAACAGCATGACTACTATGCGGCCTTTTCGGAACATACGTTTACCTCCTTAGTTCGACGGGATACGATCATGACGGGATGCGATCATTTGGAACTCTGGATGCCAGGACAGTATTGGAGCGGCTACTGAAGTCTACCTGTCTTGCACCCCCTTCCGCTTGCGCTCTGCAGCCTGCCACAATAGGAAGCGATTTCACTTCAGTTAGTATTCTTCGCTTAGTGGGCATTTCCTCCTCCCGGGGACAATTTTCGGAGTGTTGGGCATGCATGGGCGACCTGAGATCTCGAATCGGCGTAGCGTTCGGCGTCGTCGGTCGGAGGGAGGGGCGTCGTATCTAATACGGGTACGGGCACAGGCCCCCGGCGTTGGTAACTGCCCGTGAAATGCCAAATGTCGTTGCAGGTTTACACGGCGCATGGGGTGCGTTCTGCTCCAAAAAGGGGGGAACATAATTGATAGTCACTAGCTCGAGCATGTAGAATGTATTGTGAGGAGGATTGCATGTCATGGTCACGACTGAGACTCTAGAAAACGGTCTTCGCCTCGTAACTGACGAAATGCCCCACATGAGATCCAGCTCGGTGACAGTGTGGGTTGGCGCAGGGGCGCGGTACGAGGATCCGGAGATAAACGGGGTTTCCCATTTCATAGAGCATCTCCTCTTCAAGGGGACGCGTAAACGTGAGAACAACCTTAAGATCTCCGAAGCTATCGAAGGCGTCGGCGGAATGCTCAACGGCTTCACTAATAAGGAAGCCACATGCTACCTTGTGAAGGTTCCTTCAGACCAGTTCGCGCTTGGCCTCGACGTGCTCGCAGACATGGTGCTCGGCCCGCTGTTCGACCCCGATGCGGTAGAACGCGAACGCGGGGTTGTCATAGAAGAGATCAAGATGGTCAGGGATAGGCCTGACTCGTGGGTACACGTCCTTCTCGAAGAGCTGGTGTGGCCCGGCCAGGCCCTCGGGAGAAGCGTCGCTGGCACGGAGGAGGTCATCAGATCCGTTTCCCGGGAAGCGGTGTTGGACTACTTCGAGTCCCTCTACCAACCCAAGAACATCGTGGTCTCCGTTGCAGGAAAGGTAAGCAGGCAAGAAGTTAAGGACGCGGTGGCAGGCCAGTTTGCAAGGAAAGCCGGCGAGAGGCGCCGCGGCTTCGCGCGCGCTGTAGAGAGGACTGAAGGCCCGGCTGTCAAGGTTGAGAAGCGTGATACGAAACAGGCGAACCTCGCGCTCGGGCTTTCGGGGTACGAGCGGCTCCACCCGCGCCGCTATGTCCTGGAACTGCTCAACGTGGTGCTCGGGTGGGGGATGAGTTCGAGGCTATTCCAGGAGGTGCGAGTCAGGCGAAGCCTTGCATACTCGGTGGGCTCGCAGTATTCAGCCTACCTTGATACAGGGATAATGAGGGTCTACGCGGGGGTAGACCCAAAGAATGGGCCGGCCGCCGCCCAGGTTATCCTGGAGCAGCTCGCCCGGATGCGTGATGAAAAGGTTAGCGAGGAAGAGCTACGCAAAGCGAAGGACTTTTATAAAGGAAGCCTTGCCCTGCGGCTGGAGGACACGCTCAACCTGGCACTCCGCAACGGGGAGCATATGGTGCTTACCGACAAGATCATCCCGGTGGAGGAGGTCATGAGAAAGGTGGAGGCTGTGACCGCCCAGGACATCGCTGACGTGGCGGGAGAGCTTTTCAAGAAGGAGAAGTTGAGCCTGGCCGCGGTAGGGCCGTTCGAGAATGAGGACGAGATGGCCGGTGCGCTGCGCGGATCTGTGATATAATGGTTCAGGCGGTCCGAGTGGGCACCGGTGTTACATTCGAGGGACAGCGCTGGCGTGGTCCTGGCGGTACTTGCCGTGGGGTAGGGGGGGGGAGGCAGGATCGAGTGCCTCCTGTCATACCTGTCCTGAGGCACGAGATCCG
>MAGV01000053.1 GCA_001717015.1 Candidatus Methanosuratincola petrocarbonis (ex Vanwonterghem et al. 2016) | reverse complement strand
CACCATGAACCGCAATGGCGCGTATCCCACGTTCTCGAGGCTAAGTTGCCTGTGGGCAACCGTCCCCGGCACGGCAGAGACCTTGAACGAATTGGGACTGACGCTGATCCTGGATATGCCAGCGTAAACAGTGCCCGCTCTCTTCCAGGTCGTCATGCCCTCGTTGTCCTCGACATGGAACGTCACCGTGTATATGCCTGAGTCGGGATAAGTATGTGTTGCCGTGAACCCGTGCACTGGCGGCGTGCCGTCCCCAAAATCCCACCAGGCATCAACAATGGTGCCGTCAGGATCGTGGGCGGTCGCCGTTGCAGTAATCTCAAGCGGAACGTACCCTTCAAGTGGTGTCACGCTGGCCGAGTCGATGATGGGCGCAAGCGCGAGCCAGTGGAAGATGCGCCACATGAGAAGGGCCGCGCCGTCAAGATCGGACTCCCGGACCCGCCTGCCGGCTTCCGCTGAGGTTGGAGCCACGTACGGGATTGCCTCAAAGGGGAACGCCAGGAACACAACGCGATAGGCCCCTGCGTGCCTGAGCGCACAGGGGTAGCCCCAGTCGTTGGTGAAGATGGAGGAAGAGTCTGCATCAGGTATAACGATGTCGCTATAATCAATGAACGGATACGATAGGTCGTAAGATAACCCGTCGGTTACGGGATCACCTGTCACGCCGTACACGTGGTCCGTTCCTACGTCCTGCCATGCACCCGCTACGTGCAGGTAATCACGAACGAACTCATTCACGCCGATATCCCAGATCAGGTCCTGGGCCGATAGGAACAACCGCCCGCCGTTGTTGAGGTACTCTGACAGGAACGCCTGATCCTCCGCGGTCAGCGTGCCGCTCCACTCGTAGCCGCAGTTCCAGATCATGGCGTTCTTTATGTCGGTCGGGAGCGTAAGAGGCGGGGTGACGATCACGTAGTCGATGCCTACGGCGTCCATCGCTTGCGTGAAGTATGTCTCGTACGGGTCGCCGCCGTCGTCGTCCACGAAGATCACGGTCGTCTCCGCTACGACCACAACGGTGACCAGTTGCACTGACTCGAGCCCGTCGTCATCCACCGCGTGGAAGCTCGCAGTATAGCTGCCCTCCGCGCTATAGGTGTGATTCGTATTGTACTCGTGAACTGCAGGCGAACCGTCCCCAAAGTCCCACCATACGTCAACGACGGTCCCGTCCTGGTCTTGTGCCGTAGCCGTGAAGTTCACGTTGAGCGGTGGAGTGCCGAAAGCCGGGTCTGCCTCGGCCGACTCGATGATCGGAGGTACTCCCTGAAGCAGCGCATTGCGCAGGTTCAGCCTTCCCCCGGATACCAGTTTTCCTGCAAAAGCAGCCTTTCTGTCCACGGTCGCGATCAGGAGGTCCTTTATGGTTATCTCTCCTTGCTCGGAGCCGGGAGCGCCGGGATACGGCGGCATATCGGGAAACTCCGACATGAGAATCGCTACAGCTCCGGCAACATGAGGCGTGGCCATCGAAGTACCGCTGAAATACGCGTAAGGCGGGTCGTACATGTCAGTGGGAACAGTTGACAGGATCCCGTGGCCGGGGGCAGCAAGATCGACTGTGGTTGCGCCCCAGCACGAGAACGACGCGAAGTTGTCGTTCCAGTCACTTGCTGCAACTGAGATTATACTGTCCAGATCGAAGCTCGATGGGTAGTGAGTGTTGTTGGGATAGCCAGCGTCGTTGTTGGATGCACTATTGCCCGCTGCACACACATGGAGGATCCTGCAAGCCTCCATAGCATCCCGCAGCGCCGCGTCGGGCGGCCCGGTGTAGCCCCACGAGTTTGTGGTGAGATGTGCGCCGTTGTTCCAGGCGTACGCAAACGCCTCGACAGCGTCGTCCGTGTAACCGCCCTCAGGGCCTAGGAACTTCAAGGCCATGATCCTGACGTTCCAGGCAACCCCCGTAACACCTACAGCATTATCCCCGACCGCACCGACGGTGCCAGCCGTGTGTGTGCCATGGTCCTCCTCGTCTGCAGGATCGTACAATGTGTTGTCATCCCAGTAGAAATCCCAGCCGTTTACGTCATCAACGTACCCATTGCTGTCATCATCCACACCGTTGCCAGGAACCTCGTCCTCGTTTATCCAGATGCTCCCAGCAAGGTCCGGATGCGTCACCTGAATGCCGGTGTCAATGTCCGCTACGATGATCGTAGGCGCATCGTGCCTTATGTCCCACGCCTCAGGCGCGTCGATGTCGGCATCCGGGGTACCTCTGATACCCGGGTAGAACTCCTGGCCAGTATTATTAAGACCCCACATGAGGTCGAACAAGGGGTCGTTCGGGAGCACTGTCGGCCTGATCGGCCCATCCGCGTATAGCTTACGGTTGGGCTCCACGTACTTTACCCTGCTCTGAGCCCTCAGCGCCCGGACGGCGTCTTCAGCAAGGACCCTCGCTCCTGCCTTCACGTGGTAGATCTTGAGCCCGCCCGGGAACGCCTTGCTCGGCTTGAAATAGATCTCTTTGAGGACTTCCATCCCCGCGCGCCCGAGGACGCCCAGGGCGTCCGCCTTTGCAACCCCATCGTTAAACCTCACCAGGTACTCTCCTGGTGCGAACTCCTCTCGGGGCTCCTGCCAGGCAGGGCGCATATCTCGGGGGTTTTCCGCGCTCTTCGCCTTCTCCTTGGCAGGAACGCCACACGAGAACGCAAGCACCAGGACGGTCACGATTGAGACCAGCACCAGCCATCTGGCGTGCCTACTTGTAACCAAGTTCGTCCCTCCTTCCGAAAATCCGACCTCATTAGTCGTTGCCCGGACCGGCCTCGCCGGGCATCAAACCCATGCGCTAGCTCTCTGCCCTCGTCACCCCCCTTGTCCGCAGCGGTCTCGGGTCGAGGACGCAGGGACCGCTTTCACGGCGCAGAGCCGTGTCCGATTTAATTCCTATGGTGTCGTGGACACGATTATTCCCCGCCCGAGTGGCGTTTTCTGTAGCTTCCCATTACCACTCCCTGCTTGTCATATCCTTCAGAGAATTATGTCGTTTTCTAATTTTGTTCTTATAGGATAACTTCGAATGATGGGGAAACCTCCTCTATCCTGATGGAGGACGATCCTGCGGTCGCCAAGTTACGTGTCGAAGCTACATCAGAGCATGCTGCCTTTGTCTAGCAGAAGCCTGCCAGGCGGTTCTCGGTTGAACGCAATCTACTCGGGTGTCGGGAATTCGACAAGAGCTGGCGGTCGCCGGTCTCCTGGACGTCCTTAACTGCTCGAGGACGGACAGCCTTACGGACAGCCTTCATCGGCGAGCGACACATGCTTACACAACCGTGCAGCGCCAGGCGAAGGTGCAAAGGCAGGTGCTCTAGCAGACACTGTGAGCGCATGCGCTGGCAGCCGTTAGTAGCAGGATTATCCGTGCAGCGAGAGGCGACGCTGAAGCGGTCCTTCTAGAGGGTTAGACACCCTGGGATATGCGCGGCGACGCCCGGCATCTCGTTCTTCGCCTGTGGGGACCCGGAGAGAACTCCTTACCGTACCCTGGACCGTTGAGCCACCGCGGACCCCTCTCACGTGCAGGTCTGGAAGGAACCTGCGTGGGAGAGGGGCCTCTTGTAGTTCCATAACCTCCAGTGAACCTTACAGATCGAAATGCCGGCCCGACCACAGAAGCAACGTACCGGCAAGGTTCCTCTAGAAGCTGGCGATGATCTTCAAGGTGGCCGTGCAGGTGTTAAACCCCGCGGGGGTGGTGGTGGTGCTTACGCCGCGTATATAGCCCAGGGTGAGGGATACGCGCCAGACGTCGGTGAGCTTGTACTCTGCGGTGAGGCTTGCCTCCGCCCGGGTCTCGTCATAGTTTACAAGGCTCTTTATGCCGCTTGTACGCTCGAGCGAGGCGCCTACTGTGGCCGACAGTTTCGTGCCAGGCGAGTAAGTGAAGCTGTTGCCCGCGCCGCGGGTCACAAGGTCGTCCTTTTCGCTTCGCGTTTGATTGCGCCAGCCGCTCAGCGTGTCGCTGGAGCCTCTGCCGATTTTCCAGCGCAGGCGCAGGGTGGCGCCCAGGGATTCGGTCTCCCTTTCGCCCAAGGCAGGATGGACCTGTGATGATGTCTTCCAGCGCACCTCAGCGCTTGGAGTGAATCTCTCAAACCCGACGTAAGACACGGAGGTCGATACTTCACCATCGGTATTCACCTTCTCCGATTGGTGGTAGGTGGTTCCCGTCTTCTTCAGACGCAGGTCAGTCCGCCATGCGGCGAGTTCACCCTTGAACACGGCATCACCCGCAAGGAGCGTGCGGGGCTCGCCCCTCGTGGGCTCAAGGTAGTCCCATGTCAGACTCCCCGAGGGAGTGAGCCGAAGCCGGCCAATCTCGAATGCCTGCAAGCTGACCCGTGCGTTTCCGCGCCTTTGGAGACGCGTGACATCCGCAGGCACGTCGGTCCTCGCGTACTGCGAGAATTGCACGCTCATCCTCACAGGCCCGAGCCGGTCGCCCCAGGAGATCGTGCCCCCGAGGTCGCGGCTGCCTTTCTCCGTACCATCTATTGTGACCACCCGCAAGGGGAAGCGATAGTATAGCTTGAGGACCGTGCTCTTAGAGGGCGTGTATACAAGGTCGCCTTTCAGGTTATAAGCTATGTACGAGTTCCTGGGCTTCTCCAGGTCCTCATAGGAGACCTTCTCGTAGCCTGCGCCGATGGTGAGCTTGTCAGAAAACAGTCTCTCTCTGGCCATAATGGAGTAGGTGGTCCGCTCGGCCTCTGGCCCCTCGCGTTCGGTCTTGTCTATTCGCTCGAGGATGTAGTCTAAGTCAATCTCGGGACCAAGCTTCCACGCAAGACCTACAGAATCCGTCGTCACGGTTAGAAGCTCGGCCTCCGAGCCACTTTTGTCCGTGATGTCAACGGGACGGGTTGCGCGGACGGCGTGCTCGGCCTTGAGCGACAGGTTCTTCCACACCGGGTAGGATGCGCCTATGCGGGACTGGGTAAGGTCCTGGCGACCGCGTGCCCCTATGGCAAGGAAGGTAGGCTCCACGCGCTCGCATCCGCCGTACACTCTCCCTGAGCCAAAGTCGAAGCTTATAGAGGCCGCGCCTGCATACCCTGTGTAGGTGTGCTCGTCGGCGGGGACATCGGCATATCTGTGGTCGTCCTTGCCCGAGATCCCGGTCTCCTCCTGGAGGTGCTCGCGGAAGCCCGGGTAGCACAAAGACCCTTCCCAAAGCGAAAGCTTGTAGAGCTCATCCGCCTCCTCGCCCGCCCAGACGAAGTCTTCCAGCTCATCGCAGGCTATAGCCGTTATCACCCTGCCCGCCGTGGCATCCACGCGGACGGGCGTGCCAAGCCCGTCATACAGGTACAGGCCGTCGTCCCCGCCGCACAGGAGGACGGAGCCTCCTTCCCGCACCGCGTGCCACCTTGTTCCCGCGGTGCCCTCGAGCGCCTGCCAGGATCCGTCGGGTTCTTCCTTGAACCGGATACCGGAGTCCGTGGCCGCGTATGCGTCCCCCTCCCCGACGGGTCCAGAGGGCACGGCGACCTCGGTTACCGCCATGCCGCCAAACTCGGTAGTGAACCTTGCACCGTCGAAGGACATGAGGCCGGAGGGCGTGGCGATATAAAGATCCCCCGTGGTCTTCGAGACCGCGATGTCGGTGATGACCTCGCTCAAGATCTCAGGGTTGGACTTTGCATCAAACACCTGCCATCTCTTGAGGTTTCCTACGTTTGCTCTCGCAAGCCCAGAGTCGGTTCCGACCCAGACGGTCGCGCCGTCCACGAGCACAGAGAGAACCTTCTGGCTGGGCAGGCCGTCGGTTTCGTAGTAACGCCGCCAGTTGTCCACGCGGTCAAACGGCGGCTCGCCGCCCGAGCCTGCCCTGGCTGTGACCACCGTCAGCCCGGCTTCTGTAGCGAAGAACCACAGGTCTCCGGATGCAGCCATGTCATACACGGTCCACCCGGCAAGGCCCGATGCCGGGGTGTAGTGCTTCCACCTGCCGCCAGCATAGACCGCAAGGCCGTTCTGGTGCGCAAAAAGCACATATTCATTGCCACCATCGTCGGTGACGAACATTATGTCGTTTATCCTGCTCGAGGTGTTCTTGCGCCGGTTGTCATCGTAGGGGAAGATCTCGTGGCTCCAGGCAACGTCCACATCAAAGCTCAAGCTCCCCTTCTTTGCCTCCATAGACACGCCCACCACCGTGTGCGTGCTGGGCATGGTGCGAACCCGCTCTTGTCCTGATATGGGCGCCGGCTGATCCTGGGCGCGGATGATATCAACACCCAGCTTGAGTTCCTCTGTGGGCTTCCATGCAAAAGACCCGCCGTAGAAGATCCGCTTATACTCCACCGGCACCCCAAGGCCGCCTGCGAAGTACTCGTAGTCAACCCGGATCGTGTCCTGCGGTCCGACCTCCCNNTGATCACGAGGATGCCCGCCTCATGGTCGATGGCATAGTCTACGTCCCTTTTGAGAAGCTCTCCGTTGAGGTACACCTGTTCGCTGCCCAGGGCTACGGAGATCCCGAGCGTATAGATGTTGCCTGTGATGGAATAGGTATACCTCACCCGGATCTCCTCGTATTCATCAGGGGCGCCGGACGGGAAGCCGAACTCTACGATCCCCTGATCGGGAAACACGGTGTAAGAGAGGCCCGGGATGCTGTCCGCCTCGGTGTAGCTCCCGCCGACGAGGACGTCGATCTCGACTGAGCCCAGGTCTATCCGATCGTGTCCGAGAAGATAGAACCGCCTGGTTGCGAAGTTTTCGAGGGGAGTGTCGAGAGCTTTTGTGGCGGACCCGGGCAGCCCCGCGACGAGCCAGGAATGGTCGTTGCGAAGTTCCTCCAGAAATGCCGCCTCGGAATCGCTGCCCAAAACGAACGGATAGACCTTCTTGTCGGGCCCCAAAAGACCATTCTTTTTGTTGTATTCCACAATCAGGTCCCGTATCTGGTCTCGCATGAGGTCGAGGGTCTCACGCAAGAGGACCAGGTGGTCGCCATCGGTGCTGGTTACGACGGAATACTTACCCCTATCGATCTCTCTTACATCGCCGACCGCGACCACTCCGTCATCACTGTCGGCCTCGCGGTAAAGGTAACCCATATCGTAGTTGGTTAGGAGATCAAGTAAGGAGCGGGCCTGACCAGAGGCATTGTCGTACCTCACCTCAACCGTCATGAAGTCAGGGTCGAACCGTCCAGACATGCGATAGGACTCGCCGCCTTCGATTGACGCAACCAGCACCGCACGCTCTCTTGTAGGCACGTAGGGGCCGTCATGCCTGAACACCGTTGTGTCGCCGCTGGACGCGCCCTTGAACGTTTTCGAGGCAGGCACGCCTTTCACTCTGCCGAAGATCCCGCCAACTGTGAAGTCGTCAAGCTTCGCCGCAACTTGTATGCCCCTGAGTGTGAGCCGCTTCGCGACGTAGGGGTTTGAAGCTGCATACGCAAAATCTCCGAAGCATCCCGAGATAGTATCGTTCTTGAAATCTATCCTGACAAGCTGGAGGTTGCCGGAGCTGTAGTTGTCGAGAGAGGCGGATACTCTGAACCCACCCGGGAGATCGCCCGAGATGTTGAGGCGCAATGTCTGCGAAACAATGAGGGTGTTGATCGCATACCCCTGTATGCCCTTGAGGCCCTCCGGGTCTCCGG
>MAGV01000052.1 GCA_001717015.1 Candidatus Methanosuratincola petrocarbonis (ex Vanwonterghem et al. 2016) | reverse complement strand
GTTCATGGCCGTGCCCGCAGTCTCGGTGGCTAATTACCTGAGGCCTAAGCCGGGCCGCTTCGCATTCCCCGTGGACGCCGAGCTCGTCCGCGCCACCGAGCGCGCCCAGGAGATCTGCTCGCCGCTCCACCTCCTCCCGCGTTACGACGTGAACCGTATCAGGGCGGTGGCCCACGCGGGAGACCGGGTATGCGACATCCGCCTGACCAGGATATGGAAAGAGCGCTGGGGTATCACGGACTACCACGAGGTCACGGGCGGGCACTTCCTCTACCTGGACAGGCGGGCTCGGGGCGACGCCTGGTACGGACTCCTCGAGGAACGAGGCTTCGTCGAGCGGGCAAAGCGGTAAGACGAGGTGAGGGGGAACGGTACGGCGTGGAGAGCTCGCGGCCAACACTTCGAGCTGTGCGGTCTCTTGACGCAAACGGGACAATGCTTTGAGGCCGCGGTAAGGTAACGACGTTTCGTGCCTTAAGCGGCGGCAATCCTTACCGGGAAGGAAAGGGAAGGGGTGAGGGACGTGGAGATACGGGGAAAGAAGACCCTGATCACCGGCGCGGCCAGCGGCATCGGCAGGGCGACGGCGCTGGCCATGGCGGAACGGGGCGCCAGGTTGTTCATCACCGACATCAACGAAGAGGGGCTCGACGACGTGCGGCGCGAGATAGAGGCCCGGGGCGGGGAGGTATGCCTCGCCCGCGCCCTGGACGTCTCCGATTACGATGCCTTCAGGAAGCTGGCGGACGAGATCCACGCGGGGTTCGGGCCCCTGGATATCCTTGCCAGCATCGCCGGGGTGGCCCTCTTCTCGCAGGTGGAGGACATGACCCACGAGCAGTGGAAGCGCGTGGTGGACGTGAACCTCTGGGGGCCGTACCACGCCATCGAATGCTTCGTGCCCGAGATGGTGCGCGCGGGGAAGGGAGGTCACGTGCTCACCGTATCCTCCACCGCGGGGATCATCGGTCTCCCCTGGCACGTCGTCTATGCCGGCACCAAGCACGCCCTGGTGGGAAGCTCGGAGGTGCTCCGCTACGACCTGCGCAAGCACGACATCGGGGTCACCGTGGTCCTGCCCGGGGCCGTGAACACCGGGCTGGTGCAGACGGTGGTCATCAACGCGGACGAGGACGCCTGCGAGAGGGGACGCAGGATCTTCAGCCGGCATGCCATGGCGCCGGAGAAGGTCGCCCGCCTCATCGTAGAGGCCATCGAGAAAAACCGCTTCATGGTAATCACCTCACCGGACATCAAGCTGCTTTACCTGCTGAAGCGCGTGTTCCCGCCCGCCTACGATCTGGTCATGCGCTTCATGACCTGGTCCCTGGACCGGGTCCTGACCAGAAACACCTGCCGCTAGCATGGGGGTCTCATCCGCCGGCAAATCGGTACTTTGACGATCGTCGGGGGCATCCGAATTCTATCGGGGCATCCGTGTTCTATCGGGGCATCCGTTCTTTGTCGTTACTGCCCCGGAGACGGGCATCTCTATGGGGCCCCCAGAACCGAAGATAGAAAACCGCCCGGGATGAAACGTCCCCCTCCCATGATAGAATCACCTTTAGTCATGAGAGAGCGATGGCTTGAAGGCCCGGCTATCTATCTTTACCGCGGTCGTGCCGGGTATCGGGATGGAAGGGTGCGAGGAGAGATGGCTCGAAAACCCAGCTCTTACCTATACCGCCTTGCGAGGCGGAGCAGGGACCTCGAGGTCCTTCTCTCGGGCGACCCGAAGAAGACGGCCCGGCGGGCGAAGAACAAGTTTTTAGGGAGGAAGCTCTCGCGCATCTTCCGCTGGTGAGCGGGGATACGGAACCTCCCGACCGCCGTTTTCCAGGTATTGGGTAACTGTCTCGGGCCTGGATATGCGCGGCGTCCACGGAAGGAGATGCGATGATCGACGCGATCGCGGGTGACATTATCGGCTCCGCATACGAGTTCGAGGCCATCAAGACCACGGACTTCCCCTCTTCGGCCCGCGGCCCCCTCACAGGTTCTGTCCCGGCCGGCTGAAACCGTGATCGCCATGGCCGGGAAAGGCTCGAGAGGCCCTGTCTTCTGCGCGGTGGATGTTGAGACCACCGGGCTCTTCATGAGCAGCCGGCTCCTGGAGATAGGGGCCGTGAAGTTCGACCGCCACAGCGTTCTGGAGGAATACCAGACCCTGGTGGACCCCATGCAGCCCATAGATCCCGCCGCCACCGCCATCCACGGGATAACCGACGCCATGGTGCGCGGCTGCCCTTCCCCCGGAGAGGCGGTGGCGCGGCTGCTGGATTTCCTCGCGGATGCCTGCTTCATCGCCCACAACGCGCGTTTCGATGTGCGCGTCATCGGAATGGAGCTGGCCCGCGCCGGCTTGGAGCCGCCACCCAACCCGGTGATAGACACCGTCAGGCTCGCACGCAGGCTGTTCAGCGGGGTAGGGAATTATAAACTGGGCACCCTGGCTCGTTACCTGGGGATAGAGCGCCAGGCACAGCATCGCGGGCTGCCGGATGCCTACGCGGCCATGGCGATATTCCGGCATTTCCTGGATGGTTCCAACGGTGAGTTTGTCGTGCAAAACGTGCCCGGCTACATCGGTTCTTTCTCGGACCTGGCTCACCGCGTCGACATACGGCTGCAGGGCGACGAATCGGATTTCGAGGTACTGGCCCGCAAGCAGGTCATGGTGGAGATCGTCTATCGAGGGGGGACACGTCCAGGCATTCCGCGCATGATCACGCCCATTGCCGTAAGGGACATATATCTTTACGCCTACTGCCACCGCTCGGGCATGGTAAAGAGCTTTCGGGTGGACAGGGTGGAGACGTACCGCATCCCCTGANTTGCGCCTGGGATGATAACGCGCAATAACTCAAGAAGGCGTGCTTGTGAAATGGGGACGCAAGTGGAGACGTACCGCATCCCCTGAGGGGTCTTTGCGCCTGGGATGATAAACTTGCGTTTTTTCCGGCCCGATCGACCCTCGCCGACCAAGAGCGGCCTCGCTCTCGAAAGGACCTGTTCAAATCCCGTACTTCCCTTTCAACATATTAAGGGCGGTTCCCCGCCTGCAGTCCATGAGATCGTCGAAGGTGCGCTCGACCAACTCCGGGAAGCGGGCGTTGACCTCCCGCGATAGGGAGCCGTCGTCCAGGCTTGCCAGCCGCATGGCGTTGTGGGTACCCTTCTTGACCCGCCCGGCCGGCACGATGATCCAGCCGTCCCCCAGGTAATGGGGGCGGAAGATGAAGGCGAAGAGGGGCCGGTAGCCGTCCGCGTTCAGCCGGGACTCCAGCCCTTGGATATCCTTGTCCTGAACCGTCACCTGCGCGCTCTGGCTCGTCTTCACCTCGAAGGACAGCTTCTCGCCGCCCGGCGCGATGACGTCGATGTCCACGCCCTGCACGGCGCGCTCCTCCGCCAGGCCGAAGCCCATCTCCACTAAGGTGAGGGCCAGGAGCTTCTGGACCACCTTGCCGAACTCCTTCTCGTGGCACCCATATAGCTCCTCCAGTTTCCGGGCGGTCTCGTAGGGCAGCCCCATCCGTGTTCATTCCCCTTTGATCGACGGCCCCTTGACCGGGTCCCATTCCCCAAAGCGGTAGACCCTCTTGACCTTAGAGACATTGCTCTGCAGGGCCTTGAGCAGCTCCTCATCCATGGTGGCCAGGACGACCTGCCTGTCCGCCGCCACCCGGTCGATGAGCGCCGCCAGCTTGCGCTTCTGCTCCGAGTCCAGGCTCTGGGAGGGGTCGTCCAGGACGAGGAACCCGGTCGCCCCCTCCCGCGCGGAGCTGCCCCCCAGGGCTAGGAAGATGCTCAGGGCGGCGCAGTTCATGTCCCCCTGGTTGAAGAATTTGATGACCTTTTCCTTGTCCTTGCCGCTCACCGCGTACACGTCGTGGTCTTCCGGGTCTATCATGATGGACTCGAAATCCGGTCTCTCCACCAGGGCCCGGTAATACGAGGAGATGGCATCCTCCGTTTCGCGCAGCTTCTCGCCGGCCAGCTCGTTGATGACCGCATCGACGGCGCCCTTCACCTTTTTCGCCGCTTCCAGCTCCTGGAAGAGCTTTGCGCGAGTCTCTCCCATCTCTTCCCATTCTCGCGATTCCGTGATCTTCCCGATGACCGCGATCTTCTCCTTTGTTTCCAGAACATCCCGGATGAGCCGCGCCTCCTTCAGGGCATCCTCTATGCCGTCGATCTCCCGGTTGTACTCCTGCAGGAGCTTCTTGGTCTTCTCCAGCTTGTCCTCTATTTCTTCCAGCCGCTTGTTGGCAATGGACTCGGGATCCTCGTCCTCGCCGATCTCGCGCTCGAGTATCTCGCCGATCTTCTCGCGGCACCTTTTCATTTCCTCGACGGCCTTGGGAAGCTCGACCTCCTGGATCTTCCTCAGCCGCTCGACGGTCTCCTCCAGGGAGGACAAGGACTCGGCCAGCTCTTTCTTCTCCCCGCTTTTCTCGCCCGCCTCCTCCCCCATGCCGGCCTTCACTTCCCGCAGCCGCGCAAGCACCTCCCGCGGGACGATGTCCTGCTCGCAGGATGGGCAGGCGGTCGTCCCCTCCTTGTCCTCCAGCCTCTCCAGGTAGGTGACGGTCGCCTCGATCACCGGCAGGCGGGTGTTGATGCGGCCCAGCTCTTCCTCCAGTTCTTTCTGCCTCTCCTCTAGCTCCTGCTTCTTTCTCTCCAGCTCCTCCTGACCGCCTTCCTTCTCCAGCTCTCTTTTCTCCTCGAGGAGTCTTTCCTTCCTCTCTTTCTTGCTCCGGTACTCGGAAAGCGCCGCGTCGAGCTCTCCCCTTTCCTCTACGAGAGCTGCCTGCGACACGGCGGCGGGATTCTCGTTCCTCAAAGCTCGCACGGCCTCCTTGGCCCGGGATTCGAACCCCATGAAGTCGGTTGTATCCTCGGGAGGCTCGAGCCCCGGGTCCTCGAGTCCGGCCTTTTTCGCGAGGCCCTTCACCAGCTCGCATGCCTTCGAGCAACGCTCGCCAAAGCCCTTATCGGTGAAATCGCCCTTCGCCATCCCCAGCGCTTCGCCTTCTTCGATGGAACCGTCGATGGTCTCCTGATAGGCGGAGGACTTCGTCTTGATGAGCTGTTGAAGTCTCTCGTAGGTATTGCTGACCGCATCCTCGTAGCTCTTCTTCTTTATATCCTTGAGCGACTTGGAGAGGTTGAAGAGGTCGGAGATGCCCAGAAGGCGGTTGAGCGCTTCCTCCCTCACGCGCGGCTCGCTCACCACGATGTCCCTGATCACCTCCTGGTGGAGGTAGGCGGAACTCATGAAATCCCTCGCGTCCATGCCCAGCCGGCTCCACAGCTCTTCCTGGTTTTTGTTCTTCTCGCCGTTCTCGTCCACGAAATAGAACGATTCCCCGGACCTCTTCTTCTCTCCCATCTCCCTGACCACGCGGATCTCGCCGGCGTCCGACTCCAGCACCAGCTCCACGCCTATGGAATCGCAGTGGCGGTTGCGCGCCTCCCAGCCTTTCCTCTCCGCGATGCCGATCTTCTTGCCGGTCACCTCACCGCCGTACAGCGCCCACTCCACGGCGTTGGTGGTGCTGCTCTTGCCTGAGCGGTTGCCGCCGTAGAGGAGGACCACGGGATCGGAGAGGTCGATTCTTACCTCCTCCCTGCCGTAGCCCCGGAAGCCTTTTATCTTTATCTCTTTCAGCCTGATGTTCTCGGCCATGGCCCATCACCCGCTACCCTATCCTGTCCCCGATCTTTTTCGCGATCTCCTCCATCTCCTTCAGGACGGCATCCAGCCTGCCCTTGACCTCGTCGAGGGCGCCCTTGGACGATCCTTCCTCGAGGCCCCGGTAGGCGCCGTCCAGCAGCTCCAGGCACAGGCGCTCTTCCTCCTCGTTCTCAGCCAGCTCCCTTATCTTATCTTCTATGCGCTTCCTCTCTTCCATGCGACCTTCCTCGCGAGACGCCAACACGGGCCCGAGATTTTTTATTGGCCCTGTCCTTACTGCCTGGAAATACTTATAGCACGCCCCAGTGACATTTTATGGCTGGGCGGATCCCCCTATCCCGCCGGCGGTTTCCAGTCCCTGTCATGCACCACATATAGAAGGTGCTTGGCCCGTGATACCGCCACATATTGGTCCAGGGGGTTGTGGATGGGGAACTTCCCGTCCATGTCGCAGAAGATGACCACGTCGGATTCCAGCCCCTTGAACCTCTTAAGGGACGAGAAGCACACCGCATCCGCGGGCATGCGTTCCGAGTAGTCGAGCACCCGGCATCCCGCAAGCTCCTCCACCCCGGCCATGCAGCTCTTCTCCCTTATATGGGGAGAGAGCACGGTTATCTGCCCCGGCGAGACGCCCTTCTTGAGGAGCCCGGCCACGATGTCGGCGATGATCCTCGGCTGGTCCTCGCGCCGGCCGTAGGCCTTGAACCTGACCTCCTCGCCCTGCGGGTTCTTGTCGTATACGTAGGATTCCGGGTCAACGCCGCCGATGTCCCCCGCCAGCTCGCATATCCTCTGGGTGTTGCGACAGTTCTCGTGGAGGACGTAGGGCTCGCCCTGGATGGGGAAATGCAGCTCATCGCGGTAGATGTTCTGCCTCTCGTCGAAGAAGGTGTACAGGCACCCGTCCCTCCCCTCCCGCAGGAGCTTGAAGACGCTGCGCGTCCATTCCTCCCGGAAGTCCTGGCCTTCGTCGATGATCACCGCGTCGAAGCGGGCGTCCACCCTGTCCAAGGCCTCCTCGAGGATGGCGGCGCAGTCCCGGTCCCAGAAGCGCTTGCGCTCCTCCTTTTTCTCCTCGGGGGGCACCTCGAAGGGGATGCCCGCCTTCTCCGCCATGCGGGCGCAGAGGTTGTGGTAGTTGTCGATGGTGATGGCGCCCCCCTCGTCCCCGACCACGGATTCCAGGTAGCGGGCCAGGGGCGAGTTGAAGCACATGAGCAACACCTTCTTGCCCTCCGCGGCGAGGCGGCGCGCCTTCTCCACCGCGAGCTGCGTCTTGCCGGTCCCCGCGTAGCCCTGGATGAGCGCCTGCTTCTGGTTGCGCAAAAAGTCCAGCAGGCGGCACTGCTCCTCGGTGAGGCGGATGAGCTGCGCCTCCTCGTCCTCGATGCGCTTGGCGATGGACGCGGCGACGCGGAACTCCGGCATGAGGAACTTGTTGCAGAGGTCGTTGTATTCGCGCTCGCTTATGACCCTGGACTTCCCCTCCCTCCGCCACTGCTCCATGATCCCCGAGACCCGTTCATAGATGCGCCCGAGATCGGAGCGGTCCAGCGTCAGCTCCTTCCGTGTGTGCATCGGGAAATACCTGGTGTCCACGGTGGCGTCGGGGAAGGCCACCGCGTATCCGTGCGTAAAGGGAAATCTTTCCTCACCGCCTTCCAGCACCCCGCGTTTCACGATCTCCCGCGCGAGCCAGTGGATATTGTCGCTGGCCTGTCGGTAGGGGTCCCTGGAGATCACGTGCTCCTCGCCCCGATGCGAGACGGATATCCATTCCCTGCGCTTTTGCAGATAGCGGATCTCTCGGCCGCCCTTGACCTCGATGTCCAGAAAGCCCAGCTCGCGGTGGATGACGAGGAAATCGATCTCGTGTTCGTATATGCCCCTTCCTTCCTCCACGGAGACGAAGGGCAGGGAGTGGAAAACGGTGTATTCGTCGGGGAGGCTTTCTTTCAGGGCCAGGTAGAGCCTCTCCTCCCCCAGCGCTCCCTTCCTCACCTTTATATCCGGGATCATCTTCGCCATGTGCCGTCACCCCTTCTGTCCCTGCCGCCCTGTCGCCTCGGTTCGCGACGGACCGACGCCCCTTAGCCCCGCCCCGCTCGCGTCCCGAGGAGACCCTGCCCGGAGCCTCCCGATTGCGGGGAAGCCGGAAGCGCGGCTCCTGCCGCCGGCATCTCCATTTGCAGATAATGTACTCGCCGGCGGTGACATCTGGGCAAGGCACCGGAACTGGCCTTGGCTTTTTCCCTTCCGCTCTCTATTGAGACTTCGTAATAGATGAGGGCTTGCAGGGAGCATCAGACGTGATCCGAAGCAGAGAATACAGGGGGCGACTGCGCGACCCGGACCTTCCGGAGTTGGCCAATTCCTTCCTGTGTGCCTCCATGATCCAGGAGCAGGGCGGAGACTACGCCTCCGCGGGGCTTTCCTCGATGTACGCCGCCTGGGGGTGCGATGACCACGGTGCGCCGGAGCAAGCCAGGTCCTGCCGCCTCAAGGCATACGACCTTTTGGTGAAAGCCAGGCCTTGCGGACAGGAGTTCGCCCGTGATCCCGGCTCGGAGGACTGCCTCTTGGTGGACATCCTGAGGCGGTCGGGAGAATTCGAAAGGGCCCTTTCCGCATGCGAAGAAGCGCTTGAAAGCCAGCCCGACCCGGACATCGCGGACATCCTCAACTTCCAGAAAGAGCTCATCAGCAGAGCAGATTCCGCGCGTCACTCCATTGGCGAAGTGAGGCGCCGGCCCAGCGGAGACACCCTTCCCCAACATGAGCCGCCTTCAGATGCCCTCATGTTAGTACACATCAACCATATGGATAAGGCGATCGAACTGCACAAGGAAGGCCTTCTGGATGAGGTTGTGGACGAATATCTCGAGGCGATACGCTTTTATCCTTACAACAGTGTCGCGCACGAGGGATTGGCGCTCCGTTATCGGAAGCTGGGGCTGTTCGATCATGCCGAAAGAGGATATCGGGAGGCGCTGAGGCTGAACCCCGAGGACCAGGAGGTTCTTTTATCTCTGGCCAACCTCCTCAACCTCAAAGGTTCGTACTCCGAATCCATCGATAACTTTGAGGAGCTGCTGTATGCGATGCCCGATAACCACGATGTTCACCGCGGCCTTGCTACCGCCCTGTTCGAGTTGGGGCAGTTCGAAGAGGCGCAAGAGGAGCTGGGGGAGGTAGTGCGCTTGGATACGGGCGACTATGAAGCGCACGGCAACCTGGGGTTGGCGCTCGGCCTGCAAGGGTTCGTCGACGAGGCCCTCGCTGAGTTCCAAACCGCATTGGAGCTCATGCCGGACTACACCGACACTCACTATCTCAGGACATCGCAGCAGATGTTGTCTCGTAAACAGCCGATGCGCTTGACCGGAGAGTATAATGTGATCTGCTGACAACCTCGCGCGGCGGACGTTTCGTGCTTAGAGTTCCTGCCCGCGAGCGCCGGATGGGAGAATACCGTGAATGAGCGCGGCAGCGATTACGACGTGGTGACCAGCGTCGATTTAGGGTGGTCGCCCCGGAACGCGGGCCGCACCGCCCTCGCCTGCTGGAGGCCGGGGGAAAATCCGTGGTGGGAGGTCCTAGAGCCCGGGTCCATGCAGGACATGCTGGCGCGCCTCGCGCCCTTCCGAGGAGAACGCGCCCTCGTCCTCCTGGACATCCCCCTCTACGGGACGGAGGAGCTCTCCAGGGAGAGGCCTTTCAGGCCCCTGGACCGGGCCCTCATCGCCTGCGGCATCCCCCTCTACCCCTCCTGGCGCGCGGGCTCCTACGGGCGGGAGCTCGCCTCCGCCATCGGCAGGCTGGCGGACGGCTTCGAGGTGGTGGAGAGCTACCCCAACCCCGTGCACCGCTTTATGTGGCTCGCACAGGACGAGCCCGGATGTCTGGAGGGAGAGCTGCGCCCCATAAAAGCCCTCGAGGACTGGCGGAGGAGGTGGCCTCCCGCCTTCAAGCGGGGCCCCCTCCCGGAGAGGAGGAAGAACCTGGCGCGGCTTGCCTCCGTCCTCGCGAGGTTCCTCCCCGGCGACTACTCCTCCCTCGTGCCCGGGGAGGAGAGCAGGGGCAGGGAGCTGGACCGGCTGGGGGACGTCTACGACGCCCTGGTCGCCCTGCGGGCGGGCATGGAGATGGCCCGCTCCTCCCCCTGGTTGCTGGAGGCGCGCGTGGAGGGACATGCGGGGATGATCCCCCTGCTCGCCGACGCCAACCTCCGGGTCATGTGGGAAGCGGCCATTGCCTCCACGAGCGGGCGATCCCCACGGCCGGCTCCGCTCGACGCCCCTAGCGCGGCCATGCTCCCTGGTCGTACAAGCGATATCGCGCAAAGAACGTTGATCCTTCTCTAGAAACAGCCATAACGACCGGCTGTGCCCCATAAACTCTGTAGGCTCAGCCTACAGACAATCACTTGTACGATATCGTATGTATATATTTTCCACCTCCGCTACATTTAAATAATAATGTTGTCTCAGGCTTATTTTCTGGTTTTATGCGGGCCTCAACTACATAAAGGGATATTCCCGTTTTATTCTCTTCACTGGGGCCTTCGGTTCCAGTGAATAATACGCTATATTCAAATGGTTCAGCAAGCACAGAAGGAATTGCAGTTGTGCCAATCGATATCTCTGGATCAAGATATTCTTTCAGAGCCTCTACATCCTTTCCTTCTTTGCACATATCTAGGAAGCCTGCAATTGTTTCACCGGCAATGATCTCTGGGGATTGCTGCTCTTTTTCTTCAACACCCCCTCCGCAGGATATTATCAAGAAAGATAATGCCATGACGAGGGTGATCTTTAAGCAAACTATTCTCATCCTACCCATCACCACCTATATCCCTAATAATTCTACCAATTAATTAGTGACATTCGAAGAAACCAGCAAAGACCCCTGCAAGTGCAGGAGTCCTTGCTGGTTTAATTTATCAATCAACCGATAATACCTTCCCTGTATTCGCATTGATTGAAATGTAAACGCTTCCAGTAACCCCGATCATATCAGTTACATCATTTTCCCCAAAGTGCAGTATTATATACCAGACAGGTGTAAGTTCTCCGTCTCCGAAATCAGTATATTCCAATGCTATTTCATTATCTGATACATACGGCTTCGCTCTTGGCACATCAGCCATTTTAGTGGCTTCCTCTTTGGCGATCCCAATTGCGTCCTCTTTGCTAATGGATGCTTTGCTTGCCTTGTTGTTGGTATTGGAAGAGATGCTATTTCCTATCCCATATGAAAATACTCTTCCGTCTTCGGGAGATATACACACAAAGCAAGCACTACCTCCACTTATCGGGATGCCGTTCACCATTTCATAGAAAGTAAAAGAATATTGGTATTTGGCTTCGAGATTGCCTGCAGAGCCTTCCATGCTTTTATTCTCAAGTGCTGCGTGTTTTAGTTTTATGTTGCTAGCTCCCGGTTCTATTCCTTTACTTCTTAGGAAATCCTCCGCTATTTGCTGAGCATTCTCCTTGCTGATCTCTATCTTTTCGGAAGGCCCTTGTTCCCTAGCGTCGTAGAAATAGAATACCTGCCCCGTAACGCGATCTGCAGATATAACCCCTATGGCCTTGCCCTTGTTATCCTTGAGGTCGAACGACGCCACTCCTTCTGATTCTTCTAATTCCATTTTTATATATTCCAGACTTGAGGTCTCAGGAATCATTTCCTTTGCTTCTTTAAAAGCATTTTCTTCGCATTTGCTACGCTCAAGTTTCCCTGATGCCTCACCCCAAGCTGTGATAATCAAAACCATGCCTAATACCATTAAAGCTACTACTGATACTGCGGAGATTAGTAAGAGCATCTTCTTAGAAGAGCTTATTTTGCTTAGGTTTCTATGTCTTTTCATAAGAACCAACCCCTTCAAGTAATCACTAGACTATTCCAATACCCCGTTGCCTGGAGTAGTTAATGTAGCATTAGGATTGCCCCATGTCTCACTTGTGTTCATGCCGAAATACTCGTAATCGCAATGATTCCAAACCATTCCATCGGCAAGACCCTCAGAATTGCCAATGTTGTAACCATATTGGCAAGCGTATGTCCAGAAGCACTCATTCCAAATTACCTCCTTGTCCTATGACGCGATTGGAAAAAGATGTGTTCCAGCCAGAGTTCGCACCGGTCTCCACCTCCCTTGAGCCATTATCGCCTTGAGCAATGCTGGCCCCACCCTACGAGAATTGTATCTCACAAAGCCCCCCTGTTAACGTACAGTTGATTTCCTGGGGTCACACCTTCGATCTTCGAAACGAGACAGTAAAGGGGAATCCAGACATTGAGGAGAAGGCGAAATGAGGCCCCTCGATCGCCCGCGCAAGCATAAGATCCCGTGATAGAAAATTTAGGAAGCGAAAATTCCTAGGGAGGACTCCCTATTCGCAAGACCCTGGCTCCTCGCGGCTACCATGTATCTGCCGCTGTGCTTGTACTCGGCCACTCTCGCCAGGACTGGTTCCGGGCTGACTTGGCGTCATTCCTCCCAGGTTCCCAGGCACTCCGCGGTTATGTTGAGGTACAGGTCACCGAAAGCCTCGCTGGGCTCAATGAAGGTATGCTCCCACCGCTCGTTCCAAGAGGTGATGATGACGTAATCGGGAACTCTCGCCAGCGCCGCTGCGAAGCTCTGGCGATAGGTCTCCCCTTCCTCGCGCGGTAGCACCATTCCCGGCCAACCAGGGATGAGATGGTCATCGTTCCCGGGTTGGGCCGTCGCTGCCCACACCTTGCGGGGAGCCCCTTCCTCCTGCAGGAGATGGTTTTTGGTCACCATACGGCCAGCATTCTGGTAAATGCAAGCAAGGCTCTCCATACCTCCAGCGTCCAGCGCCACGCCCACGATATTGTAGCTGTGCAACCCATCAAAGACCTCGAGTGCCCCGGTCTTGGGATGACCCCCGCTGAACTCGGCCATGCAGAAGCCGTCAAGCCCGTGCCTAAGCAGCTCGGCGAATATGCGTTCCCGGTCGTCAAGGGGTACCGCCTGGGAGGCCCACACGGCGAAGAGGGGCTCTCCGTCTATCCCGAGGTAAGCCGGATGATCGCCGTAGCCGTTGAGTTTATCCCTGGAAGCCCGCTTAACGCCTTGAATATTAAGCCTGAATTCAGTCGGTTCTATTTTATAGACCTTGACGGAGATAAGGTCGAATACCTAAGAAGCCTTGTTGGGAGCCAACCAAACGTTTATATCTTTGAAGGTGATTGCAACAAAGTCCTCCTTGAGGAGGTGTTCCCCCGCGTGTGTTATGAGGATTATAGGCGAGGTCTTTGTCTTCTCGACCCCTACGGGTTGCATCTAAACTGGGAGGTAATCGAGACTGCCGGCAGGCTTCGCACCATCGATCTTTTCTTAAACTTTCCCATCATGGACATTAACAGGAACGCCCTATGGCGTAATCCCGAAAATGTCCCTGCGGAAGGAATAGCACGCATGAACGCTTTCTGGGGTGATGAATCTTGGCGAGATATCGCTTACGGAAAAATGCTGACGCTCTTCGGCGATGAAGAAGTGAAGCTGGGTAACGAGGCAGTTGCGAAGGCCTTTCAAAAAAGGCTTCAAGAGAAAGCGGGATTCAATCATGCACTTAAGCCCATGCCTATGCGCAATACGAAGGGTGCAGTGATATATTATCTCTATTTCGCCAGCCAGCAATCGGTTGCAGAGAAGATCGTCATGGATATATTCGCGAAATACAGGAACCGAGGTGCATAGTATGGCAAGATCGGCCATAGAGTGGACGGAATCCACCTGGAACCCGGTAACCGGCTGTACGAAAATAAGCTCCGGCTGTCGGAATTGTTACGCAGAGCGAATGTCCAAACGCCTGAAGGCCATGGGGCACCCTAACTACGCTAACGGTTTTAAGTTGACAATGCACGAGCATGTGCTTGAGATGCCTCTACGTTGGAAACGCCCTCAGGTAATCTTCGTCAATTCAATGAGTGACCTCTTCCACGAAGAGGTCACTCTGGAGTTCATAACTAAGGTCTTTTCAGTGATGGCAGAGGCTTCCCATCACCGTTTTCAAGTACTCACGAAACGTTCGCGGCGGCTCCGCGAACTGGCGTCGGAGCTGCCCTGGCCGTCCAATGTGTGGATGGGGGTCAGCGTGGAAAGCGACGAGTATGCATATCGTATAGATTGTTTGAAACAAACGGATGCCCTCATCAAGTTTGTTTCGTTTGAGCCGCTACTTGGGCCGATTTGCAACCTAGACCTGGAAGGCATCGACTGGGTTATTGTTGGGGGGGAATCAGGCCCAAAAGCACGGCCGATGGACCCCGCCTGGGCCAGAGAGATACGCGACCATTGCCTGGCGGCGAATGTGCCTTTCTTCTTCAAACAATGGGGAGGAGCCAATAAGAAGAGGAGTGGTCGCCTCCTTGATGGTAAGACATGGGACCAAATGCCGCAGAGCGCTTGCTTGCTTTAATCGCTAGCAACTATCAAAGATTCATCCGCTCGGGGCAACCGATATTACCTCCTCCCATCCCATTTTCCATCTTTGTAGTACATAGACCCGGGCAAACCGGCAGCATTCCATATCACATCAAGAGTTGGCTTCAAAATATCTTCGGGCTCAACATCTAGCTTTTCAACAAGAACCTCTGGAATAATGAGGTCATTTCGATCAATTACGGCCTCGTCAAAAACGTATATGGATGGGGGCAAAGCCATCTTAAAACCGCATACCCGAAGCATACTGACCATAATCAATATAGGGGCACTCGCACCAACAATGTTGAGAAATTCTAGATATTCCTTCAGGGACCTAAACAGCTTTTCCTCTAGGTAGAGGCTATGAATAAGCTTGGCCTCTTTTGAAAATATACGGGTATCGGTTGACTCGATAATCCCATTTCGAAAAACCTGAGTATAAGCGCAAATCCTCCAGTTGCTCCAGTCACCGTTTATATCGTATGCAAAGAAGCCCTCAGCATTGTACCTCTTGCTACTTGTTCCACCATATATTGTTTTTAGCAATTGTGCATTCTCTTGGACTATTCTTAGATCGACTTGGATTGAAGGGTCGAAGGCATTAAGAGGAACAACATGAAGGACAATTACTGGGTAGTCTGAAAATTGAAGTGGCGTTTCTCCGGAAGTTATCATCGATAAACGGGCAAGACGAAAATTCCTTATCTTCTCAATTATCGTCTCAGAGAGTGTTATTGCCGCGCGGATTTCAGAGACGTCCATGGGGTGTTTGCCGTTAGCATTCCTGGTATAGAAGCGATAATCCTTCTGGAAGATTACCATGTGCGGCAAAGCCCAACTTCTTGATATCCTCATAATAATCACTGTGGACCCATTCTGCAGTTCTATGGCCTTAATGTCTTTACCGACCATTCGTGGAGAGATGCCATCACGCATTATGCTTTCCAGCCTTGCGATTTCCCGGTCGGGATTTATTTCCCCCAGACCACATATTTCAATAGGGACGCCTTCACTTTCCTTGATGCCAAAGATGATGTCGCCTCCAGAGGCATTGGCGAAGGATGTCGCGTCAGCGAGGAACTCTTTCTTGTCCCCATCACTGTTGCCAGGCAATCTTTCTTTGTACTCAATAAACTTTGTCTCGGCGACCTTGTTATCTACCAACACACGGAGGTCTTGTTCTGTGATCGAGTTAAGAGGTATATGCATGAGTGACATATCTTTTACCCCTTACACTCCCTTTATGTAAGTCGCCCAACCTTCAAAATGATAACGCTTCCCTACTACTGCCATTTCCTTAGCCCTTCAATTCCTGTAGTATCGAGGTGCACTTTTTCCCCAGGAGAGCAGCCCGTTCAATAATAAAGTCCCTGTAGCGGGCTATGTCCCAGTCCTTTCTCAATTGGGCAGCTGTGTCGCCAGCTGCTCCTTCCCAGCTACCCGGAACGCTTGCCAAGAAACTCTCCGGGATGTCATGCCCGGAAAGCTCTGCTTTTGTTATCTTAAATCTTTCTATATATTGCTCTGGCCTTAAGGAAGTCAGTTTGAGGACATTCGTTCTTTCGTTAAGAACAGTAATATTGGCCATGGCCTGGATTTCATCCTCTGGCAGGTTATGCTTTTTGAGCAAGGACCGCGGAAAAATATGATGCCAGTTAGGCTGGAAGCCCTTGAGTAAAGCGCCTCCCGTCTTGTCGTAACCTATCAAGGAATGGTCGACCCAGTCCTTGGCCCCGTTCTTGAATATGTTGATGAAGTAAAGCAGACGGTAGAATCTTTGCCCCGCACGGTCATATCTCTCCAGAAATTCTCCTTCATCTACGATGTCGTTAACCCGGAGCCGTCCCAACACTCTTTCCAGCGCTGAGTCGAAGCTATCCGCCTCACTAAGAGCCCTCACGTCCTCGTTCATATTGGTGATCGAGCTACCACTATAACGTCCGTCCCGGTTTGCCAGCAGGAACCAGTAAAGGGCTTTCTTGAAGTTATAGGAGGGGCTGTTCTTCCACTTATGATGAAGCGCGAAAAGGGGCGTAAGGCTATTTTTGGATGGGAGCAGGTCTCCGTTTAGGATACCGAACTCCGCCATCCTCTTTATCACCTCAGCTGTCGTCTCCTTGCAAAGTTCCCAAACCGGCAAAAGTGAATCCTTTTCCCAAAAATCCCTCGGGACCTCTATTAACCTCGCCTTTCCCGCGCCTATACTAGTCAGGGTCCTGATGAAGATTCCGGCATCAAGCTCCCATCCCTTCTCTTCCAGGTCTTCCCGAAAGGGCATATATTCTTCCCTTATCCAGTTGGGATTCTTTACGGAAGCAAGCGCCAGTATCACATCTGCTTCTTTAACTCTAGTGCCGGCCTGATTCAGGCGCGCGAATATCTCTGCCACGTCCTCGACCTCATGCCTTATCTTCATCAAGGGAATGGGTTGGTTTCTTATCTGCCACAGACGGTTGAGACGGGCATGGATCTTTGGGAAGAGCTGCATTGCCTTATCCGGCTCCTCCGCCATCTTGGAGGCTATCTCCTGAGCAAACTTGGTGAGTTGCTCTACGTCAGGCACACTCAATATGTCCCTGACGCTGACCCAGCGTGGGTCTTTCTTCCTGATGGGGTTGGCCAGAGCAAAATCGAGCTGCTCATCTTCTGAGAGCACGTTGACCATGGGGTCATATCTCTTAAGCGCCTTGTTCCATTCTTCAGCAGAAGGCCACCAATAGGGCTTCTTGTTGAGGAGCAAGGCTAGGGCAGTGGTACGTTGCTGGCCATCGACGATCCACAGGGATACCTCTGAGCCCATAGCCGTTTTGGAACCTGCATAGTCTGTAGAATCCCAAAACAGGAAGGAGCCTATAGGATACTCACGATATAGCGATTCCGCCAGCAACTTTACCTGCTCGGGGTCCCATACGAACTGACGCTGAAACTCAGGGATATCCATCTTCTTTGAAACCGACCATTCGACTATCTCGCTCACGGTGAGGGTTTCCAGTCCCATGCTCTCCTCCAGCCAATATAACCGTCGAAGTTCTGTTCTTTAACTTATTCCTCTTCAAAGCCGTAGTCGTCGAATTTCAAGGTGCGGCAGTTTTCGGTGACTACGCGGGCAGTGTCCTCGGGGGCGCCCTCGGGGAACTCGGCCGCTATCTCCAAGGTCACCTCCACTCTCGCGTCGTGCACTCTCAGAAGTTGCTGGATGACTTCCTGGAAGATCGTGGGAGCATCGCGGTTGATGCGTATGGGATCTATCTTTACTGAGCCGTGGAAGCGCTTCCGAACCCTGGTCTTGACATCAGTCATACTCTCATTCGCCTGAGTGGTCGTGGTGCCCGTAGCGGTATTCGCACCACCTCCCGTTCCACTGTTTGTTCCGGCCCTTACGGACCTCTCCTCCCTCATCTGCCGCAAGGCCGCATCGGGGTGGACGACAAGGCTGTTGTCATCAGCGACCACGCTTACATGCTTTCCGTACGCAAGCCCCAGGTACCTCTGCTTCTCTTCGTCCCAGCCCTGGGCATAGGCGAAGGTGTCCGTATCCCAGGAGGTTATGTCCAGCCCGTTCCCGATGGCCCCCCTGAGCACATCATCGTTGCGTAGTCTCGGCAAGTAAAGATAGGTGGCGAAATCGTCCAGGAGCTGGCGCACCTTCACGTGATCCCCTCTCCAGAGGGGTATGCGGTCCAGCTCGTGGCGCAGATTTACCCCCCCGTAGGTGACCAAGAGGGTCCCGTCGTTCCTCATCCTCCTGGAGGCGCGTACAGCCAGGCCGTCCTGTCCCTGCAGGCGTGTCTCGCTCCAGGTGATATCCCCCACAGGGTCCCGCTGCTCGGGTACCAGCAACCACTGGTAGGCCTCGGGGAGCTTGGCGCTGACCTCACTTTCCGCAGACCGGTGACCATTTTCGGCGATCTTGGTCTGGAAGACGTCGAGGTTCAGCGATTCACGGTCCCTGAGTATGGAATCCCATGCCATGTAGTTCCTTACTGCATCCTCCAGGTAGGAGAGCTGGTTCGTATCCGCGGCCAGAAAGACCAGGGCGTTCTTGTAGGTGCGCGGCAAGCTCCCCCTTGACTGCAGGATAGCGGAGGCCTCGCGGAGCGCCGCCGATTCCGTGTTGCGCGCAGAATGCGGGTGCTCGGGGCCCAAGATGACCAGCCTGGCTTCTCTGTCGTCTGGAATATCGGAGCTCGGGACGCATGGATGAACGCGGCAGAAGTCCCCTCGCTCCCGCGCCGCGGAGCGCAACCTCTCCTTTATCTCCTCGAAGACCTCGTGCTCTTCATATCTGGCCGCCCGGTCCATGGCCAAGCTGGTGACCGTCGGGGTGGTCGAGTACCAGTAGCGTTGCCCATCCATATAGAGGTAGTTGGACTTGTCGGTCAGACGGCGCAGCGCATCCCCGAAGGTGGCTACGCTCTCCCCCGGCTGCAGGCAGCCAAGTTTAATACGCTCTTCTACGATACCCCGGTGCGCCGCGCCTTGCGAGGCGGCGGCATCCGGGCTCTGCAGGGGAGCCGACCCCATGAACAGGGTGCGGGCCACCCTCCTGCAGGCCGAGAAACGGCCCAGGTTGGGGTTCTCCCGATCCAGGGCCAGGGGGAGGGAACGCTCCCCGTCTATCTCCCGTTCGATCACCGGGTCCCAATTCTCCTCGAGGTACCGGGTGAGCTCGAAGCGCACGCGGTTGTCGTCCATGGGGATGGTGGCCGGCATGATGAGCAGGTTGCGGTCCTCCTTCTCCCACAGGGCGTGGATGACCGCGGCCATGAGCCGCAGCACCCCCCTGGTCCTCTGGAACCTCTCCAGGGTTGACCAGTCGCTGTACAGGCGGTCGAAGAGCTCGGGGTGGATGGGGTAGGCGGCCTTGATGCGCCTTTCGTAAGCGGCCTCTCTGCACTCGGAGGGGAACTCCTGGTGCTGGCCGGCATACATGTCCAGGAAGGCCCGGGCCACCAGGTCCCTCTGCACGAAAAGCGAGTTGTCGGTGATGGGCTGAAAGAGGCGTCGGCGCACGATCTCGAAGCTCTCCTCGGGGCTTGCCGGGCGCCAGGTGGCCTCCACCCTCCCGATGGCGTTGCTGAGCCGGGTCAGCGCCTCCCTGCCCTTGGTCCCGCCCACCTCTGCCTCGCTCACCCTCTCCCTTCCCTCCTGGGGGCTGGGGCTTTCCGAGGCGGGGATGCTCAGCACCAGCAGGGCGTTCTTGGAGGCCCGCACCTCCTCGGCCAGGGCCTGGGCAAAGGTGAACTGGGTCTCGAAGGTGCCGGCGGGCAGGCCGCCTTCCTCGTGCAGCTGGCGCGCATAGGCCACCCACTCGTCGATGAGGATGAGGCAGGGCGAGAAGCGGTTGAAGAGCTCCCGCAGGGCCTCGCCGGGGTTGGTGGCGGTCTGGTCAGCCTCTCTGATCAGTTCATAGCCCTCTCTCCCCCCAAGCTGCCAGGCGATCTCCCCCCACATGGTGCGGACCTCGGTGCCGTCGTCTTTCCTGTGCACCTGACCGGGCGAGACCTTGGTGCCCACGAACACCGCCTTCCTCACCCCGGTGGGTATGCTTAAGCCCGCCTCGGCCAAAAGCTCCTCCACCCCCGGAAGCTCGGAGGGGGCGAGGCCTGAGAAGAGATGGTAGAGGACGAGGAGGGAATGGGTCTTTCCTCCCCCGAAATTGGTCTGCAACCTCACCACCGGTTCGCCGTCCCCTGTGCCGAGGCGTCTGAGGGCGTTTATCATCAGGCTCTTCAGGCTCTCGGTGAGATAGGTTCGGTGGAAGAACTCGGCGGGGTCCCTGTACTCGTCTGTCCCCTCCCCCCGATATACTTGCCAGAGGTCGGCGGCGAACTCCGCCTGCTGGTACCTGCCGGAGGCGACGTCGGGATGGGGGGTCACTACCTCCCTCCAGGGCTTCAAGTGTCCCATGGGCTGGCCCTGGATGGGAGCCGCGGTGGCCTTGCGCTCCTCCCAGCGGCGCTGCTCGTCGAAACGCAGCCTTAAGACCTCGACCTTTTTCTTCTCCGCCTCTTCCGCCTCCGGGGCCGAGACGGCGGAAAGGAGGCGGTAGACGCTGTCCAACGCCCTGTAGGTGTCGTCGCTGGAGAAGTTCTCCATGTGCGCCCAGCGGTTGCGGAACTCGCGCAGCTCGCTCACCAGGCTGCGCTCGGCGTGTCCCAGGGTCTTCTCAAACACCTCCTTCCAGCGAGACCAAAGCAGCAATAAGGCAGCATGGGGGTCCTGGATGTTGGGCTCGACACCGCCCGGCGCCTGGCGCAACACAGCCTTTGCCTCCTCAGTCCAGCGGTCTCCGTAGGTGGCCTTCATCTCCCTCTCTATGAAGGGGGAAAGCCCCTTGCTCAGGAGCTCCAGCCCTTCCCCTACCCGTTCACGATTGGTCTTGGCCATCTGAAATCACCTACTCCGACGCATCCCATCCCATTTGTTCCTTAGCTCTTGCCGGAATCGCCCTCGCCAGCTTGGCGAGCTCAGGCCAGGCGATGACCAGGCTGTTGTAGGCCAGGGCCTCCTGGGCCCATCTCTTCCGCTCGCAGATGTTGTAAAGTCGATAGGACAGGTCACGGGCGCTCTCTCCCAATCCTCCCAACTTGCGCAGGAGCTCGGCCGCCCCCATCTCCCCATCTTGGTCCAGCGCGCGTATGAGATGCTGCGTGGCCTCCCAGACGGTGAAGCGCCTGTCGAAAGCGGGGGCCCAGTCCTCGGGCAGCTCTTCCCTTTTCAGCAGGCGCACCTTCCCTCCCCTTGCATGGAGTATCCCCGCATCCACCAGGCCTTGGACGGAGGTGTTCTTGGCCTTGGAGAGGGTCTCCGCGTCACCGAAGGGGCCTTCCTCCATCCCGAACTGCTCGAACCAGGCCACCGCCCAGCGGGTATCCGAGTCGAACTCCCCTTCTTGTTCCACCAGCACCTCGTCCAAGGTCTGGTTTATGAGGGCCAAGGCGGTGCGCACGCTCATGGGCGAGCTATCCGCCTCCATGACCTTGGAGTAGCGGGTGAAGACGGCCATGCCCGGGCCTATGGCCGCCTGGGCCAGGTCCACGGGGGCGATGTTTCCGTGCTGCAGTTTCCTCAGGGCATCGGGAAGCTCGGCCTTAAGGGCGGCGATGAACTCACGCCTGGTGGCCATGGGGGCGTCCTCGGGGCGGGGCCTGCAGGCAAGGAC
>MAGV01000051.1 GCA_001717015.1 Candidatus Methanosuratincola petrocarbonis (ex Vanwonterghem et al. 2016) | reverse complement strand
ATTTAACAAATCGGGATCTGGGTCCTGGAGGTCATATCCATTTAGCAAAAGAGTGTTTCTGCCTTTCTCAGTTAGCTGTATCCTGCTTTCTCTCCCTCTCCCCTCAACGACCAGCAGCCCCTTCTCCTCCAGCGGTCTTATGTACTTGCTTTCTAGGATCACGTGGCCGTACGGCTTGGACTTTCCATCAACTGAGAACAGCCCCTTCTCGAGACACCTCTTCAACAGTGCACTCTTCCTTGGGTTCCTCGTCTGACTTATCAGTACAAGGAAGGATATCTCCTTTTGAGTCGGTAGGTCTATCGAGTAGTGTGGGATTATTTCGATCTTCGAGAGACCAGACGAATTCTGGGCCCTCTTTGGATCCACGACTTCGACGTACTTTTCAGGATAGGCGTAGTATGCTGTCACATCCTTCTTGAAAGTGAGTGCCGCAAAATGGCAGGCAACGCCTTGGATGGAGCCTCCCGAGGATATGTTGACGAATATGTGATTTCCGGCATTCAGCTCGCCATCTATTATCTTCCTGCAGGTGTGGATCAGTTTGAGGAGGTCGAGCTCCGCCTTGTGGATCTCGTACGGCTTCTGTGTCCCTTTGAGGTCTTCCTTTATCATCTCTAGGCAGTTGATCCCTCGCTCGTTGCTGTCCTGCCGCACGATCAGGTGTATCCTCTCGCCTTTCATCTTGATGAACGGAAGTACAACCCTGTCGATCTCAAAGCCAACGGGGGCGATGTGGACCCTCTCGGAAAAACTCCCAGAGGCAATATTTTGAGCCATAAATCAAATATACTTAATAATTTATTTATATTTATCCTATTAATCCTATGGTGGGCGGCGGTGCCGGAGATCAAAGCATTGGTGGATGAATACATGCGCAAGGCTCAGGGCATAGAAGAGCTGTGCTCGAGGTGCCTCAGGACTGAACGTTGGGGCGGGAACGTCACCCTTATGATCGTGGACGCTGCCTTCACATCAATAGGACTGAACTATTTTACTGCTGTGGTCCCGAGGGTCGACGATTTCAGGAGGCTCTTCGTGGAGACCGGGCAGGTCAAGGCGCTCAAGGACCTGGTTGGGTCTGACCTGAACGAGCTGTTGCGGGTCTGGAAGAACAGGCGCTCCTGGGCTGTTGCGAAGGGCATTGCCTCGTACCTCTCGAGCCTGCCGTGCAAGACAGACCGTGAGGCGCTCAGGGACTGGGCGAGATCATCCTCCCTGCAGGGGTGGCAGTTCAATCCCATCGGGAGGATCAGCGGGGTTGGACTAGTCACATACCAGTACCTCCGGATGATGGGTGGCATCGACACGGTGATGCCAGACAAGATCGTGAAGCGGGTCGTAAATGAGATACTGGTCAAAGCTGGCGAGGCACCGGTGGATGACGACATTGAGTTCATATCGAAGGTCGAGGAGACCGCGCAACGGACGGGATACCGCCCGATCGACCTCTGCTGGATGACTTGGATGGTTCAGCCAGAGGGCAAAATCATGAGGATGGAAAAATACTCGAGGATACTGCCGATGATATGAGGATGTCCAACCAAACCCACTTTTGGGAGGTTACTCCACGAGGAGGAGCCCATAGAACGACGGTCTAGCATCTCTATCCTTCAATACGCCGATCTTGAAACCTGCCTTTTTTACCGTAGCGAAGACATCAATTCCGCACCCTTCCATGGATGGCCTCAGCTTTTCCGGGTGGTTGCAGTATTCTAGATTGCACTCATCACAATATGGGCACCCGTCTATTGCAAAGCCCATTGCCTTGTAATGCCCCCTCAAAAAAGCCTCTCGTTCCAATTTCAGTATCAGGTCATGGCAGAATTTCGAGTAATCCTTCAGGTCGGGCGGCGACATCTTCACAACTATTGCATGCCTGTACTCTGCAAGGACGTCCCTGAACTCCTCTGGTGTTGGCGAAAAGGGCGGGCACGCAAGGTTCCTGCCGTACCCATCGCAACCGTACTGGCACTTCATCCTTACCCAGTTCCCGATGACCACTTCTTCAGCATTAATGATCCTTGCGTCTTCTGCGCCGAGGCTTGCAGCAACTCTGCAAAGCTCTTCAAGCCGATTGTCTTTTTCTTCTGATGGCAATATGGAACCCCCACTATCAGTTGGGTGTGATCAGATTAATGTGTTTTTTGAGAGGCGGCGCCTCAAGTCAATGGTGGGAAAAACTTGGACTGCCGGCCCCTCTGTCTTTTGGCTGTGGTAATGATCTATCCATTGCTCATGTTGACTGGGTTTTCAGGAACTTGGTCTAGGCGCCCATTGGATTGCTTGTTTATGCCTGAATCATGGGCTCAATCTTTCCTGTCTTAAGCCTTGCTATCTCTTCCGTCTTCAGTTCATTAATCTTTGACTCTAGGTAATGCATGACCTTTGGATCGGCTACTCTCCGGACCAGCTCTACGATCGACTTAATCATCAATCCTGTAGATATTCTGTTCCCCCGCGTATAATCCTTGGCGAGTTCATCCAGCCAGTGCATGTCATGTCTCCAGACCGCTCTGTACAGCTCAAAGTGGTAATATTCAGCATCTTCTATCATCCTCATCCTCTTTCCTTCCCCGTCAAAAGGAACAAAAAGGAGGGGGACTATCAGGCTACGGTAATCCCGCAGCTTTTCCACGAGTTCTGTCGTCTTTATTACGTCGTCTGCCTTCTCACCTGGCAAATTTATCATCAGGGTTGCAGCAGGAACCCAGTTGTTCTCATGGCAGGTCGAAAAAGCCGACTCGACCACATCGTGCCATTCCTCAGGCCTGAATGGGTATGCCTTGTTCCGCATATACCGCTGCAAAATCTCCGGGCTCCCTGTTTCGATTCCCGTCTGGAACCCCATCCATCTTGACCTGTCTAGCCTAAGGATCTCGGAGATATCCATCACTGTCTGAGGGCTTGCTGCTATTGAGGCCATTGCGGCATGGCTGATGCTGGACACGCCAATCCCTTCAATCCCTTCCAGGGCGGTGAAGAGCCCAATTACCTTCTGGTGGTCAGGTAAAAGGTTGAAAGAACCGTATCTGAGTACATCTTCGGCGTGCAGGCATATGTCCCTCTGCCCGCTGCGGATATTGGTTTTCACATCAGCGACAATGTCCTGAACTGGCCTGTGGCGTATCTTTCTCAAAGTGGGCATGCAGAAACTGCATCCCCTTCCGCACCCTCTTGAAACTTCGACGATTCCGCCCACCGTCCCTCCCCGCAGGGGCGGGATTTTGTCTCCGTCTAATATCTGCCTGAAATCCGCCTTCACCTTAGCGGGGGTCTTGATCTCCGAATTGAGTATTGACCTGACAACCTCAGGGAAGACGACTTCCCCCTCTCCAAGCACCAGCACATCGATCCCAAGCTTCTCAAGATCAATTCCATCAAGCTGCCAAGCGCCAGGGCCCCCGACAACTACCTTTGCCCCATTCTTCTTTGCGCGCCTAATTTCCTCTGAGCATATCAAATTCCTGAACATCATTTTAGTAAAAGGCTCACGGTGGATGATTCCCCATTCCCCACTGAATGTGGTGGATGCAGGCCCCTTCCCAAGCGGATCGATTACAGAGATGCCTATGACTGCGGTTTCATTCGAAATGAAATTGCCCAGTTTTTTAGGAGACACCACCACAACCTCATCGGGAGAAACTACCCCTGATCCAATCAGTGCAGACTCAACTCTCCGGAGTCCATGCGGTGCCACCAATGCCCTTCCTGTTTTGTCTGTCGGCACATCTTTCAGTAGCAGCTTCAGGAGCCTTTCCGCAAGTGAATATTCTTGACCACCTACCGGAGCAGTCGTCAAGAACCCGTAAAAAAGCCCGCTTCCATAATTGCTCATGAGCGACTCGTCTGCCGTGAGGATTACCTTGTATGTCATCGTTGCCCCCTCAATCAATCAAATTACCGACTGCAAAATATAAATATTTTGAGCACCAAAATATTTTAATGGAAAAAGTGATCGGGCATGCTATCGGAGAAAATCTTGAGGTCGATCTCCAACGGGCTGGTGAGGACGCTGATCCTTTCGATCCTGTCGAAAAAGCCCGTTTCAGGGTACTCCTTGCTTAAGGAGGTGGAGCAGATAACTGGTGTGGCCTACCATGCTGGGGTATTATACCCAATACTTTATGGTATGGAGGACACGGGGCTAATATCTGGAGAATGGACGTTCAAAGGGAGGCGGAGAATAAAGCACTACGCCATCACTGAGAAGGGCCTAATCACGCTCGAAAGGCTGCGGTCATTCATTCGGAACCCTGTGAAAGAGATACTTGGCGAAAATGGTAGTATTCCCGCTTAGCAGGGCACTCGTCATACTGGCTTTCCGACCATAATATTGTCCTTCACCGTCAGCAGCCTTACGGTGAGCTTTTCCCCTTGATCTGCTTCTTTGCCCACTACCGTTACTATTCTAGTGCAATTCATATCCACTGCCAGCGTTTCATCCTTGAGCCACCCCGGTCCGATCGTTCTGACCTTCACCTTCTCACCCCTTCTGTAGGGGTTCCGGATCTCCTTTGATTTTCTGATGCCGAAGCCCGAGGGTTTAAGGATCAGGTTAATCCCGTGTTTGCTTCCTAGCTTCCTGAGGTGTTCGTAGAATGCATACCAGCTGATGTACCTGATCCTATGGTCCTTCCTCCCGAACTTGTGCCTCTCACATTTCTGTATCCCGAGTGGCGGCCACTTCTTTCCGGCGCCGATCCTTTTTGCCCAGGAGATGAGCCCGTCAAGCTCGCCCGTGTTTATCGGGTTGACCCAGACGGGCGCTATCAACAGGTCAATTGGTGTGTCCTTCACCACGTACTCCGCCATCTCCATCACCCTCTCTGAGCTATAGCATGCGGTTCCGGCGAGGTCTCTCGAAAGCACAGGATCCAGCGCGTCCAAGGAGAGATTAATCCTAGAGAGCCCCGCAGCCCCGAGGTCGTCGAGGATCATCTCGTTCAAAAGTTGACCATGCGTCTGGATCGAAACCACCTCCACCCCATCCATGGAAGACAGCCCGTGGACCAAGTCGGCTATCTTAGGGTAGGTCAGGGGGTCCCCCACGGTGTCGATGTGTGCCTCAACCCCCCTTCCCTTCAACCGCGCCAGGGTTCTGAACCACTCGATGATATGGTCGAGATCAACAATGTACTCTGCGCTCCTCATAGTCGACTTTGGGCCAGCATCAGTGGAACAGAATATGCAGTTCAGTGGACAAGATGTGGACGGCCTGACTTGGATCACGTTCGTGCCCCTGTCTATCAGACCGAATGGGATTGCCCCGATAAGCGGTATGTCCGTGGGTACCTTGTATATTCTAGCCAATTCTGTCCAATCCTCTTACAACCGCTCCACCTCCTATTAATAAACCTCTCAGCACCTTGCGCTGCGCGGGCGTGCACTTTATTAGGCGTATGTCCAGCTCTTATCCTAAAAATGCTGGTGTGTTCTATGAGCGGGCTGGATGTGATGTTCTCTCCAAAGAGCATTGCGATCATCGGGGCATCCAAGAACCCAAAGAAGATAGGATATGAGCTCGTCAGCAACATCCTGACTGGGGGGTACGAGGGGCGGCTCTACCCAGTCAACCCTGAGGGTGCAGATGTGATGGGTCTGAAGTCATACACTTCAGTAAAGCAGATCCCCGGTGAGGTTGACCTGGCTGTGGTGGCGATACCCGCCGCATATGTCCCGGACGCCATCGAGGAGTGCGGGCAGAAGGGGATCAGGGCGGCACTAGTTATCAGCTCAGGCTTCAGGGAGGTCGGGAACATTGCCCTCGAGGAGAGGCTCATGCAGACTGCAAAGAAGTACGGTTTGCGCGTGCTTGGCCCAAACATCTTCGGGCTCTACTACGCACCATCAAAGATGAACGCGACCTTCGGTCTATCCAGGGTATTCCCTGGGAAGATAGCGTTCGTGACTCAGAGTGGCGCCCTCGGGATTGCAATGATGGGCTGGACGAACCTCTACAGGATCGGCGTCTCCGCAGTCGTAAGCATGGGGAACAAGGCAGACATCGAGGAAGCCGACGTCCTCGACTACTTCTCAGAGGACAGGAACACTGGGGCCATCCTCATGTACATCGAGGGAGCAAAAGACGGCAGAAGGCTCCTCGACTCGATGCGGAGGACAAGCCTCAGGAAGCCGGTCATAGTACTAAAGTCCGGGAGAACCGACGCTGGGGCTTCGGCAGCCTCTTCCCATACGGGTTCCCTTGCAGGGTCTGACAGCATTTACGACGCCGCATTCAGGCAGTGTGGCGCGCTCAGGGCCTCCGACCTCGCCCAGGCATTCGACTGGGCCAAGTTAATGACCATGCAGCCTCCCCCGATGAATGGCAACTGCGTCATCATAACGAACGGAGGTGGCGTCGGCGTGATGGCTGCTGACGCCTGTGAGGAGTTAGGAATCCCAATCCGGGCGCTCCCCGATGACCTCCAGTCAGAGTTCAAGCGGATGATGCCGGTATTCGGGAACTCTAAGAATCCGGTGGATCTGACCGGGCAGGCCTACGAGGAGAGCTATTCAAAGTCGGTCGACCTCGCTCTGAAAGACCCTCGGATAGGGTCCGTGATAGTGCTCTATTGCCAGACTGCGATCACTGACCCGGTCTCTATAGCCAAAGCGATAGCCGAGAGCTGCGAGGCGCACGGGTGCGAGAAGACACTTGTGACCAGCTTCGTCGGGGGCACGCAGTGTAACGAGGCGATGCAGAAGCTGGATGAGCGCGGAGCCCCATCCTATCCCATACCGGAGAGGGCGGTCTCAGCCTTGGCCGCTTACTACAGGTGGCAGAGGTACATGATAAAGAAGGGGCAGCCTAGTCCCACCACTTCTTCTCAAGCGGCATCGCAAGTATCTCCTTGATCTCAAGCCGCTTGGACTTGTCCTTCGAGAATACAGTTCCAGGGAAGGTTGACCTCAAGACAATCGCTGTGTCTGCCCCGTCCCCGCTGCCTCCGACCCCTATCACGTCCTTGTAGGGCTCCAGGACGCCACATTCAACCGCGCAGAGGACGACCTCGACTGCCACCTTCATCCCCTGCCCGAAGGCATACAGCGTGTCCCTAAATGTCTTTGTCGGCGTAGGGATGTCTGTCACGGATCCCTCGTACAGTGAACCGTGGAGTACGAATGGCGCAGAGTCAAGGACGATCACTCCGAGGTTCTCCAGCTCCTCCTTGGCATTCGGGTTGATGCAGGGCCAGTCAAAGCCCATNCCTTCCTGTAGGGGCCGTCAGAGACGCAGACTATCCTGGCTTCCTCCCTAATCGCCCTAGCGAACTCCAGCGCGGTCCTGCCGGTCGAACTCGCAACGACGAGGTCCATTATGCCGCTCCTCTCAATGTGTTTCCTTACGGCTTCGATCACTAGATCCGTGTTCTGGGATCCTGGTTTTTCGAAATAATACACCTCGCGCGTCTTGAACGTCATATCCATTCCAATTTTAACTAGCCGTGTTCCTTTTTAATTCTGTCGGCAGTAAGCTCCTGCGAAGCGTGGGTAGTTCACATGCATACCATTCTAAAAAGATTATATAACACCTTGAAACACCGTTAAACAGTGTTTGATATGGCTCTTGACGAGCTTGATATGGCAATAATCAATTCTCTACAGAAAGACGCAAGCCTCTCATACTCAGACCTCGCGCGTGCACTTGGGCAGAACGAGTCCACAATAAGGAAGCGGGTTCTAACATTGAGGGAGCGCGGGGTTATAAAGAAGTACACTATAATCGTTGACAACATCAAGATCGGCTACAACACGATCGCAGTGGTCGGATTTGACGTCGATCCCGGGATGCTCCTGGAGGCCGCCCAGAAATTAGCTGGATTCGATGAGGTGAGGTGCGTTGCCACGTCCACTGGTGACCACATGATTATGGCTGAGATCTGGGGCAGAGACGGGCGCGAGCTCTCGCAGATACTGTCCAAGATTGGTACTATACCCGGGATAAAGAAGATATGCCCTTCGATCCTGCTTGAGAAGGTGAAGGAATAGGATCCTATCTTCCATTTCAGAATGCACTCCGCAAAGCAAGCCGTCTTTCTTGGTTCTCAATGTTCTTCTTTGTATCTCTTCAACAGCAGCGAATTCGAGACGACTGACACCGAGCTCATGGACATTGCAAGCGCTGCGATCTCTGGTCTGAGCGTAAGGTACGGGTAGAGGACACCTGCAGCGATGGGTATGCCCGCCATGTTGTATGCCAGCGCCCAGAACATGTTCTGCCTGATCTTGTTCATGGTCTTCCTCCCGAGGCGGATCGAAGAGACGACGCCCAGCAGGTCATCCCTCGTCAGGATTATCCCGCCCGCCTCCTTCGCTATCTCGGTCCCGCTGCCGATCGCTATGCCAACGTCAGCTTGGGTCAGCGCCGGTGCATCGTTTATGCCGTCGCCCACGAATGCGACCACCCTCCCCTCGGACTGGAGCATGGAGATCCTCTGCGCCTTCTCCCCTGGGGAGACCTCCGCGAAGTACTTCTCAATACCGATCTCCCTGCAGATCGCTTTGGCTACCCTCTCATTGTCCCCAGTCAGCATATACACTTCGAGCCCCTCTTTCTTGAGTTCCTCCACGGCTTCCTTAGCATCAGGCTTTGGCTTGTCTATCATCGCTATGATCCCGATGATTTTCCCCTCTAAAGCCACTAGAGAGACTGTCTTGCCCTCGGACTCGAGCCTTGCGGCTGCCGCCTCAGCCCCGTCCATTGCGATCCCGAGCCTGCTCATGATCTTCCTGTTCCCGATTGCTGCCTCTTTGCCGTCCACCTTGCCCCTGACCCCCTCCCCGGGGAATGCCTCGAACCCTTGGAGCTCGTAACGCGCGAGCCCTGCGGCTCTCTCGATTACCGCATTAGCGAGCGGGTGCTCCGACCCGCTCTCGAGCGTGGCAGCCACCCGTAGGATCCGTTCCTCCCCGACGCCTGCGAGGTCAACGATCTCCGCGACCGATGGTCTCCCGACGGTCAGGGTACCTGTCTTGTCGAAGACCACTGTGTCGAGCTTCCTGATCGCCTCCAGGACNCCTCCCCGCCCTTTATCAGGATGCCCATCTCCGCCCCCTTCCCGAGCCCCACCATTATTGCCGTTGGGGTAGCCAGTCCTAGGGCACAGGGGCAGGCTATCACAAGGACTGAAACAGCCATGAGCAGGGAGAACCCGATCCCCTTCCCCAACAGCATCCAGGCTATGAATGTGAGTAAAGCGACCGACACCACAGCAGGCACGAAGCGTGCGGCGACATGGTCTGCGAACCTCTGGATGGGTGCCTTCCTGGCTTGCGCTTCCTCCACGAAACTGATTATCTGCGCCAGGAACGAGTCCCTCCCGACCCTCTCTACCCTCACTGTCATCAAGCCGGTTTTGTTGATCGTCCCCCCGATCACGGTGTCGCCCTCAGCCTTGTCGACAGGCACGCTCTCGCCAGTCACCATCGACTCGTCCACAGCGGAGCTCCCCATGATTATGGTGCCGTCTGCCGGGATCGCCTCGCCCGGCCTCACGACCACCTCGTCCCCAGGCATGAGCTCCTCTGCTGGGACCTTCCTCTCCTCGCCGTCCTTGACCACCGAGGCGTACTTCGGCTGGAGCTCCATCAGTTTCCTTATGGACAGGGAAGCCCTCGACTTTGCGGCATCCTCGAGGTACCTCCCGAGCAGCACGAAGGTTATCAGCATCGCAGCCGCGTCGTAGTAGAGGTCCCCCGCTGCGAAGAATGTGTTGTACACGCTGTATAGGTAGGCCGCGGTAGCGCCCAGCGCCACGAGCACATTCATGTCGGGCACCCCCCTCCTGAGCGACTTGTAAGACCCTGTGTAGAACGAGCTGCCGCCGACGACCAGGACTGCTGTCCCCAGCAAGAACAGGATGATTGCGCGGTAAGGCAGATCCATCAAGAACATGCTGATGACAAAGACGGGGATGGTCACGGCAAGGCTGAAGACGAACCTGGTCTTGAACTTGCTCCCCTTGGCGGCGATGCCGCCCTCCCTTATCATGGGGGTGTATCCGAGTCCCTTGATCGCGTCCCTGAGCTCTGATGCGGTCACCACTGACGGGATATATTCCACGATGACCAGCTTAGTCGCAAGGTTCGCGTTGACAGCCACAACGCCGTCCTTCTCCAGCAGCCCCTCCTCAAGCGCCCTTATGCACGAGGCGCACCTCATGTCCTCCACATAGAATGCGATCCTCTCGGCAACAGGCTTGTAGCCCGCCTCCTCGATCGCCCCCTTGATTGAGCTTGCATTAGCCAGCGATGGGTCATACTCGACTATTGCAGTCCCAGATCCGAAGCTGACCTCTGCCTTGTGCACCCCTTTCAGAGCAGCCAGCGACTTCTCTATGGTCAGCGCGCAAGTTGCGCAGTGCATGCCTTCGATCCTGATCGACGCTTTCTTCCGCATAAGTGATCAATCGCAGTGTTTTTCTATTAAGCATTGCATACCCCATTCCATTGGAACCCAATGCTTAATTCCGACCGGAGAGGAATGAAGAGCATGCCGCTCCCCCACTGGATGGTGAGGCTGATCATCCGGCTCTTTCCGAAGAGGTTTTCCATAGCAAGGCTGAGCAAGATCCCGCTCTTCGGCAACCTGATAGACCTCGCTTTCTTCGACAAGGACCAGATAATGTTCATCCCGAAGGTCGTCGATCTCGACGCCAGCTTCGGGGAACCGGAGAGCGTGCCGCTCCCCTTCTCTGTAGCCGAACACTTTGTGAACATCGCGGAGCACCACTGGATCATGAACTTCTGCATCTGCAGGGTCTCCAACGGGTGCAGGGACTACCCTCAAGGGCTTGGGTGCCTATTCTTGGGGGAGGCTTCCCAGAGGATCGACCCGAGCCTAGGGCGCAGGGTGACGAGGGAGGAGGCGCTGGATCACCTGCGGAGGTGCAGGGAGGCTGGGCTCGTCCACCTGGTGGGGAGGAACAAGCTCGACTCACTCTGGCTTGGGGTGAAGCCTGCGGATCGGCTTCTAACGATCTGCAACTGCTGCCCCTGCTGCTGCTTGTGGAAGATGATCCCTGACCTCTCAGTGAAGATCAGGAGAAAAGTGGTGAGGATGCCAGGGGTGGAAGTGAAGGTTGACCTGGGGAAATGCAGGGGCTGCGGGGCGTGCTTAGCAGTTTGCTTCGTTAATGCAATATCCCTCGAGGGTGGCAAGGTGCTCATCAGCAGCGAGTGCAGGGGTTGCGGAAGGTGCGCAGAGTCGTGCCCTAACGGCGCGATATCGGTGACGATCGCCGACAGCGACTACTTGAGGGAAGCAATATCGCAGATCTCTTCTGCCGTCGAACTCTGACGCTATTTCTTTAGGTACTTCTCTGGGTCTTTGTCAAACATCTTCTTGCAGCCTGGCGCGCAGAAGTAATACGCCTTCCCCTTGTACTCGCTCTTGAACTTCGCAGTCATCTCGTCCACTTCCATGCCGCAGACAGGATCTATCGCCATAAGGATCAATTAATGATATCACAGTGCGCCTAGAAAAGCCTATCCCGCAATTTTTGGCTGGGTTCAGCCGAAAACATCACCCCTGGGGGTTACATGGGATCGTCCAATTCGCCAAGGCGCGACTGTAACCCCGAGGAGTCCTATGGCGATCGGATCTCACTCCTGCCTTTTTATAAACTATTTGTTTCATATGGAACAATAGGTTATTTTCTGTAGAGCTCCTTCCTCCTTGCCTCAAGCAGCTCGTTGGGCTGCCCCATGTACTCTGCAGCTGTGATGACCTTGCCGCCGTCCGCCCCCTCGGTGATTGCCTGGATGTACTCCCTGAACTTGAGGTCCCTAAGGAAGTGGTGATCCACCACAGCCTCCTTCACGCCGCTGGTGATTATCTGCCTGAGGTTCCTTATGGCTGAGTCCAGCTGCTCTTTAGAAGTCCTGTAGCCCAGCATATACGTCATCGGCCCGTCGATTATCGCCAGGTCAGGCCTCTCCTTCAGGAGAAATGATGCCTGGTCCTCATGGATCGGCCCCTCCACATCCGATGTGTGGATCACCTTCATCCCTTCGGACTCGACCATGGTCTGGATCACATAACCGAGGGCGCTGTTCGATCCATGGAAGACCGCCCCGGAGAAGGAGACCCTGGTCTTCCCGAAGGCGAAGGATTTGCCGTCCGCAACCTCGACCTTGCTTGCCCTCCCCTTCACCATCCCGAGGAAGAGAGGGGCCCTGAAGTCCCTCTGGCTCCTGTTGATGTCGTTGTTCGGATCCTTGACCAGTACGGTCTTGCCCCTGTAGATCTCGAGCGGTATCACGTCCCCCGGGTCGTGGTGATCGTAGTGGTAATGGGAGATGACCAGGACGTCCGCTTCCATCCCCCTCTCAGCGATCCTCTCCGCCGCCTTCCCCATCCTCTCTAATTCGATCTGGTGGGGTGGCAGCCCGAACCTGTTCGGCGCCAGCGCGACCCCTGGATCTATCATCACCTTGACATCCGGGGTCTCCACAAACGTGCACATCGACCTGACACCCATGCTGTCGAAAGCCAGCAGCTCTACCTTCATCTATCGGTCCCCCTCTTGATCTTCCAAAAGCAGGAAATAAATTGAACTGTTACCGTTCTTTCTACGCATAGCGCTTTTTAGTGGGCTCAGATCTACCTGATCTGTGCAAGAAATGTACGGCTGGATAGGGGAGATCTTGCCTGCTGAGGCAGCGGGGACTGCAGCCCCTCGGGCATTGGCAGTGCGGTCCAGGCGCGCCCCGCTCTGCATACTCTGCAGGGGAGGGAGGCGCCTCTGCGGAAAGGCGGTCTGCCCCATCGAGCTCAAGGCAAGGGCACTGATAAGCAACTCAGGGGCGGCAATGAAGACCGAGCTGTCAGGATCATCCCCGCCTTCGGTCTTCGTGGGGCGCTACGGCTACCCGAAAGTCTCAATAGGGCCCATGGTCCCGCCCGTTTACGGGGACACTTCTGTAATGGACATACCCGAGTCCTGGCTCTTCGAGAGGATAGATTCCATAGTCAACTACAGGTACTCGCTCGTGAGGGGCACCGCAAGGGTTGAGGTGGATGCCGCAAGGAGGGGAGGGCGCCTGGTCGACTCGCTCCAGGAGCTGTCGATGGGCACGGCTCCTGCCGACGCCGAGGTCACGTTCATCAAACCCCCCGCAGGAAGGATCTCGATAGACGACAACTCCCAGCCATTTGGGCCCTCCGCGCCACTGAAGCAGTTCTCGATCTCCTCCGTCAAGGTCGACCACAGGATCGAGAAGGCATTCTACGACGGGGATTACTTGGCTGCAGACGCCCTCTACGAGCTCTACAATTCGGGCGTTGAGGTCTCCAAGCTCCAGCGGGCATTCAGCATGGGAGTTTTCGGCGTCCAGAAGAAGAGGCGCCTCGTGCCCACCAGGTGGAGCATAACTGCGGTCGACAGCATCCTCTCGCAGAGGCTTATCGACGAGGTGAAGGGGTATGAGACTATCGACAAGTACCAAGTCTACTTCTGGAAGCACCAGCACAACACATTCGCAGCCATCTTGATCCCCAGGGCCTGGTCTTTCGAGTGGATGGAGGCGTGGTTCCCTGGGACCTTCTGGAACCAGGAAGGTACCTCTGCGGCTGTGGAGGGGGACTATGAGGGGTACGGCGGCAGGAAGGAATATCCTGGGATAGGCGGGTGCTACTTCTCCTGCAGGCTTGGGGTCGCGGAGCACCTGAGGTCGATACGAAGGCAGGCCACCGCGCTTGTGGTGAGGGAGATCATGCCCGAGTTCCCGCTCCCGCTGGGCGTGTGGTTCGTCAGGGAGAACGTGCGCGCAATGTTCAGAAAGCCGCACATTGAATTCGACGACCTCTCTTCTGCGCTGCGGCACCTAGGCTCGCTGCTGCGTGTCCCGATCGCGAGATGGGTTTCAAAAAGCGCCATCCTCAGGGACTCGATCCTGCAGCGGAGGATCGACGAGTACACCGTGGCAGGTGGACTTTGATGGCAATTTATGCCTACGCAAAGTGCAAGAGCGTGCTCTCAAGGAGCAGGCTCCCTGGGCTCGAATACACATTCAACCCTTACGTTGGGTGCGGACACGGCTGCCTTTACTGCTACGTCCCTGACCTGTTCAGGGGGAGGTTCCCGAAATGGCCAGGCAGGGTCGAGGTGAAAGAAGGCGCCCTTGAGAAACTCATCTCCGAAATAGAGAGGCTGGAGCCTGGTGTCGTTGGCATAAGCACCTCAACCGACCCTTACCAGCCGGTGGAGGCAGACCTGAAGATCGTCAGGGGTGCTCTCAGGATCTTCAGAGAAGCCGAGTTCCCTGTATCGATCCAGACAAAGTCCCCTCTGGTGCTGCGCGACTTGGACATATTGAGGGGCATGGACGCAGAGGTGGGCTTCACGATCACCTCTCCCAGAAGCGAATTCAGGGAAAAATTTGAGCCGGGCGCCCCTGACCCGTCGTCCCGCTTGCTTGCGCTCGAAGGGCTCAGCAAAGCAGGCATCAGGACGTGGATCTTCTATGGCCCGATAATCCCTGGATTCAACGACGCCGAAGAGGAGATACGCGCGATTGTCGGAGTGGCGGCAAGGACGCACAGCAAAGTGCTCTATGACAGGATAAACCTGAAGCCCCTCGTAAGGCTCAGGCTAAAGGGAGCGATCCCGGAGGAACGCGTGAGGGAAATCTCACTTTTTTACTTTGGCGGGCTGTACCGCAAGATCGAGAAGTGCTGCAGAGAGCAGGGCGTCCCGTGCTCCCCTGCTTTCTGATCCCAAGGCACTGGGCTATATGTTTTTTTGTTTTCCTGTTTTTCTGTTCAATAGACAAAAAGAATATAAGTTTTCATAGCAAATTATATAACGGTATATATGGGGTATGTCCTGAGGAAGACCTGCAGCGTATTCTATAAGCGGTCTTTTTCGCCCAGGCAGATGAGATCGGCGAGATCAAAGAAGGGAGTCTCCCCCATAATTGCCACGATCTTCTTGTGCACCATCGCTATTGTAGCGGTAGCAGCTGTGTCGCCTATGATCTCCTCGCGACTTTCCTCGCCTGTACCTTCGGTCGCCGTGACTAAGGCGGTGCTGCTGAAGCAGGACGATTATCTGCTCCTAATAGTCAATTTGAAGAATACTGGCAGCTGCCCTCTGACCCTCAGCTGCACGCTCTACGACTCCGCTCTTACCCCGTATTCTGCAGGATCGGCGCAGACTGTAGTCCCACAAGGGTCGGCTTCGTTCGTGCTAGAGAGCCAGGAGCTAGGCAGATCGTTCAGTATAGGGAACGAATACAGGATAGATCTGACTGATGCAAATTACGGCAGAATGGCAGAGGTGAGGGTCTTTTGCATAGGCAGGTGAGAGGAAGAAAAAGTAAGGGAACAGTCCCCATACTTGCAGTGGCAGTGCTGATGGGCGTAGCCTTCCTTTCGACAGGGATCTTCGCGGTCGAGTTGAACAAAGTTGTATATAACCCTGCCCCCGAGGACTTGATCATCCAGGACCCAATGCTGATGAAGCACTATGGTTATGCTTCCTTCAAGGTCACAATCCGTAGCAACACAGATCGCGAACTCATCATGTCCGTCAGCGTGATCGGGGAGGACGGTCTCCCTGCGATAAGCGTGGACAATGTGCATGTTCCACCCAGGGGCGAGGTCACGGTCAACTCGTCAGGGCTGATGGGGAGCAAATTCTTCGTCGGCAACAGCTACGCAATCAGGGTCTCCAGCGGCAGGGATATTGGAACATCGGGGTTAGTCGAGTGCAAGGGCGTCGAGTTCTCGAGGAACAAGCTCGTAATCCTTGCCATCGACGGCTTTTCTGCAGTTGTTGGCAACAAAGGCGTGAGCAATTCCTCTGCAATAGTCGCAGGGGTTGAGGACGCCGCAATAAGGCTTGGTATACCATACGAGAAGGTTACCACGATGTCCAGGTGGCAGTCGATTTTGGCAAACCCTCTGGATGGGATTATCGTGGTTAACCCATACGGCGGCGGGACACCTGTGCCTCCGGAGGGGGTGGAAAGCCCAGAGCAGTTCCTTAGGAACCTCAGTTACATCGTGGGAAACCATAGCTGGACCTGGATCCACGTGGGTGGTGAGCCTTTCTCGCTTCTCTCTGACGGTGTTCGCACGGTCAGCATCGATCCCACCAAAAATGGTACAATATGGTTCTTCGGAACGGATCAAGTTGTGATCTGCTCCGGCAATGCCCCAATGGAGCTGGTTGAATGTGTGCTCACAGAAACGGACGGTACTAGCCTAAACTACTTCCTCACCGTCACCAATTTCAGGCCCCTTCCTGAACAGATGCGGTTTGAATACACGATCGTGCTGCCCCCATCCGAATTGCCGCAAACCAAGTTTATATTCTACCAGAAGCGCGATGGCGACAGCCAGACCGGGGCCAGGAGCTTCTGCATCGGGTCAGGGTACTACGTTTACTGGGGAGGAGCGAGGAGCGACCTTAGCGAGTATGAGACTGGTTCCCTCTCGCTGATGCTCGCACTATACACGAACCTTAGGTGATGGGCTTGACTTGGAGCAGGCGGGGCGTCTCTGAGGTAGTTGCTACGCTTGCCCTACTTGCCATCACTCTGGTGGCAATGGCGATATACATCCAGGGCTTCAACCTCTACTACTCTGGGGAGACCGGGCTGCTCTCTGGCATATTCAGGACTAGCAGCGAGCAGAACTATGAGCGGCTTTCGATCATCTACGCGTTCCAGAATGGATCTGGGGAAAATACTGCACTCTACTTGGTCGTCTCGAATTACGGCGCAAGGAACGCGACTATAGAGCGGTTGGTGATAAACACAAATGTCACTTCATTCTCACCCCAGACCATCCCAGTCGGGCAGGTCTCTGTGATTATGGTAAACTTCAAACCACCGGAGGAATCGGTTCTTGTCATTTCACTGATCACTGAGAGGAACAATGTGATCTCTGCCCAGTTTAGGGTGTGATCGTTATGGCAATGCGATCGCCTCTCAAAGACAAGAAAGGCATAACCAACGTCATTGGCGCCATACTGTTCGTCCTGGCAATAGTGGCACTAACCTCAATAATCGCCATAGTGGCGGCAGAGTACTCTTCTTACGTGAGGAGCGCAGACTATCTGAGCAACTTGGAGAGGGAACGATCTTCTGAATCGCTGTATTTCGAGTACGCCTCAGGCAACCCGATTAGGCTGAACATAACGAACACCTGTAGCTCGTCAATAAAGATAACCCAGATTGTCGTTCACAACAAGACGAGCAACTCGCTCGTGATCAACCCCATAAAGGAGAAATCGATCCCCATCGTTCTGAACCCGGGGATGACTGAGTACAATTACTCGATCAAAGATATAGATACCGCAACGTCCAATGCGACCATAATGATCATCACATCAAGGGGAAATGCATTCATCATTGTTGTAGAAGGGGGTAAAGTGTTATTCAGAAGCTGAACTCGAAAGTAGAGAAGAGATACTTGACAAGGGAATTCACGCTGCACAAGGCAGGTGACTACGTCCAGCCTCTCCCGGAGGGAGCCGAACTGCTTGAGGAGTATGCGGTCGGCGGGGCAAAGGTCGGGATATACCAGAACCTCGGCGACGGGTACTACTGGGTCACCGAGCCCCCCATGGGCGAGGACGACATGTATGTCTACAACCTCCTGATGAATGCGATCTACTACACGCTCCCCCCGACCGAGGAGAAGGAGCCCATCAGGATACTCGAGGAGAGGCTGAGGCACGCGGTTGAGGAGATGAAGCTCGAGATCCCGCCCGAGCAGCTCGAGAAGATAAAGTACTACATAATCAGGGACGTGCTCGGCTACGGGGTCTTCGACGTGCTGATCAAGGACGGAAAGATCGAAGACATCTCCCTCGCAGGATCGAGCAAGCCGGTCTGGGTCTTCCACAGGGACTATTCATACCTGGACTGGCTCACTTCCAACATAGCCTTCAACGACGAGCAGTCCCTCGAATCGAGCATCATGCTCTTCGCGCACAAGGCGAAGCGGCACATCTCGACTGCGTTCCCCATATCCGAGGGGTCGCTGCCAGAGCGGCACAGGTGCGCGCTCACATTCGCCAACGAGGTGACGCCTTTCGGGTCGAGCCTCACCATAAGGAAGTTCAGGACCGACCCGCTGACGCTCTGCCACCTGGTCAAGTTCGGGAGCATTTCCCCCCTTATGGCTGCCTACTGGTGGATGATCTTGGAGAACCGTGGGTCCACGTTCATAGTCGGGGAGATGGCAAGCGGGAAGACCACGCTTCTCAACGCGCTGGCCTCGCTCCTCCCCCCGCACTGGAAGATAGTCACCATAGAGGACACGCCCGAGCTCAGGCTGCCCCACATGGGCTGGAAGCCGCTCGTAGCTAGGCACACCTACTCGATCGCAGAGTCGAAGACCGAGATAAGGCTCTACGACCTGGTGAAGCTCTCCCTCAGGGAGAGGGCCCAGTTCATAATAGTCGGCGAGATCAGGGGTGAGGAGGCGTACGTCTTCATCCAAGCCCTTGCCACCGGGCACGGGGGCGGGTGCACCTTCCACGGAGACTCGATCGAGTCGATGGTGATGCGGCTCACCACCCCGCCCATAAACGCATCCCCATCATTCCTGCCCCTCATCAGCTGCGTCGCAATCTCAAGGATGCTCAGGCTCCCGGGGAAGAAGCCCATCAGACGCGTCATCGAGCTCGACGAGATCACGGGCGTCAAGGGGCCGAACGAGGTCGCCAGCAACAAGATCTTCGAGTGGCATGTCGAGGACGACAAGCACTATCCCCTCGAGCCGTCAGCCGTGGTGAAGTCCAGCCAGAAGCTCGAGAAGATAGCAACGATGATAGGCCTCACGAAGAGGCAGATGGTCAACGAGCTCGCGAGGAGGACCAAATTCATCGAGGACCTCGTGTCGAGGAACATCCTCGAGTACGGACAGGTCGCTGAGGAGATAAAGAAGTACTACATCTCAAGGAAGTGATTCCAGTCAATGCCTAAAGACCTGAGGAAGAACACCCTCCTATTGCTCTCGCTGATATCCGTCGCAGTTGCGTTCGGCACTCTCGCAGCCGAGCTCCTGCTTGACGTGGGCGTCATGTTCATATTCCCGACAATAGGTGTGCTGGTAGTCACGGTTGCGCTGACGATGATCGTAGCCCTCCGGGGGCGCCTCTACCTCGGGACTAGGGAGCCTTTTGCCTTGAAACAATTCGACGAGCTGAAGGAGAAGGGGAGCCAGAAGAAGGGCGAAGGGAAGCGTTACCTCAGCCACCTCTCCTCGTCGATGGGGGACCAGCCGCTCATCCAGTACATCGCGAGGGTGCTCGAGAACTCCGTAAAGGACGAGATCCCCAAAGCGCTGATGTTCCTAAACCCCACCGTGTATTCCAAGTTCTACAGTGCACTCTTCCTCCTGACGCTCGCAGCCATGATGCCCTCCGGGGTTGTCCTCTTCCTGATCCTCAGGAACCCGCTCGCGCTCCTCCTCGTCCTCTCCCCGTTCATGATTGTGCTCCTGCCCATAATGGAAGTGAAGGTGAAGATCTCGAACAGGAAGAGCGACACCTTGAACGAATTCCCGTTCTTCATGGTCTATGCTGCCACGATACAGGCAGCTGGGCTCTCCCTCTTCAGCGCCCTTGACAGGCTCGCGGAGTGGAGGATACTCCCGAAGATAAAGCGGGAGGCGCTTGTCGTGAAAAGGGACTACATGTTCTTCTCCCACAACCCCCTCGCGGCGATCGAGAATGTTGCGAAGCAGCACCCGGACGAAAATGTCAAGACGATCTTCCTCGGCTACACTTCCGTCCTCAGGAGCGGCGGGGATCTTGTGGTCTACCTGAATTCCAAGGTGAAGGACGGTCTCGCAGCGGTGGTCGAGAAGTGGAGGCGATACGCCGAATCAGCGAGCACGCTAGGCGAGATCTCCCTATCGGTCTTCCTCATGTTCCCATCCCTGCTCATCGCAATGTCTGTTGCGTTCGCGAGCGACTACAGCGTCGTGATGATGCAGCTGTACGGATACCTGATCCTGCCGCTCCTCGGCGGTTTCATGATATTCGGCATACACTTCTCCCAGCCGAAGTTCTACGACTCTTACGACATGAATAGGGCACTATCGATAGCCATCATAGCGGCCGCTGCCTTCGGCGCCGCGACATTCTTCCTGATCCAGCCTTTGCCGTACTGGCTGGCATCGACCCTCCTGATATTCTCAGTGATCACGGGGGCTGAGTACCTGAGGGAGCAGAGCGAGGTCTCCAAGGTCGAGAAAGCCCTGCCGAACTTCCTTAGGGACATAACCGAGATGATGAAGATCGGGTACGACATCAGCCAGGCGCTCATCAACCTGTCGAAGCAGCGCCAGTACAACAAGGTATTCGACAGGCTCCTGAAGAGGGTCTCTGAGCACCTCGAGATGAACATGCCGCTCAGGCGCGTCGCGGAGAAGATGGCTGTGAGGAGCTGGCTCTGCAGGTACACCTTCTTCATCCTGAGCGAGATAGTCGACACCGGGGGCGGCACCCCGGAGGTCCTCGAGAACCTCACCGGGTTCGTGAACAGCGTCGTCATCGAGAAATCGAAGGCGAAGAGCACGACGCGGACCTACTCTTTCCTCGGTTATGCGACACCGGCTTTCCTTTCGGCGGTAATGGTCTTCATGGCGAACATGCTCTTCCCCTCGCTGGGAAGCATGTCCTTTGGATCGACCCCGATCGCCGTGCTGCCGAACGCCGCGACCCTTACCCTGATAGCCGACACAGGCATGATGGTGGTCGTCCTCACAGCGTTCGTGGTCGGACTCCTGATCGCGAAGATCGTGGACATGAGCGTTTACGCCACGTACCACTCCGCAATAGCCCTGGTGATATGCTTCGTATCGTTCACATTCATCAGGTGACACGATGTAAAAAGTTTTTAAAAGCACCTGCCTACTCGCTCCTAGGCTGAAGTGCCCAGGAGCCCGAGTGAGCGATGCCCAACCCAGTCGAGAGGTCGCAGCTGACCAGGTTCTACGTGGCGGTGGCTGTGTTCTCAACCGCCTTCGGGATAATGTCGCCCGCCGTCCCGCTGTATGCGAAGCTGTCTCTGAATGCCAACGACTGGGAGCTCGGGATGCTGGGCGCAGTGATGGCAATCCCGTACGTCATCGGTTCGATCCTCTTCGGGAGAGTATCCGACAGGCTCGGGAGGAAGCCACTGCTAGCTGGCGGGCTCGCCCTATACTTCTTAGTGATCTGGGCTTACTTCTCGTCCTCAGACATCTTCGTGTTCGGAGTCCTCCGCTGCCTCGAGGGGATCGCCTTCTCCTCGATATGGCCCTCTGCAGAGGCATTCGTCGCGGACAGGAGCGGGGGAGGCGGGCTGGATCGCCAGGTGGGGCTATACAGCGTCGCCTGGAGCGCGGGCTACACCGCCGGGCCATTCCTCATGGGGGCAGTCCTCTCTGTATCGAGCTTGGTGCACGCTTTCATCCTGGCATCGATCCTGATCCTGTTTGGTCTCCTCGCCATCCTGACGATTAGGATGCCGAAAGGCGAACCTGAACCCGATCCCGTGGAGGGGGATGGGCGCCCGCGCGGCGTCTCAGGGCTGGCCTACATCATGATCATCTGGGGGTTCGCAATGCTCACCTACTACTTCCTACTCCCGCCCTACGCCGTTAGCGTGGGCGTCGCAGCCTCGGTGGCTGGGTACATCGTCGGGAGCGCGAGCGGGATGCGGACGCTGTCGTTCATGCTGTACGGGCGTTTCCTGAGGAGGAATTCGGTCGGTCTGGGGATGATCCTCCTCTTGGTCTCGGCGCTCATCGGATGGGCATTTCCTGGACTTTTCGGGTTCTTCGCTATGGCAATCCTCTTCGGATCCGCGCTCGGGCTACTATACGCCTACGCCCTTGCCCGGATGCTCGAGCTGCCATCGAAGGGCGCCGGGGCAGGGATATTCGAGGCTGCGATAGGCTTCGGGCAGTTCTTGGGCCCTGTCACGATGGGGTACGTGGGGTTCCTCTTTGGCTCGGGGTCGACATTCCTCGCCCTGTCCGTTGTCGCGGCGGCCTCGCTGCCCATCGCGATCAGGGTTGGCAAAAATAAGTAGGGGTTGAGACTAGGCCTTCCCGAAGAGCCCCTTGACTTCGCTGAAGCTCAGCCCGTCCCAGCCTGGGGCTCTCCTAGCGACCTCGCGCCCGCCATCGAAGAGCACCGCTGTCGGGACCATCTCGATCTTGTAGGCGTCCCACGCAGGGTCCGACTCGTCTGAGATATCGACCACGACGACCTCGAGCCCCTCCCCCTTCCTCTCGATCTCCTTGATGAGGCCCCTGCAGAATCCGCACCAGCTAGTGCTGAAGACCGCGACTAGCCTCTTCCCTGTGGAGATCAACTTCTCGAGCTCTCTGCTGGTAATTTTCTGAAGCGGCATGGCAAGAACTTTTTCAGGCAGGGTATCTAAACGTTTCTTTCCTCCCGGATTACCCGATTCGACGTGCCGAAACCCAGCAGCCAGCAGCACCTCACCTGTCAGAGAGGAAGTCCAGGCTGACCGCGCACGAAAGGCATGGGTCGTAGCACCTGACGAGGTCCTCGAGGACGTACTTCAGCTTCTCCCCGCCCAGCGGCCTGAACCTCTTCACCATCTCGACTGAGTCCATCTCGATGCTCTTCGAGTTCACAGCCGTCGGCGTGTAGACCCTGTAGTCCTTGATAAGCCCGCCCTCGATCTCGCAGGCATGGCACAGCGTCCCCCTCGGCGCTTCGGCGATCGCGATCCCCCTGCCGCTTCTGTCGGTGAAGCATGGGTCTGGCTGACCCTTCTTCCCGCCTGCACTGCACGGGTACCCATTCGGGGAGATCGTGGCATCCGAGAGCCTCTCCCCCGCCTCGACGATCTCCTCCAGGTAGTGCATCACCTCGACCGCCTGCGCCTTTATCATCAGGAACGGGTTGATCCTCCACTCGATCCTTTCGGCGTAATCCCTCGCCTCGGGTTTGAGCCTCCTCCTGTTGAGCATTATTCTCGAGAGCGCTCCGACCGTAGCCTCCGAGCCCCTGAAATAGGCGTGCTTCGAGGTCGAGTAATCCTTCACGACCTCCTCGAGATCGTTGACATACTCTTCGTCGGTTATCGTGGACCCGTCGTTGACTATCAGCGGCGCTTCCCTGGCATAGGTTGGGTAGTTGTCCGCCTTGAGCGAGATCATCGTCCTGAACCTCTCCAGCTCGGGGAGCTCCATCTCCAGCACGTGCTCCACGAACTTCCTGGCGTCCGCCCTCAATGACTCGAGCTTTGCGATCGATTCCATCAGCTCCCTGCCCCTGACTAACGCGCCGAAGCCGCCGACAACCACATTCGGGACATGGACTGACCTCCCTCCCCAGTGCTCGATCAGCTGGGTCGATGTGGACAGGAGCCTTGTCCCAGCGGCGACCAGCTCTTTCTCCCTGAGGCGGAACACGCTGATGAGCCCCTTGATCGGCGGCACTGAAAGGAACAGGAGGTGCATCATGTGGCTCCTCAGGTTGTTCGCCAAGTAGAGGAGCCTCCTCAGCTCGACGACATCCCCTTCAGGCGTGACCCCGAGCGCCTCCTCGACCGCCTCCGCAGCGTTTATCGAGTGGGCAGTGTAGCACAGCCCGCATATCCTCGACGCCACTAGGGGCGCCATCTCCGCGGGCTTTCCCCTGAGGTACGACGTCAGGAACCTTGGGCCCTCGAGGTTGTGGAACTCCGCATCTATCCTGTTCCCGGAGAGCCTGACCTTGAGCCTCCCGTGACCCTCGATGAGCCTGAGCTCGTTCGTGTCCAGTATTACTTCGCTCTCGCTTGCGCTCCTGCTGTCATTGCCGTTTGTGAACACCTTTTCATTCTCGCCCATCCTTCAACAGCTCCGCTATCTTCTTTCCTGTGAATGCCCTCATCGCGCTCATTGCCCTCTCCTCCGGGATGCCGTGCCTCCTTATTGTCTTCAAATATGCAGCCAGATCCGCCTCGACAGCCGGCCCGCGGCAGCTGTAGCATGGGGCCCCGACCGAAGGGCACGCTGCTCCGCACCCGCCCATCGCGAGTGGCCCTAAGCAAGCCTTTCCGACCTCGAGGAGGCACCTGTTCCCCCTCATCTTGCACTCGTAGCAGACGCTGAAGTCCGGCTGCTTCGGCTCTATTCCGTTCAGCAGCCTAAGGAGGGCCTCAGTGAACTCCTCCGCGCTGACCGGGCAGCCGCTCAGCTCAAAGTCCACGTTCACGTGCGACGAAAGGGGCTCGGCCTCGAAGACCTCGATATCGCGGAGCCTCCTCTTCTTCAGATCCACTCCCCTAGAGGCGCTGTAGGCTATGTTGCCGCAGGAGGCGCAAGTCCCTAGGGCAACCACGAAGCTGGAGTTCGCCCTTATCTGCGATATCCTCTTCCTGTCCAGGCTCGTCACGACCGCCCCCTCAACGAAGGCTATGTCGACCCTCGGCACCTTCTCCCCGCCGACGGGCTCGCGGACGAGCTTGAAGTAGTCTATGTCGAAGATCCTCCAAAGCGCCTCGAGGTTGGGACCGAGGTTGGTGATGAGCGTCGTGAGGCAACCTTCACATGAGGTGAGGGAATAG
>MAGV01000050.1:3455-11104 GCA_001717015.1 Candidatus Methanosuratincola petrocarbonis (ex Vanwonterghem et al. 2016) | reverse complement strand
AGTGGATGTGAGTACTTCTTGAGTTGCCTTACTCTCCAGGGAGGAGCTGGTGCTGGAAGGGTTTCCTTGTCCAGACATTAGGTCTGCATGAATTCACACGTGCGGAGGAAACACAGAGTGCGTGCCAAAGTGGACCTGGCGTTATGGGGCGTGCGGATAGTGAGCGATGTGGATGACAGGGCCGGCTCAGTGTATCGGCAATTTGTCCAGTAGAGAGGTTCAAGAATTGGATATCGCAACGCGTAAGTGAGAACGCAAGAGACTATTGGTTCTTTTCAGTACTCGGTGCCATTATGGGATGCGTTTCCCTTGTTGTTGATCACTGGTGTAGGCTTGGACCGCGGTTTACTGAGGTGAGATTACGTGGAGATTACTGGGATTAGGCAGATTCTATTAGAGGATCATTCCCGATTACTAGCGCAAGATCGTCCCGGACATCCTTTACGCTTCGCTACCCTCAAACTAACATCCGAATGTAACCTCGCATGTAGTTACTGCTATGCCGCAGCAGACAGACCGCTAAAAGGTGATGTGATGTCCACGGATACAGCTTTGCGAACTATCGACCGCTTAGCCCGGTCGAAACATCGACAAGGTTCTAGGCTCATTCTCCTCTGGACGGGCGGCGAAGTCCTACTGGAGCCGCGGCTGCTTAGACGGCTAGCCGAGGAGACTTCACACATTCGTGCAGAGAGAAAGGTGTCCATGGGGATCCAGACCAACGCTACCCTACTGGACACTGAAACTATCAGGTGGTTGAGAAAGCATGACTTCTATATCGGCTTGAGTCTAGACGGCTATCGAGAACTCCATGATAAGTGCAGACACTACTGGAGAGGCGAAGGGAGCTTTGCGGACGTTGAGAGAGCTATGAGCCTCTTGCGACAGGAGAAAGCACCATTCGGTCTCATATTGGTTATTACAGAGTTCAATGTTCGACACTTAGGCCAGATTATCGACTGGTTGTACGGACAGGGCGTACGCAATGCTGTATTCAACACCTTAATAATGAATCTGGGAAGAGGCATAACTGCACAGCCTTTAGCGCCGAGCTCTTCGGAAGATCTCGAGGCGGCAAAGACAATTGTTAATCGGATGATCAGCATAAACACGTCAGCCGCAAGAGAAGAGAGGTTCCTAGAACGAAATGTAGCAGCTTTAGTTCGTAACCTTGTTTTTCTCAAGTCACGGTCGACGTGCAGCCTAAGGTCTCCCTGTGCTGCAGCATCCATGCTTCTTCATTTCGAGGCAAATGGGGACATTTACCCGTGTGACCAGTTTGGCGGAAACCCCGAATTCCGACTTGGGAACATCTGGTCTGACGATCTGGACGAAATCTGGGTTGACCATCCTGTGGTGAACCTACTTAGAAGTCGTACGCTCTACAACATACCAGAGTGTTCAGCTTGCCCTTGGCGATTGGTTTGTTGCGGCGGGTGTACAGCCGCTGCGTTCCTTGCGACCGGGAAAGTGCTCGCGCCTGCTCCCACGTGTGAGAAACATCGCGCCCTGATTCCGTGGATACTGACCCAACTCAAGGAGCGCAGGATCGACCCGGAAGTCCTTGCTTTTCCGAACCGGGAAGGAATGCCAAACTAGGGCTGCGGCAGTCACAAGGAGGTGGTTCCGTGAGGTACGTCGTCCCTCGCATCCTTGCAACATACACAACGGCACAGCTCCGTAACTTCGAAAAGGAAGTAATGTATGACGGATTGCTTTGGACTCAAGTGACCTGGAAAGCAGCGTGCTGATTGCATAGGCGAGTAGGCATTTCCTTGCTCCGTCGAGACAAGAAAGCACTCACTGGCTAAACGGGAACTGCCGCAGCCCTAGAAACAGAAGGAGAGCAGGAGGTGTCCCATTTGATTGTCTTGACATGGGTTGTGCGTGATATCAAGTCAGGGTTTCCGCTGGCAAACGAGCATCTGGGCCTCGGATACATTGCGTCAGTCCTTCGGAAGACAGGCTTCGAAGTGGCGATTGTCCCGGTTGAACTACCTTCGATGCAGCCCGACATTGTCCACCAGGATCGAATCTCGGGGGAGGAACGAAGCCTTTTAGATGAAGGAGCCTACACTATCTTGGATTTCCGACCCAAGATAGTCGGTATCTCGGTTCCCTTTCAGGAGGACGCGCTAGCTGGTTTCGAATTAGCGACCGCTATCAAGAAAGCAGAGCCAAGCACAATTGTGGTTGTAGGCGGGCACTTTGTCGCCTTTAACGCTGCCCAGGTTCTGAAAGATTTCCCTTCAGTCGATGCCGTGATCGTTGGTGAGGGCGAACTCACCATGCTGGACCTTACTGAATGCCTTGTGCAAACCGGCAAATTGGAACCAGTCAAGGGCGCTGCGCTGCGCGACCACGAGTTCAGCTCCAGGCCCCTAATCAGTCGACTTGATACACTCCCTTTTCCTGCTAGAGACGTGTTGCAGTACCTCATGAAAGACCGAGGAAGCGAGGTGAGGGAGGCCCACGTGTCAGGAAGTCGCGGTTGCTACGGCGGATGTACGTTTTGCAGTGTGCGTTCTTTCTATGCGCTTTCTCCTGGGCCAAAATGGCGAGGGCGAACTCCCGATTCGATAGTGACCGAGATTAAAGCCATAGGAGAGCAATACGGTATTAGGACTTTCTGCTTTGTGGACGATCAATTCATTGGCCCTGGCAGTAGAGGAGTCTCTAGGGTACAGAGAATTGTCTGGATGCTGAAGAGACTTGGTGACGTTAAGTTCAGTCTTAGCTGTAGGGCTGGAGACGTTGAGGAAAGCCTATTCTCCGACCTTAAGGCTGCTGGCTTAGAGAGCGTATTTCTCGGACTTGAGGCGGGCGTAGATTCTTCACTCAGTAGACTCGGAAAAGGCCTTACTGTGGAGCACAATACCAGGGCCATAGATATCCTGAGGCGACTTGGGATCAGAGTCAGCCCAGGCTTCATTAGCATTACCCCTTGGTTGACGCTGGAAGAGCTTCAGGGGAATCTTCGGTTTCTTCTGGAAGTTAATCTGCCTGGAGCAATCAGCCTACTTATGAGGCGCCTGCGGGTTTATTCGGGTACTGTTATAGAGCGACATCTACTTGCTGATCGGAAGCTACGTGGCGACTACAAGTGGTATGACTACGACGTTCCTGACCCACGTGTAACAGAAGTGCTAAGGGCGTTAGAGTTATACTCCTCTTCATTGTTGCCGAGGTGGACAAACCGGGAGGAAACAGCGAGCCCCCTATATCGTTCTGCACTCACTATACGGCTCCAGATGTTCAGAGAGCGGATAATCAACTCGATCCTGTCGGCCAAAACACTTGATGACTGCATGGCCCTATGTGATGCCGTCAGAACGGAGGTAGAAGGCTGTCATGGTTCAGTTCAAGCGAGCTGAAGGGGTATCCCTATTATGGTTAGACGAGGAGAATGCTGTGGTTGAGAACCCCGCGCTAGGGCTAGTTCACGTTGTGAATCATGTTGCCGGTAAGGTTCTAGAACTGATGGATAGTCGCACATCGGACCAGATAGCCGAACTGCTTGCTGGCTTGTACTCTGTGGAAGCTAGAGCCATAGTGGAGGATGTGAGGAAGCTGCTTGAGGAATATGAGAGCCTCCATATTGCTACCAAACATACCAACCTGTAAGATATACGTGGGTCTCTCGTCTACGAGAATCCGCAACGCGCTTGAGCGATGGGGTCTAGGTATTTCTGCCCGGGCTTTGAGTGGTGTGTTGGTAGAGATGAAGGGATGGATGGATATCCTCAGCCTGCCGGAGCACGGCGCAGCTATAGCCCGGCTATTGGCTCCTGTTTTTCTTCTGGCAGGCAGGCCGCAAGTGATCGTATCCGTATATCCTGTCCCTGGACCTCCTGACCGGGTCGGCGGACAAGCTTTCCCTGAAGATAACTCAGTAGAGATTTGGTGCTCCGGGCTAGATATCAAACAACCTGAGAGCCTTCATGGAATAGTCGCTCATGAATGTGCCCACTTGGTTTTCAACCCAATGCTACAGCGAACGACTTACCGACGACTGTCAAGATCTACGGAACGGACTGGCCCAGGGGACACTGTGATCTCTACGTTGTCCGAGGTTGTGGTGAGAGCGTGTGTAAGATTTCCGCTGGAACCCTTGGAGCCCTCTCCCCGAGATATCAGAGATTTCGTCATCGAACGCACAGCCGAACATCTGCACCCTGAGATCCAGCGGTACCTGTTAGAAGGCTTGACACTTGACGAGCACTTCTTTCGGATGGCATTAAAGGCCTTACGTGCTGTCGAGGCAATTGCCGTTCTTAGGAGGACGCAGGATGGGGACAGCCATCTGGTGTGCAGATCTTGAGAAACGATATAGGAACATTAATGCAGTTAACGGGGTTTCCTTCTTAGTGGAGCCTGGGCGGGTAGTGGCATTACTGGGACCAAACGGCGCAGGCAAGACGACAACGCTAAGGATTCTGACAACGGTGATCAGGCCTGACTATGGGAGGGCGTCGGTTTGCGGTCACGATATAATCCGTGAGCCCATGCTAGTCAGGCGAGCCGTAGCAGTAGTACCGCAGAGCGTCTGGCTCAATCACTACCTTTCGGTAAGAGATAACATACTTGTGTACCTGCTTTTGCGCGGCCTTTCATGGCGGGAGGCCCGCCGGAGAACCTCTTGGGCTATAGACGTCTTCGGGCTAAGCAAATTCGCAAGCCTCAGGTGTGAGCAACTCTCAGGGGGCCTTCGTCGAAGAGCTCAGGTCGCCCGCGTTCTTGCATGCCAGGCCCAATGCTACTTTCTCGATGAGCCCAGCGTCGGCTTAGATCCCAGCGCGAGACTGGAGTTTTGGGAGCAACTCGCACACCTGGTGCGCCAATCGGGTGCCACCACGTTTATTAGCACCCACTCTATGGACGAAGTGGAAGCCTTGTGTGACGACCTCATCCTCATCAACAACGGTGTAGTCGTGGCGTCCGGGAGCGTCAAGGGACTCCTTCAGGAGATGGGGAAGACAGAGGTTGAAATCGAAGTTGGATCAGCGTTGACGACTCCGTTGGAGGAATTACTGGGTATGGATGTAGAATCGGAAATCCGGGGAAACGTCTTGACCCTTCGTATGAGACACGCTCAATGGACCCTTCCGCGAGTACTGGAGATACTGGCAAACAGCGGTACCGTGGTGAGGTCCTTGAGAGTTATGCCACCTAAGTTTCAAGACGTGTATCTAAGCTTGATCGGCCAGACACAGGTGGGCTCAGTGTCCCAAGAAGAAGCCGGAAAGGGTGACGGCCTTGAGAGCCCGTGAACTGTTGGGCATGGCTTACAGGCAGTGGCGTCTCTTTCTGAGTTCGTCGCACAGCATCATCATCCCCATTCTGGAGCCAACTGCCTATTTGCTGATTTTCGGCCAGGTTATGGTCAAGATCGTGCCGCCTGTCCAATACGGCGGAAGACCTTTAGACTATACCTCTTTCATTCTTCCGGGCATACTTGCGATTGCTGCCTGGCACAAAGGGGTGCATGCCGGAACGCCGATCTACGTTGACCGGATGACTGGGGAACTCGAAACTTTGTTCGCTCTCCCTATCCGCCGGTGGCTTATCCTTGCGTCTAACGTGGGATCCGTAGTCTTGCAAACCCTCCTGTACACCGGAACGCTTCTACTGGTTGGATCGCTTCTTGGCACGAAGCTGGCATGCGGACCAGCCAGAGTGCTCGTAGCCATGTGTGAAGTAGCCGTCTTCACCTGGTTCGTTGGCATGGTTTTCTGTGCACTGTCCTCAGTCATAGTCAGGCAGGAGATGTTCAATATAGTCATCAATGCACTTATCCTTCCGTTGGTTTTCACCTCGTCCGTTTTCTACCCCGTTGAAGCCGCCCCCCATTGGTTAAGGGCCATAGCGCTAGTCAATCCAATAAACATGGCGTCAAGCGCCCTTCGTTCGATGATGTTGCAGCCCGATATGGCAATCTCAGCAGCATTCCGCTCCCTGGCCCTCATGGTCCTGCTTGCTGCAGCGGCTTCTGTAGTCGCATCGCACCTATTCTATCGGTCTGTCCGTTGAGAAGATGTTTAAGCATTCCCCAAGGAAGAGCGAGTAGCTAATGTACGTGGAACAGGAAGGAACACCATGAAGGCGACTGACGTACGGGATGCCGGCATAACACCAGGCGCTCCTCATCGTCGATCGCACACGCTGCCGTTACTTTCGTACGGAAGACGGGATGAACAGTGCTGACTCGGGAGCAAGTGTCCAGTCCCCCGTGATAGAGAAGGGAAAACCACATGGCGGCAAGGGACAAATGGCCCTCAATACTCGGTAACGCCCGTGAACGTGAACTTGGCCACCTTTATCGCAGGAGCCCTTACGCCGCCCACGGAGAACAGCGGCAGCAGCTTCGTCTCCCTGGAGATGAGGTCCGCCGAGGACAACGCGCCGAGGATGCTCTCGGTAAACCTGAGGTTTTTCACGGGACGGACGATCTTGCCGTTCTCAATGAGGAACGCGCCGTCTCTCGTCATCCCTGTCAGGAGCGATTTTATGGGATGAACGGGGTTGGTGTAGTGTAGCCGCTTTACGTAGACCCCCCGTTTCGTGCTGGCGATCATTTCCGGCAAACTGGAGTTGCCTCCGGCCATGAACAGGTTGACCGCGAAAGGCCCGAACGACGGGAGAGGCGACACGGCATGGCCTGTTGATGCCCGCCCTTCGCGCGCCGCCGTGTACGAGTCATACACAACCCCCCGGGCGACGCCGTTTTCAATGAACACCACCTTTTGTTTGGGCACGCCCTCCGTGTCAAACGGCAGGGGGATACCGCCCGGATCGAGCCCGTCGTCCCAGATGGTGATGTTGGGCCCGGTTATCCTCTGTCCGAGGTTCCCCGACATGAAGCTGCGCCCCTCCTGGTACGCAAGAGCGCCGAAGCCCATGTACGACAGCATCTGCAGCATGTCCGCGACAGCGTACTCCTCGAACACCGCCTCATACTCTCCGGGCTCGATTTCGCCCGGGTTAGCATCGGCGAGGCAGCCTTCCACAGCCTCTTTCGCAACTGCACGGGGATCTATGTCCTCAACGCGTGTCGAGTAGCGCTCTGCGTAACCGGAGCCTGAAGACGACATAACAACGGTAAGGAGGTTCGCCTTTGTGAAACACGTCTCAGCCAGGAGCCCCCGGGAATTCGCCACCAGGATCTCGAAAGCCCCCGTCGAAAACGAGCCGGAGGCTACCAGGCCGCTCGCGACGGCAAGCCTGCAGATTTCGCCGGCTCCGCTTGCCCTCTCTTCAGGTGAAAACGAGGCGGTGGCTTCTGAGTACCCATCGACATGCCCGTAGCCGGAAGGCCCGGGGAGGCCCGGGAACCCCGGGTTCTCGGGCTGCAATTTCGCTATCTCTTCCGCGCGCCTCACCGCTGCCTCCACCGATTCCCGGTCCAACCCGGTCGTCGAAGCAACGCCGACCCTTTGGCCGAAGACCGCCCTCACTACCACCTCGGTCGCGTGCTCGCCCGTGTTCTGGTGGATCTCGGAGTTGGCGAACCTCGTAAGGTAGGTATCGGCTGTTGACACGGACACCTCGACCTGGTCAGCCCTGTACGTGTTGAGGACCACGTCGGCAACCCGCGCGTGTTCTCTGCTCCTCCGACCTTTCGCGCCTACCATTTCCCCACACCTACCCTC
>MAGV01000050.1:1482-3129 GCA_001717015.1 Candidatus Methanosuratincola petrocarbonis (ex Vanwonterghem et al. 2016) | reverse complement strand
GGTTTATGTTGGTCATCCTGATCAGGGGCATCCTGTGCGGCCCGTCTGCGCGCATCGTTCCGTTGCTCGCCTGGCCGATCCTGGCTGCGGTCTCTCTCGAGGTAAGATAGTTCGCAAATACGCCGCCGTCTACGATCGCGGTTCTCTGGGCGGGCACCCCTTCATCGTCATACCCAAAGCTTCCGAGACCGCCCGGGATTGTCGCATCGGCGGTGATGCTTACGAGGTCTGATCCGTATTTGAATGTGCCCTGCTTCTCGGGAGTCAGAAAGCTAGTCCCGGCGTAGCTAGCCTCCGTGCCGAAAACCCTGTCGAGTTCGGACGGGTGACCACAGGACTCATGGATCTGAAGGGCCATCTGGTTGGTGCCCAGGATAACCGTGGTCGTCATGGGCGGGCACTGCGGTGCGTCGAGGAGTTCCCCCGCTTCCCTGCCGACCTGTTCCGCGTGGCCTGGAAGGTCGAGCGCTTCTATGAACTCATAGCCGGCGCAAGCGAAGTCACCCCCGAAGGCCGCCGGGTATGATCTTCTCTGCATTTCTCCCTGGCCCACGGCTGTGGCCGACACCCCGGCGCCGCTCTCAACCCTCTCCTGAGAGATCTCCGCCCCTTCGGTCGAGATGAAGGTTTTGCTCTCCTTGAAGAACCTCATGGCGGCAGTGGAGACTCTAACCCGCTCGTCCTGGCGCGCCAGCCTGTCGGCATCGAGGAGAAGCTCGATCTTCTTGTCCACGGGCACCGAGAACGGGTCCACCTTGCACGGCGTTCTATGAACGTCCTTCACCGGCTCCACGGGTGAAAGGCGAACGTCACGCTGCTTCACCCTGGCGCTTGCCCTCGCTATCCTGACTGCGTCCGCGGCCACACGGAGCGCTTCGTCCAGGTTCAGTTTTGAGCTGGAAGCAAAGCCCCATGCTCCATCCACGAGGACCCTTACGCCGAAACCCTGATCTTCGCTCATGGACACGCCTTCGACAGTCCCATTCTTGACCGAGATGGACTCTTCCTTCCTCAAAACAACCCTGAGGTCGGCGTAGCTTGCCCCTTTCGATACAGCGAGATCGAGGGCGTCCCTGAGCCCTGGCGCATCTTTCAACTCTGGCCCCTCCCCTGCGTCGCTATCCGTGCCGTGTCTCATACAGGTTGATGTATTCGCCGTGACGCCTCGTATCCCTGTCTGATCGAGGAAAACGCGTTGGAATTTCGCCCTTGTTCCCCGAGGCGACACAAAGTCAGTGCGCAGAAGGCTCCTCGCTTCCGGATGGGTCGCCGGTGATTGCATGACGGAATACAACACCGGCAACCCAGAGAAGAATTCACATAAAGGGGAAGAGCGTAATGGGCCGCTTCACAGCGAAGCAGGAGATCTGTCCGCTGTGCCGAAATACGGTCTGTTCTGTCACAGGTGAGAGCAAAGGAGAGATACCATGCGGGAGCGGATAGTCGAGGCGACAGAGTCAACAGAGTTGAAGTTCCGGCGCGTTCCGATGGCGAGGCCTTATCACAGCCGCGAGATCGAGGAGGCAGTGTTGGCCGTCTTGCGCTCGGGAATGCTCATCCAGGGCCGGGTAGTGGAGGATTTTGAGGCACGGCTTGCGGAGTATATCGGGTGCAAACACGTAATATCAGTCAGCAGCGGTACAGCAG
>MAGV01000050.1:0-877 GCA_001717015.1 Candidatus Methanosuratincola petrocarbonis (ex Vanwonterghem et al. 2016) | reverse complement strand
GGTCGGGTACAATTACCGTATGACTGAAGTCGCCGCAGCAATCGGGCGTGAACAGGTGAGGCTCATAGATGAGTTCTCCCGGGTTCGCCGCAAGAACGCCAAGTTTCTTACTGACAGCATATCACACCTGGGCCTGACGGGCTTCATCCCGCCTTATATCATGCCCCATGCAACTCACGTTTTCCACCAGTATACGGTGCTCGTCGATGAAGAGAAAGCCGGGCGCACTCGCGATGAGATAGCGTCAGCGTTGAGGTCCGCCGGGGTCGAGACCGGGGTGCACTATCCCATGCCCATCTATGATCAACCATGCTACCTGGACAATCTCAAGACGCCGACGGACTGTCCTGTGACCGAGCAGATCTACCGGCGCGTCCTTTCGCTGCCTGTTCACCCCGGGCTTTCAGGAGAAGATCTCGAGCATGTGGTACACGCGCTTGCAAAATCGTGCGGCTCAGATTCTTGACTGCCTCTGTGATTCCGGCTCCTGACTAGCTTTATGAAGTTTTCGTGGGATAGCCCAATGAGGAGGTTTTTCCAAGTACATGTCGAAATTCCAGTGGTATGACGCAAGTGCATCCGAGAACCGATAGTCCTTCAGGAAGGGGGGATGGGGAGTTAGAAGGGTTCTTCGGCACGCTCGGGTGTGTAAGTGCGGATCTCACGTTCAACGCTAAGGAGGTTTTGGCATGGCACAGGTCAAGTCGGAAGGTGCAAACGGCGGCTTCCTTGAAAGCGTATTCCATCTCAAACAGAACCGCACCAACGTAAGGACCGAGATCATAGCGGGCGTCACAACTTTTATGACGATGGCTTACATAATCATCGTCAACCCTTCCATCCTCGGGAATACGGGGATGGACGTCGGCGCCGTGAT
>MAGV01000005.1 GCA_001717015.1 Candidatus Methanosuratincola petrocarbonis (ex Vanwonterghem et al. 2016) | reverse complement strand
AGGCGTGGCGGGCATGGCCGCCTGAGGCCTTTTCCCGCAGGGGCGGTCCAGGATGGACCACACCCCGACCGGCTGCCTCCTGACCTCGGCGGTATATGCCGGCTTGCGGCCCCGGCTTGAGCCCACGGGTCTTAAGGCGCCCCTCTTGCTCTTCCCCTTTTCGGGCGGCCCCTTTTTAAGTGACTCCGCCGCATAGGAGCGGTCGTTCCCCGTCAGGGCGCAGAACTCGTCCGGTAGCGGCCCTTTTCCTTCCTCGAGGCCTTTGCGTACCTCCTGGCCGCCTCCCGGGTGATCCTCTTCCCGGTCATGAGATCCGACCACGACTTCCTCACCCCCTCGGGACATACGTTATCCGAGGGGATCTTCGGCGCCTCGCTTCGAGTAGATTTTTATTTTGAGGCAACGAAACCTTTTCGTGTTTATTTATTATGAGTCGATTCGATATGAAAAATGCCAGATCGTCCTCGTGGAGCCAATCCAGCATATTCTCGAGGGATACGATACTGTTGGTTGCAGTCAAAAAGGGATGAAGCAGTAAACCATGCCGCCTCTCCTTTCTCTTCCAGATCCGCCGATTGCCTTTTCACAAAAGTGTTCTAGCAATACAAGTATGAATTCTTCCCGAGACGGCTTTCCCTGCATGCTTATGGTGGTTTATGCAACAGGCTCCTTATCTGTCTTTTCTGGGCAGTGGGACCCTCTCCGTGCGTAGCATCCAAGCCCAGCGCCCGAAAGCGCACCCTCATCCGGCTGCGTCTCCGCCGGAATGAGCGGTACCCCATTGCAGCGGCATCGCGGCCGTCGCGAATATGCTACCATCCTAAGCTTGAGCGGAGGCAGCAGGCGCGTTAATGTTTGACCTAATATGGCGAAAGATACTTCATATGAAAGAGGGAGAAAGTGAGGGCGCATTCATGGATAGTGGGACAGCGATGAACGATGATAAGGCTGCGGTGGACGTGACCTTGATCGGAACCCTGCCTCCTCTCAAGGGCATCAGCCCTTACTGTGCAGAGCTGGCCAGTATACTCAGCGAGCACTTGGAGATCGAGTTCATCGATTTCAAGAGGCTGTACCCAGAAATACTCTACCCCGGAAAAACGTGTGAAGATGACCTTTACCCCATCGACGTTGCCGCTACTAAGATAAAGCATCGCAGGATACTGGATGTTCTTAACCCCTTCACCTGGCTTAAGGCTGGGCTTTCTGCTCGGGGATACATTGTGCATGCGCAGTGGTGGACCGGCTTGCTCTTTCCCGTATATATGATCGTTCTTGGCATAGCAAGGCTTAGGGGCAAGCGCATTATCATCACCGTTCACAACGTCGATCCTCATGAGGGCGGGTCACTGCTTCGCTTCCTTAATTGCTTGATACTGCCCCTGGGAGACGAGTTTATCGTACATGGTGAGTCATGCCGGGAAAAGCTCGTGAAGCGGGTGCGCTCGCGAAAAGCCGTGCACGTGGTCCCACACCCTCCCTTCCGCTCGGCGCAGGAGGCCTATGACGATAACGTCGATGTGGAGGCGATCCGACGAGAGCTGGGATTGAGAGAGGGGGAAACCCTGCTCATTTTTTTCGGCAACATACGGGACTACAAGGGGCTGGACGTGCTGCTCCGGGCTCTGCCCGAGGTGAGAGAGGTCTGCTCTGAAGCGAGGCTACTGGTAGCTGGCGAGTGCTGGGGAGACTGGGGGAGGTATGAACGCATAATACATGAGGAAGCGGTTGAGGATATGGTCATAACCCGCCTGGGATATCTGCCCTATAAAAAATTGGAGGGGTACATCCTCGCAAGCGATCTGGCGGTTTTTCCGTTCACCCATCTCGATTCGGCGAGCTCATCGGTGACCCTTGCTCTTTCTCTGGGAAAATCAATAGTAGTAAGTGAAGTTGGGGATATGGCGGAGTTGCGCCGTCACGGAGTTCAGATGGCCAGGCCTGGGTGTCCTGCCTCTCTGGCTGAAACTATCGCGCTGGCCTTACGCAGGGATAACGCAGGCAATCGACTAACGCCGCCTGACGCAGCTCTTTCTGCAGAGTACGCCCACAAGACCGCCGAAGGGCATATCCTCGCCTACTGGGGCTGTGGTCATGACGCTGATACCGGAGGTCTGGGCGGGTCCGAGCCGTGAGCGGAGGCGGCGGTCAGAATAGCCTTCAGGGACTCGATCGTGCCTCCCGGTGGCCTCCTACACACTAGGCTTCGAGCATTGAAAGCGCATGGCCGGCGAAAGATATTCCCGCCGCGGCAAAAAGACCGCGCTTGCCCGTTCTGATATGATGGGAAAGACCTTTCTTCATGCCAAAATACCGTTCGTCTGGTATGCGATCGCGTGGTGTGGCAGATGACGACACTGAAGTCCAAGGCCGTTCATGGTGCGAAATGGACCGGAACCTCGACCGCGTTCGTCACCCTCACCAAGTATGCGAGGACGATCATCCTGGCGCGCCTGCTGGCCCCGAACGACTTCGGGCTCATGGCTATGGTGACGGTGATCGTGGGGCTAGGCCAGGCCTTCTCGGACATGGGCATCAGCCTGGCCATCATCTGGAAGCAGGACGCCAGCGAGGACGAGCTCTCCAGCATCTACTGGTTCAACATCTACACCGGCATCCTCGTCACCGCCATCGTAGCAGTGGCGGCCCCCCTGGTCGTCCGCTTCTACAACGAACCACGCCTTTACGACCTGGTGCTGTGGATATCCCCCGTCTTCCTGATCACATCCATCGGGATTCCATTCCGTATGATCCTGCAAAAGGAACTCATGTTCCGCAGCATCGCCCTGCTGGAGATTGGGTCCGCCCTGGCCGCCGCTGCGGCGGCGGTGACAGCCGCGGTTCTGGGGGCCGGGGTATACGCGCTGGTGTGGGGGGCGATAGCGGAGATCGTCATGCTCGCCGCCCTGCAGACGGCGCTGGGGTGGAAAGTCTGGTACCCTCGCATGTTCTTCAAGGCCTCGTATCTCAGGAGCTACCTCCGCTTCGGGGTGTTCAATATGGGCGAGCGCATCCTCAACTTCTTCCAGTCGAATGTCGATTAAGTAATTTTGGGCAGGTTTCTGGGCGGCGAGACGCTTGGCATCTACATGATCGCTTACCATCTGGTGGTCGAGCCGTTCATCAAGATAAACCCCGTTCTCACCAAGGTGGCGTTTCCTGTCTTCGCGAAGAGGCAGAAAAACGACGACATCCTGCGCCGGGGTTACTGCGAGCTCTCCAGGATGGTCGCCTTTCTGACTTTCCCCGTGCTTGCATTGATGGCGGCGACGTCTCAGGTCTTCATCCCCGCCTTCTTCGGAGCGAAATGGGGCCCGGCCGTACCGCTGGTCCAGATACTGGTGATCCTGGGAGCGCTGAAGGCACTCATCAACCCCCTTGGGTCCATCATCTACACCAAGGGTAGGACGGATCTCGGTTTCTACTACAACCTGGCGAGCTCCATCCTAAACACCGTACTTTTCTGGGCGTTCGTGCGCCGGGGCATGTACACGATCGCATGGCTGGAGAACGGCCTCTCCCTCCTCTATTTCTTGCTGGCGCTGGCGATCCTCAAGAGCGTGATCGGTCTGAGCTTCAGGCAGTACACGGTGGCCATCGCCACGCCCCTGTGTATCAACGCCGTCATGGGGGCGGCGGTTTTCGCCACTTACCTGTTGCTCGGGGCGTCGTTCCCGCGGGCGCCGGTCTTCTCGCCATCTTGCTGGTCCTGGGAGCGTCGCTGTACGCCGTCATGGTCATGGGCTGCGAGCGTGACATGATCCGGGAGTACTGGGGCCTTCTGCGGGGGAAGCAGGAGGTGACCACAAAGAGCGAAGAAGCTGGGCCTTCGTGAAAGCGCTCCGCCTGCTCCGCTGTCCCGCCAGGGCCACCCACCGAACCGACGCCGGCATGTAAAGGGAAGGAAGCGGTATAGATCGCGCTCAGGAGCGCCTCCACTCGAGGAAGGAGAGGGCCCTGGTGAGCATGATGTGGTGGTAGCCCCTGCCCTCCAGGTGGCTCCGGAGCAGGCTCTGCACCCCGTCCGCGTTGATCAGGCCGTCGCGCATCGCCGCTTCGTCTTCGAGGAGGGTATATAGAATTTTCCATATCTCGCCATATCTCCGCAGGACGCCGGGATCATGCCAGGAGCCGGCCTTCTGAAGCCACAGCCCGTCGAGGCGGGATGGCTTTTTCCTGATCGTTGTCGGCACGCGCTCAACCGTTTTTAAGGCCTTCCTGCCGAGTTTGGCCAGGTTGCCGCCCAACGCGGCTGGGACGCAGTCGTTTGCGTCGATCAGGAGCGCCAGCCGCAGATCGGCCAGCAGCAAGGCCTGCCTGAAGAGGCGGAAATCGAGCCTCTGCTGTGGAGGAACAGAGAGGGTTATGTTTACGACACGGTTATCGAACGAGGGGCAACGCTCGGGTAAACACTGCCGCAGCGATTCCAAGAAGGGAAAAATGCGGATGCTGCATATTTGACCTAAAAAGTATAGGTCGAAAAGGTCCACCGGCGATTCAATACAATTCTCATATTGCGCAAGAAAGCGCGAAAGCGCCTACCTGGGATATCCGGCGGCGTCCCGCTGTAGTGCGGGCGCCATGACCGCGAGCGCATCTTGCTCAGACCCCAGGAGTTTTATCAACCGACCTTCGACCGCCTCCACGCTGTCAAAGCTCTCTATCACCCTGTCATAGCCCGAGCGCATGCGGAAAGGAGCGTCGAGTTTCGAGAGGCAGATGGTCCGCAAGATGGAGTTCATGCCGAAGCCGGAGAGGAAGACGCGGTCTTCGCGCTCACCGAGCTCCCTCCATAGTCCCTCCAGATGAGCGTGGTCGTATTCGTAGCTGCCTTCGCAGATGCGGACTGCTTGGGGCACGATATCTAGGTAATGGCTGGTTTTCCTCAACAGCATGACGTGCGCCGCTCCAGCGCGGCGCGCGGCCTTTTCCGCCACACGCGTCTCCAAGTTGCGGCGGTCGCAAGCGGTGTAGGAGGTGACGTCGCGGCCGCCCAGGAAGAAGAGAACCATCCTGGAATCCAGGCCTCCACTAAGAAACAGGCCGACCTTGTCTAGGCCGCGGACGCAATCCAAGACCGCCTCTCCCATCGCCTGCACCAGCCTACGCGCGTTGTCCTCGTAGCCCAGTGGATTGTCGGAGTACAGGAAGAAGGGCTTCCAGTAACGTTCTTCAGTGAGCACGGCGCCGTCATAGGTTAGGACGCACGCGGAATCAAGTCTCCTCACAGCCTCGAGCATGCTTCCCTCGAGGATTCGCCCCAGGGTCAGGAACGTGGCCAGCGCGGACTCGTTTACCCTGTCAGCGATGGAGGGGTTCACACAACGGATGGCTTCCAGGCGCGTCGCAAAGGAGAAAAAGCCGCTAGCCAGATGGAAGTAGACGTTGCATGTGCCCAAGCGGTCGGAGATGAGATGAACCCTGCCGCTGGCGAGGTCCTCGATGACCAGGACGAAGGCACCGTTCAGCCGCCGGGCGAAAAAAGGGCCCTCCTCCAGGTAGAGACCAGCGCAAAGGGCAAGGACGTCGCCGTTCGGGAACTCTGCCCGTCCTTCTATCCCCGTGATATACCCGTGCAGCAACAAAGCGGTTCCTGAGTCGTGGTAGACGGGTGCCTGACGCCGCGCCTCGCCCTCGTGAGTCACCGCAACCCAGGACGAGTACGGCGAGACGTGACGGGTCACGATTTCGAGACCGGTGAAGGAGAGGGCCCGGATCACCTCTTCATCGTCGAAATCGATTCTCCCCATCCCCGACAAGCCAGCGAATCCGGCCATGAAAACCCCCAGGTATGCCACCAGGCCTTTTGCGGCAGCTTTTCTCTTAAGCCACCGAGGGTATTATACTTGAATCAGCCGCCGGCCAGCCAAGAGGTCGATAGCGCGGGCTGGAGGAGGAACGTACGGAGCGGATCGCCCAGCGGGCTTGCATTGTGGCGGTCATGGTTTGAAGGAAAGCGCAAGACATGGGCTACTTCGACGCCGCTTACGACAGCAAGGCCAGGTTTGCCAGTTACTGACACCAAATAAGTGAGATCATGAGGCAGTCTCCCGCGAGCGTGCTCGAGATCGGCATCGGCAATGGCATGCTGTCAAGCTATCTCAAGGGCAGAGGATACGCGGTAACCACCCTGGATATCAGGGAGGAGCTTTCTCCCGATATCGTAGCCAGCGTGCTGGAGATGCCCTTGGAAGACGGAGCTTTCGACGTGGTTGCCTGCTTCGAGGTCCTCGAGCACCTGGAATACGATTGTTTCGGGCAGGCTTTGCGCGAGATAGGAAGGGTCTGCGCAAGGAAGGCTGTGGTCTCCCTGCCGGACCAGAGAGGAGCGGTGAGGGCATTGCTCAAGTTGCCCTTCGTAAAGGAGAAGCGGTTGATGATCCCTTACCCCAGGCTTCACCTGCCCGCCCTCGAAGCCTACCACAAGTGGGAGATAAGCAGGAAGGGATACCCGCTGCGGAGGATCGTCTCCGATATGGAAAGTGCGGGGTTCACCCTCGAAAGGACCTATCGCGTCTTCAAGAACCCTGTCCACAAGTTCTTCATCCTAAGGAAGGCATAGGCGGGGTAAGTCGCCTCCACACGGCCTGGCCACGCGGCGAGGCCGTCGGAGTCTCTTGGTGGAGACGCGCACCAGTGCCCGCCGATCCTCGCGGTGCCGCGTTCTTTGACCTGCGCGCTGTCCATTCATTAGAATACGGAGCGAACGGTCCAGATTCCCAGCGAGGGCATCGCATTTGGAGGCGCCAGTGAAGGTCAGCCTGGTATTGCCGGCATACAACGAGGAGGAAGCTCTGGAGGGGGATCTGCACGCGGCCGTGGAAGCGCTGCAGGCCACCGACTGGGAATGGGAGATCATCGTGGTAGACGACGGCTCCACCGACGGCACGGCGGAGATAGCGGCCTCCTTCCCCGAGGTGCGCCTCATCCGCCATCCCTACAACATGGGGGGAGGGGCCGCGCGTTCTACGGGCATCAGGCACGCCACGGGCGAGGTGGTGGTCATCTCCGACGGGGACGGCACCTACCCCATGCGGGACATCCCACGGCTGGTGGAGGCCCTGGACGACTGCGAGATGGTGGTGGGGGCGAGGACGAAGGAGGCGGGGACCCTCAAGTTCCTGCGCGTGCCGACCAAGTTCCTCATCCGCAAGCTGGCCGAGTTCATAAGCGGCGCCAGGATACCGGACCTCAACTCGGGTATGAGGGCCATGCGCAGGGAGACGGCGCTTCCCTACCTGCACATGCTCCCCAACGGGCATTCCTGGGTGAGCACCATCACCCTGGCCTTCCTCACCAACAGCCATCCTGTGAAGTACGTGCCCATCGACTACTACCCGCGCAAGGGTAAGTCCACCTTTCACCCCGTAAGAGATACCGGCAATTACCTCATGACCATCTTCCGCACCATCACCTGGTTCAGCCCCTTGAAGATCTTCCTGCCCCTGGCCATGCTCCTCCTGCTCACCGGGACTGGCAAGCTCATCGCGGACGTGGTGCGCTACAGCTGGCGGGTCACCCCCAGCACGGTGATCCTGGTGCTGGGCGGCCTGCAGATCCTGGTCCTGGGGCTCATCGCGGACATGATCGCCAAGAGGAGTTCTCCGTGACGCCCAGAGTGCTCATCACCGGGGCGGACGGGTTCGTGGGCAGGCACCTGGCGGCCTATCTGGTGCAGGAGGCCGGCGCCGGGGNGAGGGCGGGCCGTGGAAGGCCTGTGCCTTCGAGGTGTGCGACATCCTGGACGGAAGGGCGCTGTTCGAGCTGGTCAAGGGCTTCCGCCCCCATTACGTCTTTCACCTCGCGGCCCAGAGCTCGGTGCGCCGTTCCTGGGAGGACCCCGAGCTCACCTTCCGCATCGCCCTGCACGGGCAGGCGAACCTCATCGAGGCCCTGCGCGTGGCGGGGGTGGAGGCGAGGGTGCATGTCGCATGTTCGTCGGAGGAATATGGAAAGGTGAGCGAGGACGAGCTCCCCATAAGGGAGACCCACCCCCTCCGGCCCTCCAGCCCATATGCCCTGAGCAAGGTGATGCAGGAGTACCACGCCGTCTTCTGCCACCAGGCCTACGGCATGGAGACGGTCATCACCCGCGCCTTCAACATGATCGGGCCCGGGCAGTCGGCGGAGTTCGTGGCCTCCGACTTCGCGCGCCAGATAGCGGAGGCGGAGGCGGGCCTGCGGGAGCCGGTGATCCGGGTGGGCAACCTGGAGGCGAGGCGGGATTTCTCCGACGTGCGCGACCTGGTGGGGGCGTACTGGGAGCTGCTCCGGAAGGGGGTCCCAGGAGAGGCGTACAATGTCTGCTCGGGGGAGGACCACCCCGTATCGGAGCTGCTGGACACCTTGCTATCCCTGAGCGGGACGCCTATAGAGGTGGTGGTGGACCCGCAGAAATACCGCGTGGCGGACATCCCGGTGCTCAGGGGGGATAACGCCAGGATGCGGGAGGTCACGGGGTGGAGGCCCCGGCTCAGCCTGGAGCAGACCCTCTCGGACGTGCTGGACTGGTGGAGGGCGGAGGTCGGCGGGAGGCAAAGGAGGTAGATACATGCAGGCGGTTATCCTGGTAGGCGGGCAGGGGACCAGACTGCGTCCCCTCACCCTCACGGTGCCCAAACCCGTGCTCCCCCTCATGAACCGGCCCTTCCTGGAGTTCCAGATCGAGCTCTGCAGGCGTTACGGCGTCACCGACATCATCCTCTCCACCGCCTATAAGCCCGAGGTCTTCGCCTCCTGTTTCGGCGACGGCAGTGCGCTGGGGGTGAAGCTCACCTACGTCACCGAGGAGGAGCCCCTGGACACCTGCGGGGCGGTGAAGAACGTGGAGCGCTACATCGAGGGCACCTTCCTGGTCTTCAACGGCGACGTGCTGAGCGACCTCGACCTCGCCAACCTCATCGCCTATCACCGCGAGAAGGGGGGACAGGCCACCCTGTACCTCACGCGCGTGGAGGACCCCACCGCCTACGGACTGGTCCCCCTGGACCGCAGGGGCCGGATCAAGGAGTTCCTGGAGAAGCCGAGCTGGGACCAGGTGGTGACCGACCTCATCAACGCGGGGACCTACGTGCTTGAGCCTGAGCTGCTGGACCGCGTGCCGGCGGGCGAGCGCTACTCCTTCGAGCGCCAGCTCTTCCCCGGCCTCCTCGAGGACGGCATCCCCATGTACGGCTTTCCCAGCGACGCCTACTGGCTGGACATCGGCACCCCTGCGAAATACCTGCAGGCCCATTACGACATCCTGCGGCGCGCCTATCCCTTCGAGTTCCGGGGAAAGATGGTAAGGCCCTCGGTGTGGGTGGAGGGGGAGGCGGACATCTCCCCCGAGGCCTCGGTCTTCGGCCCCACGGTCATCGGCGAGGGATGCAGGATAGCGCCCCACGCCACGGTGTCCAGCAATTGCGTCCTCGGGCCCGACTGCGTGGTGGAGGAGGGGGCATATCTCGAG
>MAGV01000049.1 GCA_001717015.1 Candidatus Methanosuratincola petrocarbonis (ex Vanwonterghem et al. 2016) | reverse complement strand
CTGCAGTACCCCTCGCCGACCCACTTGCTCAGCGCAAGGTCTATCGGGTCCCCCGCCTCCCCGTCGGAGTCGTTGCAGAGGGCTGCCCCGAGCCTGGCGAGCTCATCGTCCAGCACTACTGCCTCCTTGACCTCGAGCTTCCCCTCCGTGATCGTGCCCGTCTTGTCCGAGGCTATGACCGTGGCGCTCCCGAGCGTCTCTACCGATGGCAGGTACCTGGTGAGCGTCTTCCTGCGGCTCAGGTTCACAGCCCCAACGACCATCACTATCGTGACCACGAGCGGCAAACCCTCGGGCACGGCTGAGACCATCTGCGCGACGAGGAGGTACGCAAGGTTCCCGAGCTCGCGCCCCTGCGTGTACCCGACTATCCCGACGGCAGCGAATATGGCGATGAGCAGAAAGACGTACCTCTTGAAGAACTCCCTCACCGCGCACGTGAGAGGGCTGTCCGGCGAGCTCTCCTTCGCCCTCTCGGCGATCGATGCGAGGTACGTTGCCCTCCCTGTCCTGCAGACGTATCCAGTGCCCGACCCCCTCACCACCGTGGTCCCGGAGAAGAGCATGTTCGTCATGTCGTATGGCGGGGTGGAAGGATCCAGGACTGCCGTCTCGTCCTTAGAGGCGGGTATGGATTCCCCGGTTATCGTAGCCTCGTCCACCATGAGCCCTTCGCTCTCGAATAGCCTTATGTCGGCGCTGACGACGTCCCCCTCCTTGACGACCACCACGTCGCCCGGGACCAGCTCGGAAGACGGCACAACTGCCTCCTCGCCTCCCCTGATGACCGTCGCCCTGCTCTCTGCCATCTTCTTCAGCGCGCGGATCGATGCCTCAGCCTTCATTTCCTGCCAGAACCCGAGCACCCCGTTCAGCATCACGATCGATACTATGACGAAGAAGTCCTCAGTCTTGTCCAGCACAAGGGCGATCACCGACGCGACGATCAGCACGTAGATCAGTATACTCTTGAACTGCCTTGCGAAGACCCTGAGCCTGGATGGCTTCTCCTCCTCAATCAGATTCTTGCCGTATGCCGCGAGCCTCCTGGCTGCCTCCTCCCGGGTTAGTCCTGCCCGAGACGTCCCAAGGTTCCGCTCTATCTCCTCGATCGGCGCTGCGTGGGGGTGCTCTAGAAGTCCCATGCGAAGTATTCGGGATTGCGGAGAAATATCTTTTTCCGAATCAGTGCAAAATATTAATTGAGGGCTCCCGAATAAGCCTTGAAAAGAGTCAAAAAAGTAGCCAGCGGCTGAAAGAAAAACAAGGGTGCTGTAAGGGTGGCGGTGCCAAACTTGCCTGAAAGCCGGTACGAACACCTGGAGAGGGAACAGGTTCTGCTCAGGGTGTCCGTTTTCCTCTTGCTTGGGATAGGCGCCGGCGAGGTGATCGCTGGACTCTACTTCGGGAGCATCGCGCTCGTCGCCGACGGGGTCCATTCATTTCCGGACAGTGTCGTGTCGCTGCTAGTGCTCGCCGGGATAATGATCTCGAGGAGGCGCCCGGACAGGGCATTCAGCCACGGCTACGCGAGGGCTGAGAACCTCTTCGGGCTGCTCGCTGCAATGGTGATGATCGCCCTAGGCGGGGTGATGCTGTACGAGTCGTACCTCGCAGCCCTCGACCCTGCCCCGATCAGAAATGCCGCCCTGGCGATCGCAGTCGCAATCCTGGCAGGCACCACCTCCCTCGCGCTGGCAATTGCGAAGATAATGCTCGCCAAGAAATCTGGGTCGCTCGCCCTCAAGATAGACGCCTACAACTCCACCAAGGACGGACTCGCTTCCTTTGTCGTCGTCGGAGGGGTCGCCCTTTCTTCTTTGGGGCTGCTCTACTTCGACGCAGTAGCCGGCATAGCAATCTCGGCGATGATAATCGCGGTTGGCTTCGTCTCGATAAGGGAGTCCTCGGTAGTCCTGATGGACGGGTGCCTCTGCCCCGGACTGATCGACCGGATATCTTCAATCGCCCTCGGCGTAGAGGGGGTTCAAGGGGTCAGGGACCTCCGCCTCAGGAAGGTCGGTCGGTCGATCGCGGGGCAGGCTAAAATCCGCCTCGACGGAACGATCACTGTCGAGGAGGCGCACCGCATCGCAGAGGCCGTAAAGAAAAGAATCATTAATGAGTTCGGGGATATATCTGATATCGTGCTCGAGATCGAGCCCTCCAAAGGAGCTCCGTCCCGGGCTTGAATGCGATTATGGGGGACATGTGTATTGGGGCTTAGCCGCGTCTACCTTGTCGACGCCTCCGGGAGCATGGGCGGGACCGCCGGCGTCGCCGATCTGGAAGTCCCGAAGATAGAGCTTGTGAAGGGGGAACTCAAGCAGCTTCTGGGTGAAACCTCGCACTTTGCGATGGACGACCGGGTGGCTTTGGTCGTCTTCAAGAACAGGAAGGGTAAGCCCTTGGTGAAGACCGTCCTCCCCTTCCAGTACGCGCGCGCGATCGACGAGAACTACGCGCACCTTATCGGCGACATATCGACGATAAATGCTGAGGGCGGCACCCCGATCAGCGCGGGGATCAGGGAGGCGCTCTCACTCACGGCCTCCGAGCACGGCGATCGCGAGATTCTACTCATCACCGATGCCGACTACAGCCTGGGGGAAGACCCGCGCATCCACATCTACGACGCGCTGATACAGCACGCCACGATAGATGTGATCTACCTCGGGACAAGCGAGAGGCTCGAGATGCTCGAGGAGCTCGTGCGCAAGACCGGGGGCTTATTGAGGATGGTGCGGCGGCCGGGGGACCTCCACAAGCACCTGTTCTACCCACCTGACCCGCCCCCTCTGGACCCAGCCACTGAGGAGCTCGTTTCGATGGCATCCTCAAAGATAAAGGAGTACGACTTGGCAATGTCTGGATTGGACAAGGGCGAGGGCGGCACAGGTGCAGCGCCTCCCCTGGAGCTCGCAAATGGACTCAAGGAGATGCGAACCAAGATCTTGAAGAGGTACGACAATCTCGGAAAGGAGCTGGCAGTCTTGACCTTGGACAGGCAGGAGCCTTTGCTCAAACTGACGGGGATCAGGCAGATGCTAGAGAGGCGGCAGATAAGCAAGAAAGAGTACCTTAAGCGGGCATCCGAGACCGAGGAGATCTTGGGCAACCTCGTGAGGGCTGCAAAATCGAAGAGGTATGCCACACAGGTGCTTGAAGCCATAATCGCAGACTTGGACTCGAGGATCTGGAATGCAAAGAAGTAGCCTTTTAGTTTCTGAAACCAAACTTTTTACTTTATAAAATAAATCATGGGTGTGTTGGTCTCAGGGCGGATTCCGTAACAGCGCCGACAACCCTGTTAAAGGATGAGGCATGCGGAAGGTACGGCGTATTTGTGGCTGCCTACGCCCGCCTCTAGCCTCCTTCGCTGGGTTTGCGAACTGGGCGGCTGGAAGCTGAATGCGGATCTCGGAAAGATGAGAAAGAAAGAGAAAGAGAAAGAAGAAGGGGCAATTGCCCGCTCCTTCGGTTCAGACCTTCTTCGGGAATAACCTCGAGAGCCTCTCCTCCGGCACCGGCTTCGTCGCAAGGCTGACCGCCACATAGACCGCTGCGCACCCGAGCATCAGCGTCAGCGCCCACACGCCCCAGTGCCCGAATGGCGGGACGAACTTGCCGTAGACGTTCGGGTGGAGCAGCGCGACCCCCATCCCGTACACTATGGTGGCGACTGCGCCCCACTTCGTAGCCCTCCTCCAGTACATCGAGACCGCCACGACGAAGAAGAATATGCCTGCCTGCGCCACGGCTGAACCGGACATGAACTCTGATAGCACCGGCGGGGGCGAAGTATATGTCCACCAGAGCGGTATCAGCACGAACGGGATGACCAGCAGCCTCGAAAGCATGAGCTGGACCCTCGGGCTCACCTTCGGCGCCCCGTTCTGGATCAGGTCCCTGCTGACATTCGTAGCCATGATCATGACCATCCCCGCGAGCGTCGAGACCGCGGCAGAGAAGACTGCCATCGAGAAGACCGCGGCCCCAGCCGAGCCGCCGATCGCCATGCTGACGAGCGATGCCGCTGCGTCGCCGTATATCGGGCCCGAACCCATCAGGTCGGCGCCCCAGACCGCCCTCGCGGCGTAGCCCATCGCACCAACCATCAGCGGGGTGACGCAGTTGAGCGCGACAATCAACATAATGACGCCGTACTCCTTCTTGGTCACCTTCCTCGTCCCGAGGAACCTTGCGATGTTCTGCGGGAACCCGGTCGCCATCAGCAGGAACATCACCATCGCAGCCGTCACACCTAGCCAGTCGTAACCGGGGTAGGACGGGGCGATCGCCGCCGTGTAGCCGCCTATCGGCACCGGGGTTTCCACCCCGCCTGGCTTCACGAAGTTCGCGGCAGAGATCGCCTCAGCGACCTTCGCCGGTCCCCCTGCCCAGAATATCGAGGCTATCCCGAAAGCCCATCCGATCACCATGAATATGCCGCCCTGCAGCGCAAGCGAGAACTGCGTGCCAGCGTACCCCCCGATCATTATGTAAGCCGCGCAGAGTATCGCCGTTATCAGGAGGCTGGCGAGCCAGTCCGTCCCCGTCGTGAGCTTCCAGACTGATGCCATCGCCTTGTACTGCCCCACGCTGTACACTATCAGCAGAATGACCATCGCCATGCCTGCCAGCCCCTGGACCAGCCTGCTGTCGAACCTGAGCTTCGCCACCTCCGGCACCGTCCTCGCGCCCAGGGCCGCGTACCTCCTCATCCTGTAACCCAGGACGACGCAGAGCGAGAGCCCCATGAGGTTCATTGCGCCGATCAGCCAGGATCCGGACCAGCCGTAGGTGTAGCCGAGCCCAGCGTTCCCGAAGATCGCCCAGCCGCTGAGCCAGGTCGCCGTGAGCGCCAGCCCTGTAACCAGCGGACCGACGTCCCCGTGCCCTACTGCCCAGTCGTCGAAGCTCTTGCACCTCCTGTAGAAGTAGACCCCGATCCCTGCGCTGATCGCCAGCATTATCCCGACTGCAGCCGCCACTGCCACTGCGGACTCCGGCGTCGGGGTAGGTATTGGGACTGCTTCTGACACCTCAGTCGCCCTCCCAGAACTCGGTTACCCGCAGCCAGAGCAGCACAGCCGCCCAGGCGCAGCTCAACAGTATGGCGCCCCAGTAGGCGTACCACCCGCCGATGGTAGCCGCAATCAAGGGGACTGCAACGAAGCAGAGCGCCAGCGCAACTACCCCTGCCAGAACTTTCGCGGTCGGGCTCAAGCCTTCCCGACCTGCCTTCGTATTTGCATTGACGCCGCCGGGTCTTATGGAAGAACGAGGGCTAGAGCGCCATCGCCCAGCGGCTGAAAAAAGACTTTCAAAGACGCCTGAAAAGGCACCCACCTTTGTAAAGACACTCACCCATATGATAGACCTCCGATGAAAGAGAATGCTCTGGAATAAGCTTTAAGCATGCTGGACAAGATCCATTGACCAGAAGCAAAGAACCTGCCGCATTGTGCTTGTTTCAGGAAATCTTAGAATCCATGCCGATCCGGACTAACTTTTTATAGTGAATGATCCTAATTTATAAGAACTAAGAGGGATCCTCATGGGCGCCCCAGAATACAGCGTGCTTCTGGTGGACGACGATCTCGATCTGCTGGAAACGATGAAGGCAATCCTCGAAGGGAGGGGGTACCGAGTCGAAACGAGCCAGACTGGCGAGGACGCCCTCGAGAAGATAAAGGAGAAGTACTTCGATGTCATTGTACTGGATCTTGTGCTCCCCGGCATATCCGGGATCGAGCTCCTGAGCCGTCTGGAGACGAACAGGATCCCACGGGTGAGGAAGATTATTCTGACTGGTCACTCCACACTCGAGAATGCAGTCCAAGCACTCAACCTGGGCGCGGACGCATACCTGATCAAGCCCGTCATGCCGGAGGATCTAGTGAAGGCGATCGCCGACCAGATCGATAAGCAGCAGCAGGAGATCCTTCTGATCTAGGAGAAGATCAGGTATTTTGTTGAAAGGAATTCCGAAGAAATGATAAGGCGCATTTCAGAGGAGAAATACCTTTAAACCCCTCTGGAATTCCAGGTCTATTGGGTAAGTCCAGAAGCAAAATGTTATCTACTGGGTGCGAAAGATATTAAATATGCGCTGGGAGTTGGCGAGGTGCTTTGGGCATCTCCATGCCCCTTCAGCCCCCAAGTCCAAAACAGCCTCCTGCCAATCCCGTCGGCTGCAATCTCTATTCTGCCTTCCTGGAGGATCTTTACATGAGCACTAGCGACTGCGTGGAATTGAAATCCCTATTGGCAATCAGGGAGCGGCTGTTTGACATGCCAATCGATACATCGAAAGGGGAGCTCAACTTTTACGAAGAGCTCTGCAGGAAATTCTCGGGATCGGCAGAGACGGCAGTTTCTGTGTACCCGTCCGACCGTGGCGCAATCAAACCCCTCGCGTCTTCCGTGCCATTCGACCTGCTCGAGTACTTCGAAGAAACAGCCGCATCGGATCTGCTGCAAAGATCCTTGGATGGTGGACTAGTGAAGGCGACCGCCAGCCTCGCCAGCGCTCATTCCGGAAAGAGGGTCTTCGTGCTTTGCTGCATACGTGCCTTTAAGAAGCCTTCAGCCGTCCTCGTGCTATCCTCCCCATCCGATTTCGAGTACCTTGCCGAGTACACAAAGTCGATCTCGCAGTATGCCTCGATCGCCATATCTCTGATAAGGACCGCCCATCTCGAGCAGACGCTGCTCGACACGATCCCCGCTTATGTCTACATTAAGGATCAATCCTTCAACATCGTATACTACAACAGACACTTTTCGGAAACCTTCGGGTCCCCGGAGAACAAGAAGTGCTACCAAGCACTGAAGGGCGCCTCTAAGCAGTGCCCCTCGTGCCCGAGTCTCCAGGCGCTGAGCGGCGGAGAAACCGTGAGGAACGAATGGATTTCCCGCAGAGGGAAGGCATACTTGAGCATCCACCGGAAGATCCAGTTCCAGGGATCCGAGCATCTCCTCACCATCGGCATAGACGTTACGGATCTGAAGGTCCTAGAGGCGCAGCTGACCGACGCTCTTTCCGAACTCTCCGAGCTCGAGTTCATAATCAACAAGAGCCCTGCGGTGACCTTCCTCTGGAGAAATGAAGAGGGCTGGCCCGTCGAGTACGTTACGGAGAACACATCGGTCTTCGGTTATTCCCCAAAGGACTTCATGCTTGGGGGGATCAAGTTCACTGAGATCGTCCACCCCGAGGACATCGCGAGGATCTCCTCGGAGGTTGGAGCACACTCGCTCAAGGGCGAGGACGCCTTCGAGCAGTCATACAGGATAATCACGAAGGACTGCAGGACGAGGTGGGTGAGGGACTACACCTGGGTGAGGCGTGACAACTCCGGCAAGATAACGCACTACCAGGGCATCTTACTCGACATAACCGATGAGGTGCTTGCGAAGGAGGTCCTGAAGGAGTACACATTGAACCTGGAGAAGATCGTGCTCGAGAGGACGAAGGCGCTCCGGGAAGCTGAGAGGATGGCTGCGATCGGAGAGACCGCGCTGATGGTTGGGCACGACCTCCGCAACCCGCTCCAGGTGATCGTGAACCTGGCTTACAGCATGCGCGAGAGTGTCCGCTCCTCAGGGATCGATGAGGCAGAGCGCGCCAGGATCGAGAAGAGCCTCGACACCCTCGTGAACCAGACGGACTACATGAACAAGATAGTCTCGGACCTAACAGACTACTCCCGCCCAGTGGAGCCGAAGGTCGAGAGGATCGACCTGACCGACTTCCTAGAGAAGCTGGTCGGGGACGCGAAGATACCTCGGAGGATAAGGGTGTCCATCGCGGTCGAGGAGGGCGCTGGAGAGATCCGGTCCGACCCGTCGATGCTGAGGCGCGCGCTGACCAACCTCATCACGAACGCAGTCCAGGCGATGCCGGGCGAGGGGTGCCTGAGTATAGCTGCCCGCCCGACACGGGAAGGGGGCACCGCGATCACTGTCTCGGACACCGGCATCGGGATCCCGCCCGAGATCAAGGCGCGCCTCTTCCAGCCATTCTTGACCGGGAAGCCGAAGGGCATGGGGCTCGGACTGTCCGTGGTCAGCAGGTTCGTCGAGCTGCTCGGAGGCGAGGTCTCGTGCGAGAGCGAGGTGGGCAAGGGGTCCAGCTTCACGATCGGGCTCCCGCCCGCCCATCCAAAGCCGATCTGATGCGCTCCTGCCTTGAACCGCCGGAATCCGCTAATTGGCGCAGTCATTTTTAGCGAAAAGTGCTTTGTATGAAATTTCAAATATTGAATTGTGCAAAAGAAAAACTTATAAACAGTTCTAAGTTATAAAGTAAAATTTGTCGGGGATTGGTTGTTGCATCTCACCAAAACTATCGGCTATTCCGACCTGCTCTCACTTTGGACCAGGGGCACCAGGAACGGTGCGCTGCGGCGGCTGGGCAGCCTAAAGAAGGGGCTATTCAGGTGCGCGCTCGAGTACTGTAAAAGGCTCGGGCCAATCACCAACCCGAAGCTCATCGGCATGATCGAAGGGATAGCCGACCGGATAAGGGACACGATCGGGCAAAGGATATGGAAGAAGGGTCTTGAACTCGCCCACCAGTGGATCAACGGCAAGGTATCCGCGATCTTCCCGAAGGTGAAGCGGTGGGTATGCGAGGACCCGTTCCTCTTCTGGCTCGGTACCGACGCCCTAGTGAACCACAGGTTCTGGATAATGGTCCAGCGGAAGTGACCGTGGATCGGCTCTCTCCCCTGCTCGGGCTCGCAATCGCAGCCCTCTTGGCGCTGTCCCCTTTCCTTATGGGCGCACTCTCACCAGCCGTCTCCTGCTCGCCTTCCTTAACTGAGGATCAGGAGTCGCTGAAGGCTCGGATAGTGGAGGTCTTCCTCGCGCTCCAGTCAGCGGAGTCCAACGGCGCCAACATATCCGCCCCGCTCCGGATGCTGAACCAGGCGCTCGCACTCATCCAGGATGGCGACCCCGCGTCCCTCGAGCAGGCGGGTTCGATCATCTCGGAAGTGAACGCCTCGATCCCGCAGCTCGCCGCAGAGGGGGAGCAGATGCGCCTCGCCTCGTCTGCCTGGCTCTACTCCTCCCTGGTGATGCTCGGGGTGGTCGGGGCCCTTTCCTACCTGTACCTCCCGAGGCTGATATGGCGTTCCTGGGTGAAGGCGAAGCGCGAGTGGGAGGTCGCCGCCAGCTGACCGCTTCAGACAGCATGCGCGCCAAGGGTTCGGGATAGAGGTGGAGGGGGAAAGATGATAGACGAGGAGATAAGGGCGGTCGTCCTGGCGGTAATTGTGCTGGGCGCTGCCTTGGCTGTCTCACAGGCGATCACCGCGGGCAGGGTCGCGGAGCCCTTCTCAGCCCTCGGCGTTCTCGGGCCGAACATGAAGATAGGCGACTACCCGAAGGAGGTCCTCGCGGGCGAGCCTTTCAGGCTCTACCTGTATGTCGAGAACCACGAGGGGAAGGCGATGTACTACCGCGTGCTCGAGAAGGTGGGTGACAACTCCACTGTGCTGAACGAGACCGTGCCGGC
>MAGV01000048.1:2524-15860 GCA_001717015.1 Candidatus Methanosuratincola petrocarbonis (ex Vanwonterghem et al. 2016) | reverse complement strand
GATTTCATCCCTCGCGGTCAAATTAACTCTGAGCGATCATTGCCCCAATGATATTCGGTGCCAGAAGAAAATAAAAATATGCCCATCAAAAAAACTTATTAAACCCAGGGTTCAATAGACGAGCGTTGCCCGAGTAGCTCAGCCTGGGAGAGCATCCGGCTGAAGACCGGAGTGTCGCTGGTTCAAATCCGGCCTCGGGCACCACCGAACCTTTACTTTTAAGAAAAGCTTCACCAAAAGAACGTTTTCCTGAACGTTTTTCAGATTTGATGATACGGTACACAGAGCGTGGGATCCCAGAGTTGATCGGGAAGTTTTTGGTATTGCCCCCTTCAAAGAGAAGGTTTTTGAAATCACTCCGTTCAAGGACAATGATCTAGTAAATCAAGTGACCGTTCGATATTCTGGACTTGAAATATTTTTTGCAGTGTTGTAGCACTGGCGGGTCACACTTCTAGAGATGATGGCAGATCCGAACACAAAAACTGTGGATGAAATGCAAAGATCTTTTGGCTTCAGGTACCGAATCTCCTTTGCCTTCTCTGGTAGGTCCTTATAGCCCTAAGGAGATCTATCTTCCTCAATTCGGGCCAGTAAACATCCATGAAATAGAACTCAGAATACGCGCTCTGCCACAGTAGGAAACCGCTCAATCTCTCTTCACCCGAGGTTCTTATTATGAGGTCCGGATCCGGATCCTCTGCTGTGTAGAGGTATTTCGCAAAGGTCTCTTCGTTTATCTCGCCAACCCCGAGGTCTCCGTTTATGACCTCCGCGATTATCTTCCTTGCAGCGTCGAGTATTTCAGCCCTGCCACCATATGCTATTGCGACATTCAGCCTTCGGTCGCTGTAGCCCCTAGTGCTCTCTTCCGCCCTGCGGATGGCCTCCCTCAACGACTCCTTGAGTAAGTGGAGTCTGCCGAGGGCTCTGATCCTGACTTTCCTCTCGTGGATCTCCTTGCTCTCGATCACGTCGTTGAATGCCTTCTCTGCCAAGCCGATCAGGGCATCGACTTCCTCCTTGGGCCTGTTGAGATTCTCGGTCGAGAGCGCATAAACGGTCACTGTTTTTATGCCAATTTCCCAGCACCATCGAAGGACCTCCTTAAGCTTCTCGAACCCGTACTGGTGCCCTAGATTGGGATCGAGTCCCAGTTCCTTTGCCCAGCGCCGGTTCCCGTCCAGGATGAGGCCCACATGCCTCGGGATCTGACCGCTCTTTACGCTGTTAGAAAGCTTCTTCTCATAGTACCTGTAGACCCAGCCGATGACCCATCCCCTTATTGCATGGAATGCACAAGGCGCTCTCATATCTCGGGAAACCCCTTCATTTGATCAGCACTAGGAATGTGTTGTTACGTTCTGTTTATTTTGTTTTGGTTTGGATCACTTACCATATGTTGTGATTTCAAATCACGATGAGCTCCCTTGGGAACTTGGTCAGATCCCTCTTCCCGCCCTTCTCTACGACCAAAAGGTCCTCTATCCTTATTCCGAACTTCCCGGGGAGGTAGGCTCCAGGTTCTATTGTAATCACATTGCCTGGCGCCAGGGGGCTCCCGTTCGAAGGCCCGATGACAGGCGCCTCATGGATCTCGATGCCCACCCCGTGCCCGAGCCCGTGGACAAAATAGTTACCGAGCCCTAGGCGATCTAGCACCCCCCGGGCCACTGCATCGACCTCCCTGCCCGAGACCCCGTCCCTGACGATATCGATCGCCCTCTCCTGTGCCTCCCTGACTGCTTCATACGCCCTTCTGACCTCCCCAACGGGTTCGCCAAAGAAGAGCGTCCTCGTCATGTCCGAGCAGTAGCCGCCGTACTTCGCCCCAAAGTCTATCACGACCGCGTCTCCCCTCGAGGGTCTCCTCGTGCTGGGCATCCCATGCGGGTAAACCCCTCTGGGCCCTGATGCGACTATCGTCTCGAAGGCGAACGATTCCTCCCCCTCTTTCCTCAGGTAGTATTCGAGCTCCGCGGCTATCTCAAGTTCGCTCATCCCTTCTTTCATATTCTCTATCGCCTTTTCGAGCGCCCTGTCGTTTATTGACTGCGCCCTCTCTATGAGCGCGATCTCGTCAGCGTCTTTCCTTTCCCTCATTTTTTCGATGAGCCCGCGGAGCGGCTCCAGCTTGAACTCCCCGGAGATCTTTTCCTTCAACGCGGCGCTGATTACCCCTTCCTCGAAGCCCAGCCTTGATGAATCCTTCACAATCTTTCTGAGCCTTTCGAGGGGCTTCTCCATGAAGTCGGTCTTGACTATCTCGGATGAATCGACCGTGTCGCAGACCTCCTGGTAATCCAGATCGGTCACGATCAGTGACGCCTCCCCGACCTTGCCGACAAACAGGATCTTGCCATAGCTCCCTCTCACAAACGGCGCCCCCGTCAAATAGTGGATGTTCTCGGGGCTGAATATTATTGCTCCATCAAGCCCCATCCCCTCGATGCCTGAAACAAGTTCGTTGATTCTGCGCCTATGGTCCACCTGTCAGCACCTGCGAAGCATTCTTATCTGTTCCCCTTTTATGATTATCTCCAGTGGTGCAGTTGATCGTAGCGGTTGGGTCCTCGAACCCGGTCAAGGTACAGGCTGTGAAGAACGTCTTCTCCCGATTCTTGCCTCAGGTGGAGGTGATCATGAAGTCGGTCTCATCAGTCGTCCCGCCCCAGCCTATTGGAATCGAAGAGACAATCCGGGGCGCAATAGGGAGGGCCATGAGAGCGCTGGAGCTGGAGGGATCTGCAGAAATGGGGGTAGGCATAGAGGCAGGGCTCCTCCCTGTGCCATATTCGATATCTGGCTGGATGGACCAGCAGTATGCTGCCATAGTCGACAGGCGCGGCCGGGTCACGATCGGCGGGGGCCCGTCATTCGAATACCCCGCAGAAGTGGTAAAGCAAGTCCTCTCTGCCAGCTCGGAGGTAGGGAAAGTTATGGAAGCGCTCACAGGGATCGGGGGTCTCGGGAGGAGGCAGGGTGCGATAGGGTACTTTTCGAAAGGCGCCTTTGATCGCCTCAAGCTTTCAGAAATTGCCGTACTGATGGCTATGATCCCGAGACTGAACGAAGAGATGTATTTCATGGAAACAAAACAAAAAAGGACTTTGGGCTGATTCCGAATCAAGACCTCGATCAGCAGATCCTAGGGGTCGGCTCTCCCAGAGGGGGGTTTATTATCCTCTTTCCTCCCGCCGAGGTCTCCATTATCACATAGCCTGGCCTCTCGCTACGCACAGTTCCGATTATCGCCGCATCCTTGCCCTCAGGCACCCTCCTTATGGCCTGGAGCACATCCTCCGCGCTTTCACTGCTGACGCCTATTATGGCCCTCCCCTCGCAGGTTAGCTCCAATGGATCGAGACCGAGCATCTCGCAGGCTCCGATGACTTCCTGCCTTATTGGTATGTCCTCCTCCTTGATCCATATGCTAACCCCTGATCTCTCTGCCATTTCGTTGAGGGCCATTGCCACACCTCCCCTTGTCGGATCCTTGGCAGCGGTTACCCTCCCTTTCGACATGGCCGCCCACATGACCTCCCAAAGCGGGGCGACATCCGAAATTACTGATGTGCTGAAGCTGAGCCCGCTCCTGAGCGAGGCTATTGCGATCCCATGATCCCCTATCGGACCGGTGACGATGATGGCATCGCCCTCGTTGAGCCCTGAGTCAAGTACCGGCTCGCCCTCGACCACCCCGATCCCAGTCGTCGAGATCACAATCCTGTCCAGCTTCCCCTTGGGCATGACCTTGAAGTCCCCGTGCACAATTGCAGTCCCTGTCCGTTCTGCAGTCTCGTTCATCGACCTGACTATTTTTGAAAGGTCCTCGACTGGGTAGCCCTCCTCGACAATCAGCGTGTCCGTCAATGCGATCGGCCTGGCTCCGATCATTGCCAGGTCGTTTATCGCCCCACATACCGCGAGCTTCCCGATGTCCCCGCCCGGGAAGAATGGGGGATCGACGATGTGTCCGTCAGAGGAGACTGCGATCTGGATCCCGCCGTAAGGTATGGTTGCGCCGTCGTCGAACTCGTCAAGCCCAATCCCCCCTCCTACCTTTCTCCTGCTTATGTTTCCTACTATCACGCTCTTTATGAGCTCGTCCATGAGCTTCCCACCGGCGCCCTGGCTCAGCTGTATCCGGTCCTTCAAAAAAGCTCGCCCCTCTTTGGTAGACTTCAAAAAACTTATATTTGTATGCCTTTCTGGTATGGGTGTCTTAAGAATGAGGGATATCGATGAGTTACTATCAGGGCAGGGATAGGCGAAAGCCCACGGGCGGCACGCTTCACCACTTCAGGGAGAAGCGGAAATTTGAGCTTGGCTCCGCTCCAACCGAGACATCTCTCGGTACTGGCGAAGACATAAAGAACGTCTTAAGGAGCTATGGCGGGAACACCAAACTGAGGCTGGACGAGGCAGTTTACGCAAATGTGATAGATCCGAAAACGAGGGTCGCCAAGAAGGTCAAGATAACCAAGGTGAAGTCCAACCCTTCGAATGTCGATTATTCGCGAAGGGGCGTAATCACTAAGGGCGCCATCATCGAGACCGAGCTGGGGGAAGCAAGGGTATCCTCGAGGCCCGGTCAGGACGGCGTGCTGAACGCCATCCTCATGAAATGACCGCCTTCTTCAGCCCAGCGCTTCCTTCTTGATGCCTTTTATTCTCTTCAGAACAAGTTCCTTCCCTCTCTCTAGCTCAACATCCTGACTACCACAGGACGGGCAAACCATACTGTACTCGGAGAGATTCTTCCCCCTCTTAAGCTCGCTCGAGATTCCGCATTTCAAGCACCTCAGCACCGGCATCCTTCTCCTGATGTAGATGCGGCTCCCATCCGCTATCGTGTTCTGGCTTGCTATCCTGATGCAGAACTTGAGCTGCCGGGGATCTATATGTGTCATCTCACCGACTTCAATGTGCATCTCCTTGATCTCCGCTATCCCGTTTTTCTTTGCAACGTCTGAGACATATTGAACCAGGCTAGCAGCCAATGAAAACTCGTGCATGGGGATCACACTTATTAAAAATCCCCATCCTAATATCGTTGTCTTGGTGGTATGGGCTTGGCTAAGAAAGAAGGGCAATTCATCGTTTGGCCCGCATACTTGGACTCTTCTAAGACAAGGTCAAGGGGCAGGATGATCCCGAAAGAGAAAGCAGTAGAATCTCCCACCGCTGAGGAGATCCTCGAGGCGTGCAGGGACCTGTCTTATGCTGCCCAGCTTGAGAGCGAGAAGAAGTTCCCATCCTCTTGGTGGGAGCGCTCGGGCAGGGTCTTGATCAACAAGAAGGGGGGCGAGAGAAAGGTCGATCTGTTGGTCCGGATATCCGCCTCTATAGCAAAAAGAAGATCTCTGAAAAAGAAGTGATGAACTGTTTAAGTTATTTTAAAACTAGGTGATAATTAAAGTAAAGGATATAAAACACTAATGGTATATGCTCATGATTATCTTTATCTCGGAGTTGGTGTCTTGAACTACTTGGGCGTCGGCGTCCACATAGGCAAAAGCGGTCTTCTGACAATAAAAGCGAAAACTCCCCCAAGGATCGGTTCTTCGGTGATACTCAAGGGATTTGGGGTTGTCGGGACTGTCATAGATGTCTTTGGCCCCATAAGCAACCCCTACGTCTCGGTGAAACTCGCAAAGAAGCCTGGTGCCGAAGTCGCTGGACTTGAGTTCTTTGCAGAGGAACCTCGTCGGAGAAATTTGAGGAGGCGCTCAAAGGGCTATGGAAAGAAATCTGACAGATATTCGAGAAATTGACGAGATGACTTGCCCGGAATGTGGGGCAAAGACGCTGGTTAGGGATTACGAGCGGGCTGAGGTAACCTGCAGGGCATGCGGTCTGGTTCTCGGCGACAAGCTCCTCGACCCCGGTCCGGAATGGAGGGCTTTCGACAGCGACCAGAGGGACAAGCGATCGCGCGCTGGTGCGCCAATTACGCTTACGATACACGACAAGGGTCTCTCCACAATGATTGACTGGAGGGACAAGGACAGCTACGGCAAATCCATCACTTCTAAGAAGAGGGCGCAGATCTACCGCCTTAGGAAATGGCAGAGGAGGATAAGGGTCTCCGATGCGTCCGAGAGGAATCTGGCTTTTGCCCTCTCCGAGCTGGAGCGGATGGCTTCGCAGCTTGGCCTTTCCAGGAACATCAGGGAAGCCTCCGCCCTCCTTTACAGGAGGGCTGTGGAGAGCCAGCTCATCCGGGGGAGATCGATCGAGAGCATGACGGGTGCTGCACTATACGCATCCTGCAGGAAGTACAACGTTCCCCTTACCCTCGACGAGATCTCCTCTGTCTCAAGGGCAAGCAAGAAAGAGATAGCAAGGAGTTACAGGTTCGTTTCGAACGAACTCACGATCAAAGTCCTTCCTACCGATCCCGTCAATTATGTGCCTAGGCTGGTGACAAAGCTTAACCTCGATGGGAGGGTGCAGCAGAAGGCAGTCGAGATAATCCGTTTCGCGAGCAGCGAGGGGCTGACCTCCGGGCGCGGTCCGACCGGGGTGGCTGCTGCCGCAGTTTATATCTCGAGCGTGCTGCTCGAGGTGAAGCGGACGCAGAGGGACATCGCAAGCGCCGCAAATGTGACCGAAGTCACGGTCAGGAACCGGTACAAGGAGCTTATCGACAAACTCACACTTGAAATCTATTTATAGCCTCCTTATCATCTTTTTATATGCACGGGTTTGGAAGTGTGTTTTGTGGAGGAGTTGGAGGAGAAGCTAATCAAGGCACTGCAGAATTCTGCTGACCGGAGCCTGCTCCAGAGCGATCTCTGGAAGAGCCTGAGCTCCAACAGCCGAGAGGTCTCTAGAGCACTTGCGAGGATGGAGAAGAAGGGGATTGTCAAGCGTGAGCTCTTCACTGGGGACAGCCACAAGACCTACCGCGTCACACTGATAAAGAAAGAGCAGAAGGTTCAGATATCTGATATAGTCTGGTGCTCGTGCTTCACATGCCACGACCTGTCCAGGTGCGGGATGGGCCAGCCCATATCCCCGGAGAACTGCGTCAAGCTGACGATGTCGTTGAGGAACGAGTTCATCAAGCACCAAAAGTCAGAGGAGATCAAAAAGGCAGCCTCCTCGGGGAAAGAGTGAGATGCCTGGCAAGGATTCAGTCTTGGGAGATTACTATTACAGGGAAGCCAAGAGGCAGGGATACCGTTCCAGGTCCGCCCTCAAGCTTTTGGAGATCTGCCAGAGGTTCAGAATAATGAAGCGGGGGGAAGCCGTTCTGGACTTGGGTGCCGCACCCGGGGGTTGGCTCCAGGTGGCCTGTCGCCTCGTTGGCGAGGAGGGGCTGGTCATCGGGGTCGACATCAGCGAGATAGAGCCTCTGCCGTTCAAGAACATTGTGATCCTGCGCGGCGATGCCAGGTCAACCGAATTGCAGGAGTCCATTGCAAGGGCATCCGGCGGCATGGTGGACGTGATAACTTCTGACATGGCGCCAAAGTTCACCGGCATACACGATGTTGACCATGGAAGGCAGATACTGCTTGCAGGCATTGCCCTCGATTTGGCCGATAAAGTGCTGAGACCGGGCGGAAAAATGGTCATAAAGGTGCTGATGGGGTCTGATTTCGAGGCTTTCAGGAGGGAAGTGAGAAGCCGCTTTTCGGACGTGAGGATCTTCAAGCCCAGCGCCTCAAGGGATTCGAGCTCAGAGGTCTACCTAGTCTGCCGTGGTTTCAGGGGAAGCCTGCAGTGACCCCTTGCAATACCCTTCAGATCGGCGCCAACAGTTGAGCTTTATAAATGTGCATTGATAAAGATGAGTCTGGTGTGGTTGCTTTGAAATGCTATGTTGTCGACAGCTTCGGCGGCTTCTTTGCTTATGACGAATCGCTGAAGCTGATCGCCTCGAGGATCTTCGAAAACTCGAACGAGGCATCATCCCAGATGCTCGATCTGGAGAAAAAGGGGTTCTCGCAGGACCTCGAGGTTCTTGTTCATGACCTTGTCGAAATGGGTTATGACGAGCTGATCTTTGAAGACGAGCTGGAGGCAAAGGCGATTAGGACGCGCTTTGGCATCAAGTCACGTTCCGAATCACCAAGCCCTGCTGGCGCCTCTTTCAGGGCGTCCCCTTTGAGCGCATTCCTTTCAGCAGGGAAGAAGCAGTCATTCGTGGAGCGGCTCCTCAGGGAGACGTCCGATTCTATCGTGAGGACAAAGATAAGGGTGGCCTCCGAGAAGCGGGACAGGTTGGTGGCACAGGCTGTATCCGCGCTTGACGAGATCGACAAGAACGTTAACATCACGGTCTCTAGGGTCAGGGAGTGGTACGGGCTGCACTTCCCCGAATTGGACAGCCTGGTTCCGGACCACCGGCAGTACATGGAAATAGTGAAGAACTTCGGCAGGCGGAGCAATATCGACCCTGAAGCAGTGTCAAAAGTGGTCCAGGCTGAAAACAAAGGGAAGGCGATATACGAGGCGGCTATGAAGTCCATGGGTGCGGAAGTTAACGATTACGATCTAAAGCAGATTGTGGACTTGGCAGAAATAAACCTCAAGACATACGAGTCGAGGGACTCGATGGAGAAATACATTGACGAAGTCATGAAGGAAATCGCGCCGAATGTGCGAGAGCTGGCTGGAGCGACTCTTGGTGCAAGACTGATCGCACTCGCGGGCAGCCTCGAAAGCCTCGCCAAGAAGCCGGCCAGCACAATACAAGTGCTCGGGGCGGAAAAAGCCCTCTTCCGGTCACTTAAGACAGGCGCACGGCCGCCGAAGCACGGCATAATCTTCCAGCACCAGTACCTACACAGCGCAGAGAGGTGGCAGAGGGGGAAGATCGCGAGGGCGCTGGCCGGGAAGCTGTCGATTGCCGCTCGGGTTGATGCCTTCGGTGGCGAATTCGTTGCTGACAAACTCAAGTCATCGTTGGAGAAGCGGATAGCCGAGATTAAGAAGAAGTACGCCAAGCCGCCTGCAAAGCCAGCGAAGCAGGAAAGGCCATTTAAGAGGTTCAGAAAGGAGAAGAGGAGGAATAGGCGATGGTGAATGTGGTCGAACACCCGAAATTCAAGGGCGTCTTCTATGTGGAGACCGACACGGGCAGGCAACTTGCCACAGAGAACCTAGTTCCGGGCTCGAAGGTTTACGGCGAGGATCTCTACAGGATCGGCGATACCGAGTACAGGGCTTGGAGCCCCTACAGGAGCAAACTCGGTGCAGCAATAGAGAAAGGGATCAGATCCGTGCCAGTGAATCCGGGTTCTAAGGTTCTGTATCTAGGTGCTGCTAGCGGAACAACCCCCAGCCATGTATCTGACATTGTGGGCAGCAAGGGCAAAGTATACTGTGTAGAATTTGCCCCCAGGGTGATAAGGGAGCTCTTAGAGGTCACCAGCAAGAGAGGCAACATGGTGCCCATTCTTGGGGATGCAAGGAACCCGTCTTCCTACAGGTTCTTCCTCGAACTCGTTGATGTGATATACTGCGATGTTGCCCAACCGGAGCAGGCAAAACTCCTGGCGGACAATTCGGACTATTACCTAAAGAGGGGGGGCAAGGTAATGATCGCGATCAAAGCAAGGAGCGTGGACGTGACAATGGACCCCTCCCAGGTCTTCAAACAGGAAGTGAAGATCCTCGAAGACAGATCATTCAAGATCCTGGATCTAAAGCATCTCGAGCCCTACGAAAAGGATCATGCGATGGTGCTCGGAGAGCGACTTTGAGTATGCATGAACAGGAGAAAAGCGCAGACAAGCTCCTGTGGGAAGTTGAACTAAAGAAGCTGAACGAGTCGCTGCCCAGGGAGAGGAGGAGCGTCTCTGATCTCCTGAGTGAAAGCAGGCCAGCCTACAAGAACCTTGCAGGGGAAACCGTCTATTTTAACCGAGAAGAGCTGAACGAGTTCGCCAAGGCTGTGCCAAAAGGGAGCTCGAGTCTAGTCCGTCTTCCGATCGTAATCGTCCGCGAGTCTGGTCTGAAAAAAGGCACATATCTCATAGACGGGAACGAGCGTGAGATCGAGGCAGTAAATCTTTTGCTCGACAGGCCGCCTTACAACAATAAATACCTCTTTCGACCTGAGGTTTTGGAACTGATTCGACGTTTCCCATCGATCATCACATTCGGTTTCGTCCTATAATCCCATTCTGGAAGCAGTCCAGAAGCCGCTCAACTTTATATCCCTCTTCAATGATAGACTAATTGGAATGGATATGAGGCCGCAGTCTGCGAGTCTTATCGGGAACATCCTGAGGACTCTTGAGGAAGCTGGCTTTCTCGCTTGTGAGATCACCTCGCGAGACTATTGCATCCAGATTGTGGCCAAGAAAGGCACGACAAAATTGCTGATCAAGAGCTCCGAGAATGTTGATTCCGAAAGGCGCGAGTCTGCTGAGGATCTGAAGTCACTTGCGGTCGCATTTGACGCCTCACCGTTCATTATCGGTGTGAGGATGCAGAAGGGGGTTATCGAGGAAGACACGCTCTACGAGAGGTTCGGGGTGAATGTGATGCACCCCAAAACCTTCAGAGATGCGGCGCTTAGGAAGAGGCTCCCCTCTGTATATTCCAAGAGGGGCGGTCTGTATTTCAAGATAGATGGGCGCACTTTGAAGGCGTGCCGCGAGAAGAAAGGGCTGTCGCTCGGACAGCTCGCCAATTTGATAGGCGTGAGCAGAAAGGCAATTTACGAATATGAGAGGGATCAGATGGGTGCAACTGTCCAGACTGTCGAGCGCCTCGAGAGGATCTTTGGTAGAAACATGGTTGCAGGTATCGATATCTTTGACTGGCACTTGGAAGGGGAGGCGCCTGACAAGAATCCCACAGGGGCGGTGGCAAGGCAGCTCCATTCAAAGCTCAAGAGGATAGGGTGCCGGGCTTTGGGATTCAGCCATGCCCCAATAGACATCCATGCTAAGAACGTAGGCGTAAGTTTCCTGACTTTCGAGGAACGGATGAATGAAGACCGTCTCGAGAATAAAATTGAGAACGCAATCGAGGTCGGCAGGGTTTTGGGGACATCCCCCATACTCGTCACCGAGGAGAAGTCTCCCCAAAACAGCGACATCCTTGTCGTGAAGATAGATGAAATCAAAAAGGTCGAACACATACGGGAATTGGCTAAGCTATTGGGCGTCGAGATCGCAGATCAGGATAACTGAAGCCCTTTCAAACCTGCCACTGTTTTCCATGATGCCCTGATTATCGGTGGGCACTTGCCTTCTAAAAGAGCCCTGCTGACGAATGCCCTTGTTTTTGGGTCACTCGGGTATCCTGATCCGAAATCCCCGTACTCCCTTCTCAGTTCGCCTATTGCCCTGTCCCTCGTTGTCTTTGCCACTATCGATGCTGCAGCCACAGCTGGGAACCTGTCCTCAGCGTGGTGAACCGATCGTATTGTCCGGGCAATACCTGAAAGCCTCATGATCTCCATACCGAACCTCTCCTCATCTACGTCCACGCTCCCCAGGTGGACCTCGTCAGGCAAAGATCTTCTGATAATCCCTGCCATTTCTTCTGCCTCTATCTGATTAAGATTCTTTGTTTTCCTCATCTCATCGATCTCAGCAGCGCTGATTACCCTAACATAACTGCCTTCTGCCATCTCGAGGATCTTTTCCAGCAGCCTCTCCCTGTCCCTAGGGGTGAGCCTCTTCGAGTCCTTCACACCGATGCTGATCAACCCAGGTATTTTTTTAGCCTCGAATATGACGCCTGCAATCACCATGGGTCCAATAACTGGTCCCCTTCCTGCCTCATCGATCCCGAGGACCCTCATTGCCGAATGCATCCCTGCCACTCCTCGAGCTGATAACCTAGGATCCGAGGGGGTATTTTTCTGTTCCGAAAAACGTTCTCTTTAGTCCTGCAATGCAAACGGTTGCGTGGTTCATCACGAATATGCCTGGAAGGACCCAGATCATAACTCGGAGCGTGGAAGAGATTCAGGGTATAATAATGAGCTCGTTCTAATTCCGTTGGGGGAGCGTATTGATCACCTCGTTTGCGGTTGAGGGCAGGACTGAACTCGAAATCCCTGATCCATCATCCTATACTTTCCAGGGGAAATATGCCCCATTCAGGGCTCCTGTCTTCTATAACCCTCAAATGGAATTCAGCAGGGATATCGCAGTGGTAGTCCTAAACATTTTCGCGAAAGCAAGAGGGCGGTCTGTGAATACATGCGATCCATTGGCAGGCATTGGAGCACGCGGGATAAGGTACGCAAAGGAAGTCCAATCCGTTGAAAGAGTGGTCATGGGGGACCTGAATGCAGAATCCATACCGCTTATAATCAATAATGCCAGAAGGAACGGCATCGAGGATCGGGTAGAAGTGACCCATAAAGACGCTAATCTCCTTCTGGCAGAGCACTCCGAGCCGGGTGAACGATTCGATTTCATTGACATAGACCCGTTCGGAACCCCAATGCCTTTTCTAGACTCCTCGATAAGGGCTCTGAAGAATGGGGGGCTCCTGGCGGTCACTGCAACTGATACTGCGCCACTATGCGGCGTCCATTCGAAGTCCTGCATCAGGAAGTACTCATCCAATCCGCTCAGAAACGAATTCTGCCATGAGACTGGTCTTCGTATACTGGTCGGGTCGGTGGTGCGCGCGGCAGCAAAGTACGACTTCGGCGCATTCCCCCTCCTCTCCTACAGTGTAGACCACTACTTCAGGTCGTACTTCAGGCTAAGTTTGGGCGCACGCAGAGCCGACTCAGCGTTAGGGAATGTGGGTTACCTGTTGTCCTGCAGCTCCTGCCTGTGGCGCAGCACGGTCGCATTCGATGGAGATTTGCCGACAAGCTGCGAAGTTTGCGGATCTAATCTAAGGAGGGCCGGGCCCCTGTGGACAGGCGATCTCTCGGAGTCTGATTTCCTCAGGGCAATCTCTGGATTCAACTTCTCTTATATGCGGACGAGCAAGCGAATGTTAAAGCTCTTCAAAAAACTTTCCGGAGAAGTCGGGATGCCAGTCGGGTTTTATGTGCTGGATGTGGTTTCGAAGAGGCTGGGCATGGGTGCGCCATCTTTGGAAAAGGCACTCAATGGTTTGGCATTAGCAGGGTATTCTGCCTTCCCTACGCACTTCCATCCCAAGGGAATAAAGACGGATGCTCCACCAGGTGTGGTCGAGGAGGTAATCAAGAGATTGTAGTGGGGTGACGCTCGGATTATCGCTAGTAGGCATTATAGAAAAACTATTTATTTGACCTCATGATGGATACCTGTGGGTGTAAAATGAATGCCATCACACGGCTCGCTTACTAAGGCCGGAAAGGTCAGGTCGCAGACCCCCAAGGTTCCTGCAAAAGAGAGGCATGGTCTGAGAC
>MAGV01000048.1:0-2477 GCA_001717015.1 Candidatus Methanosuratincola petrocarbonis (ex Vanwonterghem et al. 2016) | reverse complement strand
GGGCAATTTTCAACTCAGCTGCCCCGACGTGAGGGGCCATTCCGTTTTTCATCAATTTTAGATTTCCTTGAAGCCTTTTCCATGGTGAATAAGCTTATATACAAGTTATTTTTTGTTGCAAAATAGTGCCTCAATAAAAATGTAAACGGCGCGGAGGATCAGACACACAAGATGAGCCAAACTTCGTGTACCCTGGAAGAGAGACAGATCGTTGGAAAACACGTTTATGGAAACCTCTACGGCTGCGATGTCTCACAGATAAACGATGAATCTGCGCTCAAGAATCTCGTTATTGACGCTGCAAAGATCGCGAACATGACTATCTGGGATACTGTGGCCTGGAAATTTGGAGGACCAAAGGGGGGCGTTTCCGTTATCGCCCTGATCCTCGAGAGCCACATTGCAATACACACTTGGAACGAGTTCCAATACGCAACAGTCGATGTCTTCACATGCGGCGAGAAGAGCGATCCCCAGAAGGCTTTCCAATACATAGTTTCTAAGCTAAATCCCAAATCTATTACCGAACACTTCGCTGACAGATCCAGTTAATTTCAGTTTTTTTGTATTTTTTCTTTCAACGCAGCTTTACTGCCAAAAAAGGCTAGATGACAATTTTTGAATCCGCCTTTCTGTACTGAAGATGCAAAAAAGTCAGTAAGACCTTGCAACCCTGATTCTCTTGGTCGCAGTTCCGTTACACCCTGCGCACTTGGAACCATTTAGGGGGACTTCGTTTTTATCCTCGTCTTCGTCGAAGGGCACCCCTAGTATCCTCGCATCGATCGTCTTCTCAAGCTCCTCTCCGCAGTTTGTCCTTCCGCACCAGTTCAGCTCGACAACCCCCCCTCTGGCGTCGAGTTCATCCTTTGCCTGCTCGATGGTTTCAGCCACCCTTATCTTGGACGACATCCATTCCTTGCTTCTTTTGACCAGCTCATCGTCGATCTGCAACAATAAATTCCTTACCTCTTCAACGAGACGCTCCATATTAACAGGGGTCTTCTTCAGTGTGTCCCTCCTAACCAGCACGGCTGTGTTGCTGTCTAAATCCCGCGGTCCAATTTCAATCCTCACGGGGGTGCCCTTCATCTCCCATGCGTAGTACTTGTTTCCTGGCGTAATGTCTCTCCGGTCGTCGATTGCCGCCCTCAACCCAGACCTTTCGAGGGTCTCAGTAACCTCTTTGCACCTCTTCAGTACTTCCTCCTCCCTGCCTTTGTAGACAATTGGTATGACTACTGCCTGCACGGGTGCGACCTCGCTCGGTAAGACGAGACCATGGTCGTCGCCGTGGACTGAGATGAGCGCTGCAATCGCTCTCTCTGAAATGCCGTAGCATGTTTGCCAAACGTACTCGTAGCCCCCGTCGCTCTTCATGTATTTTATGTCGAATGCCTTTGCAAATCCCTGCCCGAGGAAATGGACGGTCCCTATCTGGAGGACCCTTCCATCCGGCATCACCGTGTCGAATGCGACCGATCGCTCAGCCCCCGGGAACTTGTCCCAGTCAGGTCGGATCGTCCTCAGGAATGGGATCTTCAGCCGCTCAAAGATCCTCGAGTAGACCTCAATGCCTGTCCTCTCCTGCTCCTCCGCCTCCTCCCGGGTGGCGTGGGCAGTGTGGGCCTCTTTGAACGTGCTGACTTCCCTTACCCTGATCATGGGTCTAGTTGCTTTCGTTTCATATCTGAAGACGTTGACGATCTGGAAAATCCTGAGCGGTAGATCCGAATATGCGTTTATCCAGAGCTTAAACATCGGGTACATGGCAGTTTCGCTTGTTGGCCTGAGCGCGAGCTTGACCTCCAGAGGCGTCTTCCCGCCATGGGTCACCCAGTAGACCTCATCCTCGAAGTTCCTGATGTGCTCGCTCTCCTTGCTGAGCAAGTAATCTGGTATTAGCAAGGGGAAGAGCACTTCTTCGTGCCCCGTCCTTTCCAGCTCATCCCTGATAACCCTCAGGACCTCTTTCCTGATCCTGTAGCCGAAGGGCATCCATATTCCAGTCCCCTTCACAGGATACCTGGTGTCGTATATAGGGACTTCTGCTATGACCTTATGAAACCACTCGCTGTACTTCTGGCTCCAGGCCTTCCTTTCTGGGTTTGTCATGTTGATCAACCATCTTCAGATGTAATCTTCTAGGTTCGATCTCTTCCTAAAAAATCTCTCCCTGGAGTCCGCAGCCCCGTCAGCTCCGCGATCATTCCTCGGTTTGCCGTAGACCCCGTCATAGCCCGGCTCTACTTCGATTCTGTTCTCACGGTTGAGCCTGATCGCTTCCGCTATCGCATCGCCGTGCCTCTCCCTTATCGACTCGACAGGCACTTCGAGCAGGATGCTTATCTCTGCACCGAAGGCATTTATCATCTTCCAATACTCTGCTTCGACCTCTGAGGATGATGGGCTTTTCCTGAGCGCAACAGCGATAGTCTCGATCAATGGCAAGACCTTGTAGAAGCGCTGCGCACTGG
>MAGV01000047.1 GCA_001717015.1 Candidatus Methanosuratincola petrocarbonis (ex Vanwonterghem et al. 2016) | reverse complement strand
AGCAGCAGGGCGGTCTCCCTGCTGGGCGGCGGGCACCTCAGGGCGATCTCCGAGAGGCTCGGCATCGCAGAAAAGATCGGCTACTTCAGCACCGGGGGCGGAGCCTTCATCACATTCCTCTCCGGGGAGAAGCTTCCCGCATTGGAAGTCTTAATAGCATCCAAGCAGAAGTTTAACTCAGACAAGTGATTTGGGGGCAATGCGATGAAGGTAAGGGTAGGTATAAACGGATACGGAACTATAGGGAAGCGGGTTGCTGACGCAGTCCTGATGCAGAGGGACATGATCTTGGCTGGGGTCACGAAGACCAAGCCCAACTTCGAGGCAAGGATGGCAAAGCAGAAGGGGATAAAGGTCTACGCCGCGTCCGCAGAGAAGCTGCAGGCATTCAAGGACGCCGGCATGGAGGTCCAAGGGACGCTGGAGGACCTCCTCAAAGAGGTCGACGTGATAGTCGACTGCACCCCGGGGAAGGTCGGGGCGACCTACAAGCCCCTGTACGAGAAGCACAAGGTCAAGGCGATATTCCAGGGCGGAGAGAAGCACGAAGTGGCGGGCTTCTCATTCAACGCGGTCTGCAACTACAAGGAGGCCCTAGGCAGGGATTTCGTGAGGGTGGTCTCCTGCAACACAACAGGACTCTGCAGGTCCCTCTATGCGATCGACACCGCATTCGGCATCAAGAAGGCACGGGTAGTGCTTATAAGGAGGGGGGCTGACCCATCGGAGGACAAGAAGGGTCCGATAAACAGCATCCTCCCTGACCCGGTGAGCATCCCGTCGCACCACGGACCGGACGTCCAGAAGGTCCTGCCCAAGATCGACATAACGACCTCTGCTTTCGCCGTCCCCACCACCCTGATGCACGTCCACTGGCTGAACTTGGAGCTGCAGAAGGAGGCGGCAGAGCCGGAGATCCTCTCCGAACTCTCGAAGTACCCCAGGATAAGGGTCGTCTCGGCTTCTGACGGAGTCGACTCGACCGCACAGGTGATAGAGTACGCCAGGGACCTCGGGAGGCACAGGTACGACATGCCCGAGCTCATTGTCTTCAAGGAGTCAGTCAAGTCCTTCGGAAAGGAGGTCTACCTGACCCAGGCAGTCCACCAGGAGTCGATAGTCGTCCCGGAGAATATCGACGCCATAAGGGCAATGACCAACCTCTGCGGTACTGCCGAGGAGTCGATGAAGATGACGAACGAGAGCCTAGGGCTGGGGGGAGCCTGAGGTCTTGTTCAAAAAGATCCTGATACCGATCGACGGGTCCCCAGCCTCGCTGAGGGCCCTCGACCTCGCGATCGAGTTCGCGATGAAGGACGGATCGAAGCTGACCCTAATCCACGTGGTCAGCCCGACGCCCGCCTGCAGCAAGCCCGCTGTGATAGATGAGATGAGGAGCATCGGGAACTCTGTCCTCGAGGCTGCTGCGGCCAAGTGCGACTCCTTCGGGATCTCTGCAAAGAAGGTCCTCAAGGTCGCGGAGAGCAACCAGACCTCTACTGCCTACGAGATCTTCAGGGAGGCTGTGGACGGTAACTACGACTGCGTCATCATAGGATCCAGGGGATACTCCGGGGGTATGGGGATCCTGATGGGCAGCGTCGCGATCTCGGTCGCGCTCAGCCTGCCCTGCACGACGATAATCGTCAGGTAGTGTCCCAGGTCAGCTCTACGGCTGGGTTAAGCCGAACGATCGGAGCGTTCAGGTGAGGCTGCTTGCAGGGGAAGATCTCATTCGGCACTGACGGGTGGCGATCCAGGCTGGACGGGGGCTTCACAGCCGCGAACGTCCGGCGGGTCGCCTTTGCGATAGCGGAGCATATGCTGGAATCCGGATCGACCGGGAGGGGGGTGTTCATAGGCTACGACGGGAGGGCTCAATCGAAGGTTTTCGCCGAGGAGTGCGCCCGGGTGCTCGCATGCAAGGGGATCGCCTCATACCTCCCACCGGGGCCAGTGCCGACGCCAGTCGCCGCATTCTCGGCTGTCAGGTACTCGCTCGCAGGCTCCATAATGATAACTGCCTCGCACAACCCACCCGAGTACAATGGCATAAAGTTCATACCTGAATACGGCGGCCCTGCGATGCCGGACGTCACGAGCGGGATAGAGCGCCGCATCCCCGCCGAGCCACCCGTTGTTGAAGAAGCCGCAAGCAGTGGTCTGATCTCCGAGCTCGACCCCTACGAGGACTACCTCAGGCACCTGCATGGGCTGGTCAAAGCTGATCTGTCCGGGCTCCGCATCATTCTCGACCCGATGCACGGCGCCACCGCGGGGTATGCGAGCAGGATCTTCGCCCAGATGGGGGCTGATGTCGAGGCCGTGAGGGACACGATCGACCCTCTATTCGGAGGGACGATCCCGGACCCCACCCCTGAGAACCTCTCTGGGCTTAGGTCGAGGGTGATCGCGTCCGGATCCGACATTGGGATCGCATTCGACGGCGACGGGGACCGGCTCGCCGCGGTCACCAGGGACGGGGTTTTCCTGGCGGTCAACCAGCTCCTCCCCCTTCTCTACCTCCACCTGATGGAGAGGAGGTCGATGGTTGGGGACGCTGCGCGGACGGTCGCGACGAGCCACCTGGTGGACAGGGTCGCGGTTGACCACGGACAGAAGGTGATCGAGGTGCCCGTAGGGTTCAAGTACATCGGCGTGCTGCTCAGGGAACGTGCGGTCATAATCGGCGGGGAGGAGAGCGGGGGCATGAGCTTCTCGAACCACATCCCTGAGAAGGACGGCATCGCCTCCGCTGCCCTCCTGATGGAGGCCGTCAAGTCATCAGGCCAAAGCCTGGGAGACCTCTACAATGGGCTTGCCTCCAGATACGGGAGCCTTCGCTCAGCCAGGCTAGACCTGCGAGCCTCCTTCCGGGACGACATCATGCGTCTCATAGAGGGCGAAGCCGCCGCCAAGCGCGAGATCCTCCGCAGGCGGGTTGCTGCGGTGAACAGGAAGGACGGCATCAAGATCATCCTCGAGGACGGTTCCTGGATCCTCTTCAGGAAGTCCGGCACAGAGAATGTGGTTAGGGTCTACGCAGAGTCTCGCGAGGAGGCCCTGACAGCGGAACTCCTCTCGTACGGGAAATCCCTGGTTTTTAGTTTCATATGAAACGGCAATCTTAAATCGGGCGCCCGTCAAGCACCTTGTGGTGCTTCTTGATGAAAAGCTCGATCAAGGTGTTGTCCATTGCCGTAATCGCTATAATCGCCATCTCTTCGGTGGGCATGCTCCTCGCGGGTGGTTACCTGAACGGTCCCTCTGGCGTGAAGATAGTCGACATGTCGGGAAGGACAGTCCAGCTGAACTCCACCGCAAACAGGGTTGTGATCTTGGAGTCGTACTGGACCGAGATCGCCTGCGCCCTGGGCGCCCAGGACAAGATCGTCGGCATCGGGACCTACGTCACCTCCTCTGTCTTCATACCTGATTCTGTGAAGAACAAGACAGTCGTCGGCAACGTCTTCTCAGGAGTCAACATCGAGACCGTCCTCTCCCTCAAGCCTGACCTGGTGATAATGGACTACGGGTACGGGAAGGCAGAGGACATTGTGAGGGGCCTCGAGGGTGCTGGGGTGCCTGTCGTCACCCTCTTCGCAAAGAACTTCGCCGACATCGCCAACGCGACAGTGATCATAGGACAGGCACTCGGGAAGCAAGATAGGGCGCAGGCACTCGCGGGATACATCAACGGTCTCCACTCGCAGCTGATCTCCAATGCCAGCCGGATACCTTCCGTGGAGAGGCCGCGCGTGCTGATCTGCAACCTGGACGTCTGGAAGGACGGCCTGATTTACACATACTCAAACACTAGCTGGGGCAATGTGGTCGTGGACGTCGGCGGGATCAACGTCGCCCACCAAGGCTTCGGGGACAAGTCCTGGGTGAAGGTTAACATGGAGCAGGTCCTCCTCTGGGACCCGGATATCATCGTGATTGTCGGGAGGACCCAGTCCGTGCTGAACTCGCAGATAAGCTCGATGAACGACACCAACTGGCTCAGCCTCCGCGCGGTTAGGGAGGGCAAGGTCTACCCTGTGCTCACTGGCGCCTACGACCGGGACAGCTACCTCGACTGGACACCTAGGATGGTTGTCGGCGAGCTCCAGCTGGCGGCACTCCTCCAGCCCGACTACTTCGCCTCCGTCAATTGGACATCCGTCAGGGATCAGCTCATGAACGGGTACTACGGGTACCTGCAAAGCTGATAAGCACCCCCTTCTTTCTTTCTTTAAACCCCGAGTGGTTGCCAGATGCCAAGAAAGGGACTCCTGATCTCTGCGCTGCTCCTCCTCCCATTGCCCGTGCTAGTGGGCTCCCTCTTTGTGGGCGTCTACTCGATTGACCCTCTCACCGTCCTCAGCATGCTCGCCAAGCGGATCTTCGACCCCTCTGGGACAACCCCCTGGCCAGAGGTCTACGAGACGATCGTCTTCAACATCCGCATGCCGAGGATCCTCCTCGCCCTGGTGGGGGGGATCGCCCTCTCCGTCTCCGGCGCCTCGCTGCAGGGGATCTTCAGGAACCCGCTCGTCGACACCTATATCCTGGGGGTCTCGGCGGGCGCAGGGCTCGGCGCAGCCCTCGGGATCGCCTACTTCCCGGGGATCCCCGGCTCAGTCCAGTCTCTCTCCTTCGCGATGGGCTTCGCCGCCTTCTTCACGACCTACACCGTCGCCAAGAGCAAGGGCGAGACTCCGGTCATATCCCTCGTACTCGCAGGCGTGATAGTGACCGCGCTCTTCTCGGCACTCCTCTCGATAATAAAGTTCTTCACCGAGTCTGAGAAGCTCGCGGGGGTGGTCTACTGGATGATGGGGAGCCTCGCGGTGACGGGTTGGGGGCCGCTTGGTCAGACCGCCCCACTGATCATGGTGGGGTTCGCGGTCATATTCCTCATGCGGTGGCGGATAAACGTGCTCTCCATGGGGGACGAGGAGGCGAAGGCTCTCGGGGTAAACGTGGGGAGGGACAGGTTCATCGTGCTGCTCGCGTCGACACTCATGGTCTCCGCTTTCGTCTCCGTGGCTGGCATAATAGGCTGGATAGGCCTCGTCGTCCCGCACACGGTGAGGATGCTATTGGGCACGCCTGACAACAGGGTCGTTGTGCCCGTCTCCGCCAGCCTTGGGGCTGTGTTCCTGATGGTTGCGGATGACCTGGCGCGCTCGGTCGCCTCGTTCGAGCTCCCGGTCGGGGTGATCACCACCCTAGTGGGTGCCCCATTCTTCCTTTACCTACTCAAGCTGAGGGGTGGATCCGCATGGAAGTAGTCCGGATCTCGGGGCTCGAGTTCTCCTACCACGGCATATTCTCGGTCAGGGCAGACTCGCTGAGCGTCAACGGGGGCGAGGTCCTAACTCTCTTGGGGCCTAACGGTTCGGGCAAGACGACCCTGCTGAAGTGCATCAACGCGCTCCTGAAGCCTAGCTCCGGATCCATCGCGATCTGCGGCAGGGACATCCTCAGCTACCCCCGGAGCGAGCTCTCGAGGGCGATCGGCTACGTCCCCCAGTCGCACACCCCGTCCTTCCCGTTCTCGGTGCTGGACGTTGTCCTGATGGGGAGGGTCTCGTACCTGAGCATCTTCCAGCAGCCATCGAAGGCTGACTATAGGAAGGCTGAGGAGGCGCTTTCGACCGTCGGAATCTCGGAGATGCGCGACCGCACCTACACAAACATCAGCGGGGGCGAGAGGCAGCTCGTGCTGATAGCCCGGGCGATAGCGCAGGAGCCGAAGCTCCTCCTCTTGGACGAGCCTACCGCCCACCTCGACTTCAAGAACCAGGTCACTACCCTCGAAACCGTCAGGAGGCTCTCTAGAGAGAGGGGGATCAGCGTGGTGATGAGCCTCCACGACCCGAACCACGCACTGATGTACTCCGACAGGATAGCACTAATGAAAGGCGGGAAGATACTGCACAAGGGTATGCCTGGGGACGTCATCGACGAGGAAACAATTGAAGAAGTTTACGGGCTCCCAGTCGAGATGATCGAGCACAGCGGGAGGAAGTTCATACTCCCGAGGACCTGAACTGATCACCTTTTATTGCCTTTCGTCTGGTATTTCTCTCCTCATCCCTCCCTATACTCGAATAATTGACGAAACATCCTGATGTGGTTCCCGAATTTTCGACGTTTCGAAGATCGCTTGGTATCCAAAAAAAGATAAGTTACCGGAAGGTAAAAAACAATTGTTTGTTCTCTGCATGAACAAATCACTGCGTGGATGGTCGTATGGTTGCTGAGAGGCGGAAGACTTTCGTTGCACGCGAGGACCTGCTCAGGTCAATAAGCGAGATCGCAAGGGAGAATGGCAAGAGCCTGTACGAGACCGTGAACGAGATCTTCGAATCAGCAATTTTGTTCCAAAAGACTGGCGTTAAGATGGATGCTGCCCTCGAAGAATGCGGTAAAATGAGGGTTGCTAGGGAAGCCGGTTACATCCTCTGCCTCGAGAACCTGTGGTCGGAGATCAACGAAATAGCCTACAGCGCATCACCGGAGGGCGCAGCCGCTGCCTGGAAGGATGCCGGCGCCTGGTTCGGGAAGAAGCATCTCACAGGCAAGCCCGAAGGATGCCTCGAGTCAATAAAGAATGAGCTCGAACTCTCCCTTTGGAACGTCTCCGAATTCTCGATGAAAGGGGACGCGCAATCAGGAGTGGTGGAGATCAATGTGCTCGCCCCGCGCCTCTCGAGGAACAATTCTGAGCTGCTTGCGTGCTTCTTCGAGGGCATGCTCTCTGCAATCGGGCTCAATGTAATCCACAAGGAATCTGGATGCGGCTTCATCAGGGTGGTCGGGAAGCGCCAGGAGGCTCAAAAACGAGGGGATAGTATTGAAAAGTCCTGAAAAGAGGGGAAAGAAGCTAGTCTACATCTCGGAGGGCATCCTGGACGAGGTTGCAGAGATCTCCAAGAAGAAGGGCGAGTCGATCACCAAATACATAGAGGACCTGCTGGAGCAGGCGGTGAGGATTGACCGCCTCGGCTTCCGCTCCGAGGAACTCGCCGATCTCCTGGAGGTCATCCACGTGCTGCGCGTACTCGGCGCCAATTTTGTACCTCTGGACGTCGCCAACCCATCCATCGAAAACGAGTCCGAGGCGGTGCTGGCAGAAAAGTGGTACGAGAGCGGTCGGCTCTACGGACGATACATTCGGGAGCGGTTCAAGGATCCGGTCGGTGTGCTGAATATGATGCTCCGCGTGATTAGGTGGGACCTGAATGAGGTTGCAGCAGTGCAAGATGGGCAGTCCGTCACAGTCAGGTGCGTCTCAACGAGCCTCACTAGGGTTGGCGCATCCTTCCTATCAAAGTTCATTGAGGGTGCGATGCATGGCATCGGGTACAGCACGATTAGCCGAGATGCAATGAGAGGCATGGTAATCATTTCCTTCTCAAAGTAACCGCGGGGCTTGCTTGTGCACATTTTATTAATCGATTAAGTAAATGTATATAATTCTCGGTATATACCTTTGCAAGTTCACATAAGCTATATATATCCAACCCAGGATATTTTCATCCACGAAAATATAGGTGACAAAGAAATGGAATCTAAAAAGATTTTTAGCCTATCTATTGTGGCTGTTCTATTGCTTCCGGCGATCTTCGTGGCTTTTCCGCTCGTCGCTGCGACCATTACCGAAAGGCCAATGATCTTCTATGCGGACTCGTATGATGATCCGATCGAAGTGCCTGCAGGTGCCAATGTAAGCATCTGGACTGGGAACATGACCATCACCGGCGCCCAGGTCTGGCTCTGGCTCTCCAACTCGGGCAGCGCCGACGCCAACCAGAACAACGGCGACAGGTGGTATGCAGGGCCGTTCTATGTTGGTGACATCCTTGGCAGCACGCCTACACCATACACTATAACGCCTCCTTACCCGTTCAGCTTGGAGGGCAGGAACTATACCTTCACAGTCGGCAACGGCTGGATTAATGGCACCGTCCCATTCATGGTTCAGGGCGGGGTTGATTATTGGCTCAAGCTGACTGATGTGAACCCTGTGACCACTCCGTCGATACCCTCTTCGGACGTTGGAGTCTCCACAAACAGGATCCGATTCACAGGCTCCTTCTACATGACCCCGACAAGCGGAGCACCAAACACCCCGGTGACCGTTTCTGGCTATGCCCTTCCTGCAGACATGACCTACAACATCACGCAGGATGGTGACTTCGTGGCAAATGTCTCAGTTGTGACTCACAACGAATCGGGCTGGATATGGACTGGATTCACGTACACCTTCCCGATTACTGACCTCGGAAACAAGATTGACTGCGAGACATCGCATCCAGCCTGTGAGGATGTGGCAGTTGCAGTCGTTGACGAGAATGCCGATACTGTGTTTGAAGACTATTTCTCGGAGTATTACAGGGAAGTCTGGGTTGATAGCGAAGCTTGGCATTATATGGTAGATGATGGACAAAGCACCGACTTGGCTGGACACGGCTGTGTCTACGGTTGCGAATATCCGACTAGCATCATATTCTACACTGGAGAGCAGTACAACGTCACGCTCTGGTGGTTCCCGTACAACGGACAGGCCAGTATCTACCTGAACTCCACGCTAGTTGCCGAAGGCATAGCGCTGAACGGAAGCGGCGCAGTAGTTGACTATACAATAACAATACCGCAGATCCCCTCAGGCGACTATTTCTTCAAGGTCATCGACAATAACAACGTCCAGTACAACTTTACTGTCTGCATTGTCCAGGTCCCGGCCATCACATTCGACCCAGGCGAGGGCGTATGCGGCGACCAGGTTACCCTCAAGTTTGTGAACATGGCTGACTACATTGGCGAATACGTGACTGTTTGGTTTGACTACACTCCTGCCTCGTATTTAGTGGATACTGACCTCGTGATGCTGGCAAACTTTACCGTCCCAAGCTCAAGCTTCGAGATCACCGTGACAGTGCCTCACTCTGCAGGCGGTCCGCGGTATGTCTTCCTCGGTGACATAAACGGCAGCACTCTTGTATACGGGCCAGTCCAGGAGCCGATCGACACATACTTCACTGTGATGCCGAAGGTCTGGGTTGATCCAGCCTCGTTCAGCAACGACGGCGCGACTTTCTGGGTCTATGGCTGCGGCTTCCTCGTGAGCGAGTATGGTTCTGATGATAATTATAGGTATTTCGACTACTACGAGTACGGTTTGGATGATCCATACATGGGCTACAACGTGAAGTACTGGGTTGCAGTTGACAACCAGTTCATTGCAGTCGGCGCAGGAACCGGACAGGTGGCGGCGAACTACACAGGTGACATCGCAGTCCAGCTCGTGAAGGCGGGCTTCAGGCCAGGGATGCACACTGTTTCGTTCTACATCAAGGACAGGTGCGATATTTACGACGATTATGACTACACTGATTACGGAGTGGTTGCGGGCAACTTCCCGATATATGCTTACGCGACCTTCAACGTTACTACGACTGGCGACCTCATCGTCGGCGACCTGATGGACTACATGAACTCATCATTCTCGAGCCTCGACGCCAAGCTCGTTGCAATCGAGGATGACGTCGCTACCGTCCAGACCACTCTAGGCACGATGCAGACCAGTATTGACAACCTCGACGCAAAGGTCGTTGCGCTCCAAGGCGATGTGGCAACTGTCCAGACGATCCTCGGGCAGATCAACGGCACAGTGACAGCGATCAACGGCAACGTCGCAACCATAGAGACCGACGTGGGCACGATCAAGGCAGACGTCTCAGCAGTGAAGGCCGACACGTCTTCGATGAAGGGCTTCCTGCCTGTTGACATGACTCCTGTCTGGATCGCCGTCGTGCTCGCGCTCATCGCGGCAATCGCCTCCATCTACTCCATAGTCGTCATCAGGAGCAAGATCGCGGCTTAAGCCGCGGCTACATTTTTTCTTTTTTTTTAAGTTTACCAGCCTTCTAAACTCACATTTCTCAGGTGAGTTTAGAAGGCTGGTAAACT
>MAGV01000046.1 GCA_001717015.1 Candidatus Methanosuratincola petrocarbonis (ex Vanwonterghem et al. 2016) | reverse complement strand
GCTGAAAGCATCTAAGTGGGAAACCCGCCCCGAGACTAAGCGACCATTCCGCTCAAAGCGGACGAAGGCTCCTGTAGAACACAGGGTTGATGGAACGGGGGTGTAAGCGCCAAGGCTTCGGCCGAGGCGTTCAGCCCGCCGTCCCCAATCGCCTGAGGTGCTGACCCGGACTACTAGACCTGGGTGAAACTGGAAAACTGGAACCTGTGTGTGGTGATCCGATATTTTCCCATCTTATTTTTGTTTAGCTGGCAAAGCTAAGCTGCAATGCAACTAGCCAGCGCCTAACAGAAAAAAAGCTGCTTGCTTTAGAAAGCGAGCCCGCAGTTTATATTAAAACTCGCCCTAAACTATAGCAGCATGAATTAAGCGGGAGTTTGGATCTATGGAAAAAGACACATTGGAAGATTATGAGAGGCTTCTTTTGAAGTACAGGGACCTCGCCGTTCTGGGTTCTGCGAAAGGGGTTCTCCAATGGGACACGGAGACGATGATGCCCCCGGGCGCTTTCGAACTGCGCGGACAGCAGTTGGCGCTGCTTTCTAAGATAGAGCACAGCATGATCACAGACAGGGAGATAGGCGAACTGCTGGAGAGAATAGAGAGAGGCCAAGGGTACGAATCCCTAAACCAGGTCCAGAAGCGGAATGTGTACCTGATAAGGAAGCAATATGACGAAAACACAAGGCTGCCAGAGGAGCTGGTAACGGAGACAGAGAGGCAGGCCATAGCCTGCTACAAGCAGTGGAGGGACGCGAAGGCCGCCAAGGACTTTAAGATCTTTGAGCCGGAGCTCAGGAAGATGTTTGAGCTGAAAAAGCGGGCCGCAGAGATACTCTCGGAAGTGAAGGGCGTCAAGACCCTTTATGATGCGCTTGTTGACTTCTTCGAGCCCAAAGTCTCGGAGGGTGCGATCGGAAACACTTTCGACCAGCTGAAAAGCAGGCTGATACCGATAATATCCAAGTATTCGTCCTGCCAGCCCAACACGGATTGGTTAAAGCGGGTTGTGCCGCATAACGTGCAGGTCGAGATAGCGAAGAGGGTGGCGGAATTCATAAATTACGACATAGGCGGAGACGGCGCCAGGGGGAGGATCGACCCTACCGAACACCCATTCACAATCGGGTATTACGACGACGTCAGGATAACGACCCACTATTATGAGGACAACTTCACGTCCTCCATTTTCTCGGTGCTCCACGAAGGGGGGCATGCGCTGTATGAGCTGAACCTGGATCCGAGCTGGAAGTACCAGCCCGTCGGCACGGCCTGCTCGTTCGGCTTTCATGAATCCCAGTCAAGGTTTGTCGAGAACGTGGTAGGGAGATCCAAGCACTTCTGGACGTATTTCCTCCCAATACTCAACAAGTTGACTTCGGGGCAGTTTTCAGATATCGACACAGCGAAGGCGCTAGAAGCTGTAAACAGCGTCAAGCCATCAAAGATCCGGATAGAGGCTGACGAAGCCACCTATGCGCTCCACATAATAATAAGGTTCGAGATCGAGAGCGCCCTGTTCTCAGGAAAAGTGGACGTTAAAGAGCTCCCGCAAGTATGGAACGAAAAATACTCGAAATACCTGGGCGTAGAGATCCAAAATGACGCAGAGGGGGTCCTCCAGGATGTCCATTGGGCCCACGGATACTTCGGGTACTTCCCATCGTATGCCTTAGGCAACATCTACTGCGCCCAGATACTCAACAAACTCGAGGAAGAGGTCAAGGACTGCTGGTCAGAGGTAGAGAGGGGGAACTTCGAGCCAACAAGGCAATGGTTGACCAGGAACGTCCACAGGGCAGGCAACCTCTACGACCCCATGGACCTCCTGGTGAAGGTAACAGGCGAAGGGATAAACCCGAACCATTTCGCAGATTACCTCGAAGGCAAATACAGAAGCATTTACGGTTGAGCGGGCTTTCAATCCCTAAAAACAATTTTTTTAATTTTTGTTCAAGCAGGCCTGATTTTCAGCTCGACCCGCTTTTGTTGGAAAGTGCCTTTTCCAAAATCAGAAATGCATCCTCCAAGCTGGTTGGGATCTCGTCGACCAAACCCCTTTCCTTCAGCCTCATGAAGAGGCGCGAGATCGCAGGAGGCTCCAATGAAGCCTTGTCCAGGAGCTGCTCGTTTGTTATTATCGACTTGACGGGGCCCTCAGATATCACCTTCCCACTTTCCATTATCAAGACCCTTTCCACAAGCTCTGGGAGTGCCTCGACATCGTGTGTGGAGACAATGAGGGTCATCCCCTGCTTGTTCAGGAGGCTAACGAGTTGGACAAGTCCTCTCCTCGACTTTAGGTCGAGATTTGCAGTCGGCTCGTCGAGTATGAGCACCTCGGGGGAGCTGACCAGTGCAGTCGCTACGGAGACGCGCTTCTTCTCGCCGTAGCTGAGGCGGTAGGGAGATCGGCCCTTCAGGTGGGAAATCCCGAGCATCTCGAGGGTTTCCACAGAACGTTTGTTGGCGGACTCCTTGTCGAGCCCAAGATTCCTGAGCGAATATGAAACGTCCTCTATCACCGTATTGTTGAATAGCTGATCTTCAGGGTCCTGGAAAACTATGCCGATCTTCGATCTCAAGCGCTCGAACTCCTTTGATCTCGTCGAGGCCCCGAACACCCTCACATCCCCAGAAGACGGCAGAAATAGCCCTGCGAGTAGCATCGCGAGTGTGGACTTGCCTGCACCATTAGGGCCAAGGATTCCGATGCGCTCCCCCTTCCTGACTTTGAAGGAGATGCCCCTGACCGCCTCTAGGTTTGCAGAATACTTGTAGTTTACCCCTTCCACCTCGATGATAGCTTCTTGCAAGCGCTACACCTGCATGCTGAGGATTATCAACAGAAAAGATGACAACAGCGCTAAAAAAGATATGTCTGAAGGGGTTGGACGCCACCTGTACGGTCGCGCAGTCGATGCGATCGAGAAGCCCCTGGCGCGCATTGCAAGATAGACCCGATCGGAACGTTCATGAATCCTAACCAGCAGGGCGGCTATGACCCCGGAGAGCCCTCTAAGATCCTCCAAGCTAAGCCGATTCCGCTTCCTGAAGGTCCTGGCTTCCCTGGCAAGAAGCATTCGCATGGATTCGTTTATTGAGAGGAAGACGTAGCGGTATGTGAGCGCCAGCGTCTGCGTAAAAAAGCCAGGGAGCCGGATAGCCCCCAAAAACGAGAGCAGCCCGTTTATGCCGCCGACCATGGTGATCAGAACCGCCACGCCCACGCACAACCACACCCTCATCACGAACTCAGCGACCCGCAGCATCCCCTCGTAACTAACAGCCAAGAGCAAAGGCCCTATGCTCGCAGACCAAAGGGGCACCCCCGGCGTGATGAACGGGATCGGAATGGCGATCACCAACGAGAACAGGGGTATAACCGAAGTCTTTAGGACGTAGCTCCTGATCGCGATCCCCGAGATAACGACTAATGCTGCCAGCAGCAGGAGCATTAAAGACAGAGCAATGAACGAGTGCGTGAATAGTGAGGCGAAGATAATCGAGACGAGCGAAATGTTCCTTATCAGCGGATCGATCCTGTTGAGGATCCCGGGATGCGAGACGCTCTCCTCGACATAGAGCAGAGACTCCAGCCCGGAAAGCAGCCCTCTCACGGAGATCGGAGCATACTTCAAGACGAGGATACTCCCTTTAATTTATGCGATGATGACAGCAGCTTGCCTATTGCGAATGTTGCGACCAAGACTATCAGGACGGAGAACACTCCGAGCAAGTAGTTCACCAATGGGTCCTCGAACCCCGGCATAGTGTACTCGGGGAATGGCGCAGGGAGCAACGAGAAACCTTCGAACCCCAGCTCCTCTGCCTTGACGTCGAGGGTCTCAATCGACTCGGAGAACACAAAAGTGCCCAGCGCCACCAGGACTGCTGCCAGAATGACCCCTGCCAACAGCACTTTTTTGTTGGAATGGTCGTTCCTGCTCATTCCCGGCTTTTCAACAGAATCCTCACTCATTCANACATTCATTACACCACCTGGAGAAGGCATCAGAACCGAAAGACCTCTGTTGAGATTCAGTATGGAGGGCCTGATCTTTACCGTGCTGTAGACGACAGCCAGGGTTACGAAACCTTCCGCGAGACCGATCACCGAGTGGTGGATCCCCATAGCAGGGACCGCGATTGACACACCATACTGGAAAATCGGGGCGGAAAGGCCCAGCTCAAGCCCTGCAGCTACAGCGCCCAGCACGTCCCCAAGGAATGCTCCGAGGAATATCCCGACACCAATCGCGCCTCGCCCTCCTTTTTTGGAGATGAGAGAGTATACGGCATAGGGGACCATCACCCCGATTATAGCCATGTTCAGTATGTTCGCCCCCAGGGCAGTGACTCCGCCGTCTGCGAACAGGAAACACTGGAGCACGAGGATGATTGTCATCGAAATGCTGCCGAGCCACGGACCCAGGAGGATGCCCAGGGCGGGTGCGCCCAGCAGGTGTGCAGTAGTCCCGCCTATTATGGGGTAGTTGATCATCTGGACAGCGAAAAAGAGCGCCGTCAGGAGCGCCATTAGCGGGATGAGGCGCTCGTCCACACTGCCCTTGACCCTCCTGAAAGAGACCGCCAAGGCGGAAAGGGCGAGGATGTACGTAACCGCTATTATCGGCAAAGAGAGGAACCCATCAGGTATGTGCATAACAATCGTGTTATTTTTGTTAAAAAAGGTAATACTTAAGGATTTTGTTACATATGGAACTACAACGGAGGCTGCATGGATGAATAAGGAAAGGATTTATCATAGGCTGCGCAAGCTTAACGGGGCGAGTTGGCGGGCGACCGACGGGCCCTTCGGGGCCTGAGGAAACTCCACCCTCCATGTGGAACCGCGATGCCGCGAGGCATAGGGGGAGACCCCTGCTCTTGGATCAGAAACGGTACGCCCGGAAGCGGATGCCAATGACGTGGCTCTAGCCATCGAGAATGCTTCCGGTCACGTTGAAACGGCCAATCCGCGGGGAGCAAGGGCAAATAGAGGTCCATGAGGTCCACGCGAGACCCGGGTAGCCTGCATAGTCGAATGTCGCCTAAAACAGAAGGTGGGTTACGGCCAACACGCCCCAACTTGGGGTCCTTTTTCTTTGGATTCAACCAGGATGCATTTTTCCTTTCGGCAATTTGTCATTTTTGCTCCAATGGGACAACAATCAGCAAAGACGGATAATATTCATAAAAACTATTTTAAGACATAAGATGAAAAATAAAAACGAGTTGATGTAGAAAAATGAAGTTCAATAAGGTGCTTATAGGAGAGACTATTCTCTTATTCTCCTCGATTTTGATTTTCCGAAGCGTCTGGACTATGCTCGACAATTACTTAGGCGAAAGCTACCTTTTGGAGAGCCTTGCAATCGGCATGTTATTTACGGCATTCGCTCTATACATACTCAACCGTGAGGCTGAATGCAAGATGAATGAGCTTAAAAACCAACGATAAAAGTTTTTTAAAAACAAAAGGCGCCAAGCAGATACTAAAGCATATTAAAAGGGCAGATTTTTAACCCCCTTATGGAAGCGAGATCGATCCCAATCGTCGGTCTAATGGCAGCCGTATATGCCGTAGTCACGCTCCTGCCAGGATTTCCGGTCATCGGCGCGCCAGGGTCTGAGATAGATCTAGCAAGGAGCCTGGAGCCCATATACGGCATCATGATGGGCACATACTTCGGTCCATTGGCTGCCTTCCTGGGGGCGATCCTGGGCAAGATAATAAGCGGGGAGAGCGGGAGCCTTCTTTTCACCCCCCTCGCGCTAGTATCGACATTGAGCGCCGCACTCATCTACAGAGGCAGAATTGCGAGGGTCCCTGGCTGGGCTGTGTCTGGTCTGATTTTGACAGCCATGATTGCTATTTGGAGCACCACACAGCAAGCACAGAATGCGCCCTATTTTGCGGTACCGCACATCGCAGCGGCAGCAATGGCTTTCGGCCTCGGTGGCAGACTCCACAAATCACTGAAGAGCGGCAGGATGGGGATGGCTCTGGGGCTATTCCTTGTCAGCTTCATATCCACAATGACAGGAAACATGCTCGGGAATTTGATTTTTGTGGCGGTATATAGCCCAAGCCCGTATTTCTTCGTCCCAATGCTTGCCATAACATTGCCTGAAAGGCTGTCGATATCCCTGGCGTCGACAGCGATTGGAGTGCCGCTTATAATGGCGGTCAGAAAGCTAGCCAAGCCGAGCCCATAAAGGAAGGGAGCTCAGAGCCNCTTCCCAAGCATGCTCCAGTCTTTTCGCTACACTCTTAACTGCCTTAGAGCGCTTGGGGCTTCTTCTGATTCTGGGGATCCTTCTTTTAAGTACTAGAGCCATTTTAAGTCATATAATAGTTCGCTGTCGAAGTATTTAATGTTATTCCAAGGCATTAAACGAAATAAAAATCGACTATTGTCTAACTCCTCCTCTCAGGGCCGGCTATCCCATAGAGCGACAGGTACTCCTTCTCGATTTCCCTGATCTCTTTCTGGGACTTTGCTTTGGAGTATAGGGAAAGGGGCTCGGCATTCAGAGCAAGGAAGGTGGCACCCCACTTCACCTTTGAGAGCAGCAAAGAGGACTCTTCAGCGAAGCCCAATATGTACAGGGCCCCGGCCAGAGCCTCAAGGGTACTCAGCCGGTAAGGGACAGAGTAGTTAACAGGGTTGGCTGCCAGCAGAAACGGGAGCTTTCTTGGTGCTAGGCTACGCGGGATCCTTTCGGACTGGAACTGGTTCCAAGAGCAGTCTATCGCTGCGAGAGCCCCCCTGGAGGCGATTTCCTTGTCTTCCGGTGAAAGGACATCCTCACAGAACGGGTACAGCAAAAGACTAGCCCGGGGTATCTCGCGGATGCTGTAAACGATCTCAGCGAGGCGGAACTTCCCCAGTTTGAGCGCTGTGCACTTTTTCACATCGCACTCGCGTTTATGGTAAATGTATATCCTTGGCAAGAACCGCGCCCCGAATCAGGATTTAAAATACTTAAGCGGCATATAACATTGATTTGACTGTGGGAAAATGATTGCTTTCATAATGATAAACACTTCTGCCGGGGCGGAGGAGGAAGTCTTCGACCAGCTCCAAAAAATGGAGGGCGTTCTGGAAGCCCACCTGGTGTACGGCGTCTACGACATAATAGTCAAGGCGGAAATCGAAGAGGCAAAGGACAAAGAGAAAGAGGGCATCGTCGAAAGGATCCGCCAGCTTAAAAAAGTGCAGTCCACAATGACTCTAGTCGTCTTAAAAAGCCATTGAAAGGTAGCGCGATATGCCGACATACCACCTGGGCATCGACGACACCGATTCCCTCAAGAGGGGTTGCACGACCTATGTCGGCGCCCTACTCGTGGAGAGGCTGCTCCCGCAAGCTGCATTCATTGATTTCCCCAACCTCATCCGGCTGAACCCAAACATCCCATGGAAGTCGAGGGGGAACGCGGCGATCTGCCTGAGGATCTCGACCCAAAGGGACTGCGATTATCTTCTTGAGCTGGCGGAGGAGGTCGTCGAGGAGAACAGGGATCGGCAGGACGAAAAGAACCAGCCAGGCATCGCTCTCCTCCAGGGCGAAGTGCCCGACAGGCTGAAACTATTCGGGAGGAGGGCGCTGTATGACGTCCTTTCCGTCGAGGATGCCATTAGCCTGGCGCGCGAGCTGGGCGTGAAGTACAAGACGATTAAAGGCGGTAGGGGGCTGGTCGGGGCACTTGCAGCGATAGGAAACACGCTCGAGGGCGACCACACATATGAATTGATAGTCTACAGGAAAAAAGAGACTTGGGACCGGATGAGGCAGGTCGACCGAGAAAGCGTAGTGGAGATGGACAAGGAGACGTCCCCCTACACCTTCAACAACCTAGATTACGAGACGGGCAGAGTCCTGATCACGCCCCACGGATCCGACCCGATACTCTTCGGGGTGAGGGGGGAGAGCCCCGGCGTGCTCAGGCAAGCCCTGAAAGTCCTGAGGTTCTCAGGCGGGGATAGATGGATCATCTACCGCTCCAACCAAGGGACAGATGCCCACCTGATAAACAACGCAGCAGTGGCTGGGCTGAGGCCGTACCAAGCCGCAGTGATAGAGGGGGAGCTGACGGTCGCCCCCAAAGTAATCCGCGGCGGGCACACGATAGCAGAGCTCGGCGACGCGACGGGCAGAATCGACATTGTGGCTTACGAAAAGTCCGGGGGGATCCAGAGGGTCTTGAGGGGGCTCCTTCCAGGGGACCGCGTACGAGCGTACGGCGGGGTGAGCCCCCACGAAGGGGGGTCGCCAAAGCTGACGCTCAACCTGGAAAAACTCGAGGNNGTACTGGAGCTGGTAAAGACCGCAGCCAGGAACCCGCTTTGCGAAAAATGCAAGGTCAGGATGAAAGCCAAGGGGAGGAACAAGGGCTACAAATGCGAAAAATGCGGCCTGGAGGCGAAGGAGCCCGTCTTTGAGAGCCTGGACAGGAAGGCAAAAGAAGGCGTTTATCTGCCGCCCCCGAGGTCGGTCCGGCACCTCACGAAGCCACTGCAGAGGTACGGGATGGAAAAGAGCTGGTGCGGCGGCTCAGCAGATTCCTTTTTTGGCTTTATCGATCCCAAGGGCTCGCCTTAGGAATCCGGGGTCGGAGCCTACGGGAGGCACGACCAGGTCAGTATGCCTGAGAGCCTCCACAGGGATTCCCTTCGCTATGACAGAGGAGTGCAGTTCGGCCAGCTTTTCCTTGAATTCCTCATCCTTGCCCTCTTCCAAGAGCTGGAACAGATACTCCCCAGCCTGGATGATTTCTCTTTCCAGGGGGGCAGGGACGTCATACTTGCCCTTGCTCGAGAGGAGGACGATCATTCTCCGCACGGGAGTAAATGAAGCGCCCAAGCTTATAGGAATTTCTTAATTGGTAGCGGGGGGTGGATTTGAACCACCGATCTCGGGGTTTCTCAACCGACGGGGCTTATGAGCCCCGCGGGATAACCTGGCTACCCCACCCCGCTATTCCGGCATAAAAGTACCGTTTTCAGAAAAGAAAACAATGGGCTAAACTTATAAACTTTTCATAATCGCCAGGGAGCGGGAATTTGGGCTGACGGCTAGGAAGAATGGGGACGGGCACCAAAGCTTTAGTGCGGGACAGAGGGACATATTACTGGTCAAAATGCGCGCGCTCGAACACGTCAGAAAGGAAGGCAAGCTGATCCCCCTGGAAAAAGGAGGGGAGAGGTTCTTCCTGAAGGTATTCGAACGGGATTCGGGTTTCTCGGCTGACCTATGGGTATTCGACACATACCCTGGCGAGGAGTTCAGGGGGATCCCGGTCAGGCTAGACCATCTGGGCGCCGCGGCACCGTCCTTTGATGAGCTGATCGCAGTTTACAAGCGAATGGGGTTCAAGGTGCTTCACCCATACCACAAGAGCCCGAAGTGGTTCGAGGACAACGGGCTTGAGGAGAAGGTCAACACGCTGTATCGCGGGATGCGGGATTGAAGAGCCGCAGCAGGTCCAAGATCTCCGATTCCCCGGCTCCCAAGAGATCGGACAGGGCGCTGCCCAATTCTTCTAGCGCCTTCGCGTCAATCTTCTCCAAGCGCACTAATAGGGAGCTGATGCTGGCGAGAACCTCGACAGGGCTGGGGGGAGTTCTTTTGATCAAAGGAAGCTCCTCATTTTAACTCGGATTGTTCTGCTAATAAGCTTTAACAGCAAATGTGCTATTTTTGCACGGCGAAACCATCCGGGCGGCAGCTATTTTATAGAAGGCTGCGGATCCTACCAATATGAGACTCGAACTCTTCACCAGCAAGACCTGCGCGAACTGCAAGGTGCTGAAGAAACACCTGAAGGAACTCCTAGGCGAACTCGGGGAGGACTACGACAAAGTCGTCTCAGAGAGGAGCATCGAGGACAGCGAGGTCATGGCTGAGCTGCTGATGCTCAACGTCGACTCGGTGCCGGTAATCCGGATCGGGGGAGAGCTCTTCGGGTGGGACAGGATAAGGGACAAGGCGAGCCTGAAGAAGATACTGACTGAACACAAAAAATGAGTTGGTTGTTCCGCCATCATACCATAGCCAGGGCACTGATTATGCGGCCTATCAGCAAGTCCACCTTCCCGAAACTATCCCTCAATTTTTCAAGATCGTTGGTGTAGTAATAGTCCCCCTCGTCGTTGACCAAAAAGTCTCCGCCCTTGTAGGTAACCATGGCCTCGACAAGCTTCAGGACGTCGCATATCAGCAGGTGCGCAGAAAGCGGCGCGAACTGGGTCTTCACGAAGGTGTAGGGAAGCTGCCAGACGCCCTCGCCGCCCAGCTCGTAGAAGGTGACCTCAAATGACTCGCAGCCAGGGTGCACATTAGCCAGGATGCCCTTCTTCTTTGTGGGCGTGCGCGGCTCCTTTGAGTTGGGCTTGAACGTGTAGACGAACGAGCCCTTCTGAACCCATGACGGCACGGGCTTGAGGTTGACCAGGGACTTTGCTTTTTTAAAGTCCTCATCCGAATCGAAGCCGTCCAAGCGCTTGATGTCCGTCACCTTGTTCTCCCTGAGCATGTCCTCGACCTGGACGAGTATTTTTGAGATATACTCCTCAGCGCAGCAAACAACGCCCCGGTAGTGGATGGTGATCCCCATTCTTAATCCCCCTAATAGCAGGGACGCTTTTTAAAAACAGACGCTGCGGTTGTGAAAGGTTTTTATTTTCAAGGCTGGAGATGTTTTCGATCAACATGGTGAAAGGGGTCTGCTGCGAGGGCCACAAGAACATCGGAGGGCTTTTCGAGGAGAGGGCATGGAGGTGCGAAGGGTGCGGCAGGCTTTACTGCAAAAAGTGCGCACCCAAGAGGAAAGGGCTACTGTCAGACCACCCAGTATGCCCAAGGTGCGGTAGGATGCTGAAGTAAAGGAATGCTCAGCACGATCATTGACAATTGAATAATGCTTCGTTCGTTGAAAATGGAAAAAGGCAAAGCATTGGCTATTTATCAAGAAACTTCATGGATTGCAAGGGAAGGGCTTCTCGGG
>MAGV01000045.1 GCA_001717015.1 Candidatus Methanosuratincola petrocarbonis (ex Vanwonterghem et al. 2016) | reverse complement strand
TGCCCACCGGAGCCGCAGGCCACCTCGCAAGACGTCGACCGGTATCTGCCTTCAAACCCGGCTCTGGGCTCCACCGCCTGAGCATGTCACGGTGTGGACGAGCGCAAATCCTGCCAGCTTAGCTTCGACCCTTATGCGGAAGTGCTGAGGCAACGCGTTCGGAGTCTTGACCCACCCGGCATCTTGTGCTACCATGTGATCAAATGACGGTCCTTGCACGTATGTTCACCTGCGCCGTAATTTGCTGCTCTAAGTTGCAATCACCCAGGTCAAGAGTAGCCCAGAAGTGCAACCGTCACCTGAGACTTGGTGGGTCGGTCAAGGAGGTCTGCCACGGTGTTGAGGGCCGGTGACTTCTCACGAGTTGATCTGCTTATCAAGGTTGCCAGAATGTACTATGATGAACAACTGACTCAGCAGGACATAGCAGAGAGGCTGGGATTGTCGCGTCCCGGCGTTAGTCGGCTGCTGAACGAGGCTAGGCGAAGGAACGTTGTACGGATTTCGATAGTGAGCCCTTACGAGGATGAATCAAGATTGAGTGGGACAATGATGTCACGTTTTAAGCTTGATGATGTTGTTGTGGTTCCCGCGGCGACAACGGATCCTGCCGCTGTTAAGGAGTCAATCGGTGCCGTGGGTGCGGATCTTCTGGACAGGGTGCTGCCGAACGGACAGGTCCTGGCTGTGTCGGGTGGTACCACGGTTCTGGCGTTGGCGGACCACTTAAATCCATCTAAGATGCGTGAAGTTTCAGTCGTCCCGATCATAGGCGGAATGGGGCAGGTGGGCGGGGGGTGGCACAGTAACGACATTGCGAGAAAAGTGGGCAATGCCTTCTCGGGTCGCTACTACCTTCTTAATGCTCCTGCTGTTGTCGCTTCTTCCGAGGTGCGGGACTTGTTTATGAGGGAGCCGAGCATTCAGAGGACCCTTGATCTTGGTAAGAAAGCACAGGTAGCCATTGTTGGTATAGGCGCCCTGAGCCCAGATTCCACAATGGTACAGCCGGGTTTCTTCTCCGCGAGTGAACTGATGTCTCTCTCAGACCTAGGTGTGGTCGGAAACATCGGCGTGGATTTCTTCGATGCTTCGGGAAGGATAGTCACCACTCCGCTTGACGCGCGGCTCATTGGTGTCTCTCTCTTGGAACTCGGCAAGGATACGCGCATTATCGCTGTGGCGGGAGGAGCTTCCAAGGTCGAAGCCATTAGGGGTGCCCTGCAAGGGGGGCTAGTTCAGATGCTCGTGACCGATGTGCAGACTGCAAAGCTCATCTGTGGGGAGTAGTCGGGACTGGTCGCTGCGCAATTACTGTCGAGCCAGCGAGTAGCCGATCCAAATCGATGAGGGAAGGAGGGATTCAGAATGAACACCAACTGATGCAACCTTCCAATGGGTAGTGCTAAGTGCTGTACTTCAATGGATTGGGTTACGCTTCGGACTCGAGCTATCGGGAAGAGTGCAATATGAACTTCAGGAGGAAGGGCAAATGCGCAGATTGATTAGCTTAGTCGTAGTCTTAGTGGTTTTGGTGACAGCATTCGGTAGCATCTCTGCGTTTGGCGCTCCCAAGAAGACCGTAGCTATGTTGACCCCGTATCTAGCTTCTGTAACCACGAATCAAATGGTAAAGGCGTTTGAAAAGGAAGGTAAGGGCAAGGGATGGGATGTCATCACTATCGATACAAAAGGCGACTTCGGTGCCTTGGCCAGCCGCATGGAAGACATGATCGCCCGAAGGGTCGACGCCATTGTTCTCGGCATGGCTGATCCCAATCAACTGAAGGATCAGATTAGAAAGGCTAACCAGGCCGGTATTCCCGTCCTCGGCGGCGACGCTGGATGGATCCCGGGGGTCGCGTGCAACGTAACATCAAACAACTACGTAATGTCCGCCATGATGACCAGCTACTTACTGAACGCCATAGGCAATAAGGGGGGGATCGTCGTCTTCACTCATCGCCCGCACCATGGCGTTCGCAAGCGCACACGAGTTCTGGAAGCGGTCCTTGCCGAGAATCCAGATGTCAAAGTCATTACCGAACACCATGTGCAGGTGCCCGGTCCAATTGAAGATGCAAGGAAAGCGATGGAGAGCATCCTTATTGCGAATCCGCAACCCGGGTCCATCAAGGCAGTCTGGGCTGGCTGGGATGAACCTGCTATCGGAGCCACTCAGGCCATCATTGCCGCTGGACGGCAGAAGGACATCGTGGTCGCTGGAATAGATGGCACAAGCCAGGCAATTGACCTCATCAAAAAGGGCTCTCCTTTCGTAGCCACTGTCTCTCAGGACTTTGAGGGAATGGCAAAGATCCTCGTCCAGCAACTGGAGAGAATCTTTGGTGGCCAGGGACCGAGTGCCATCGAGATATACGCGCAGTCTCAGCTCATAACCCGCGACTGAACTCGACTGACCCAAGACAATCACCGCAACGGGCTCGTCATGACAGGAATGGTCGCCAGGCGGAAGTGGTGCAGAGATGCGTCATCTCACACCGCTTCCGTTTCCCGACCGTTGAGGAGGGTTGACTGTTGGATTATCTTCTCGAGCTGAGAGACATAACTAAGTGTTTTCCTGGGGTCGTAGCTCTTGACAAGGTGAGCCTTGGTGTACGACCAGGTGAGGTCCATGCCCTGGTGGGTGAGAACGGCGCAGGCAAGTCCACCCTCATTAAGATAGTGACTGGCGCCTATTACAAGGACTCAGGGACCATCCTGTGGAAGCAGGCACCTGTTTCGCTGGCCAACCCGCGAGACGCACAAGATCTCGGTATTGCGTTCATTCACCAGCATCGCAATCTCATACCGTTCTTCTCCGGGGTTGAGAACCTTTACATCGGTCGCTCTTATCCAAGAGGAATCTTTGGCGCCGTGGATTGGAACAGAATGAGGGAAGAGGCGGAGAGGATTCGGGCCGAACTGCATGCTGACATGGACTTATCTAAGCCGATCTCAGAGATGACTGCAGCCCAACAGACTATGGTTGAGGTGATGCGGGCTCTTCTGACCAACGCCAACCTGATTATTCTCGACGAGCCCACTGCGTCCTTTTCTGACGCTGAGACCCGTGTGTTGTTCACAACAATCCAAAGGCTGAGGAAGGCAGGAGTCGCATTCATCTATGTTTCGCACCGGCTGGAGGAGATCTTTGACATTGCAGACCGAATCACCGTTTTGAGAAACGGGAGAACCGTGAGGACTCTCGAGGCATCAAGAACCCACAAAGCTGAGCTTATCGGGTTAATGGCGGGTGAAGGAGCCGCTAGGGAGTTTCCAGGACCGCCTCCTCTCGGCGCCTCGCAGAAGGTCCTTTCGATTTGTGGGTTGTCCACAATGGATGGGCAGATCCGAGATATTAGCCTTGATCTACGCCGCGGAGAGATTCTGGGCCTCTTCGGGCTTGTCGGGTCGGGCCGGACCGCCTTATTGGAAGCCATCTACGGCGTACGCCGGCTGGCCAAAGGCACGCTGGAGATCGACGGAGTGCAAACCCGAATCAGAGATCCAAAACAGGCGGTAAGATCGGGGGTTGTCCTAGTACCGGAGGATCGTCTGGTCCAGGGTCTGGTCATGCGAATGTCTGTCAGGCAGAACATGACACTGCCGATGCTCGAGCGTTTTCGGCTGTTTTCCCTATTGCCAGTTACCAGCTCCAGCCGCGAAGAGTACATGGCTAGAGAGATGATAGATCGGTTGAGCATAAAGACAACCGGGCCTCAGCAGGTTGTATCCACGCTAAGCGGGGGTAACCAGCAAAAGGTTGTCCTCGGAAAATGGATAGCCAGAGGCGCGAAGGTGTTCTTGTGCGATGAGCCTACACTTGGAGTGGATGTTAACGCAAGGCGGGAGATATATCGTCTGATCTATGGCTTGTCTTCCAGAGGTGCCGGGATAGTAGTTTCATCGTCGGATCTTGGCGAACTCCTGACGATCAGTCATCGTCTAGGGGTTATGGTGCGTGGGCGCCTCTCCGCGGTCCTTGACAATAGGGGTCTTACTCCAGAGAGGGTACTCGCCATCTGTTATGGAGAAGGTGATTCGGTTGCATAGTAGGATTCAGGCAATCAAGCAGTATGGCACGCTCGTAGCCTTCGCAGGCATTATTCTGGGCTTTTCCATTCTCAGTCCAAGGGTCTTCCCGACGGTTGCCAACATGCTCAACATCACTCGTCAGATATCCCTCTTGGCCATTATATCCACCGGTGCGACTATTGTGACAGCAGTAGCGGAATTTGATCTGTCCATTGGCGCGATGGCGAGTTTCGGGGGTGTACTGGCCACCGGACTCGTGGTGGGCGGCATTAACATGACTCTTGCAATCGCTATCACCCTCGCGGCAGCCTTCGTGTTCGGTCTTGTCAACGGCTACCTGGTTACCCGTTTCCGGATCTTCTCTTTTATCACCACGCTCGCGACAGGCACTGTCCTTGGCGGGATCACTTTCTGGTACACCGGTGGGGCTACTGTATTCGGGGGCATTCCAGACAGCTTCTTGTGGTTCGGGCAGGGTACGCTCGGTCCAATCCCTGTGCCAAGTATGCTGATGCTCGCAATCGTGGTTATCTTCTCGTTTACCCTTTCGCACACCGAATTCGGACGAAGGCTCTACGCCATCGGTGGAAATCCAGTAGCTGCAAGACTTACCGGCATCAATGTGAATCGAGACAAGACTGTGGCCTTCGGCCTGACGGCTCTGCTTGCAGCTGCAACAGGGATAGTCCTGGCGTCACGATTGGGATCAGCACACCCTACGGCTGGTGGAGGTCTGTTTCTGCAGTCCTATGCTGCGGTGTTCCTTGGCATGACTGCGTTCAAGAAGGGTGCCCCCAACGTATGGGGGACCTTCATAGGCAGCCTGATGATAGGAGTCCTGGCGAATGGGCTCACCATCCTCAATGTACCCTACTTCTTGCAGGACATCGTAACCGGCTCCATTGTTGTGCTGGCGGTGATAATGCAAAGCTTGGAGGAGCATAGCTGATGATGGGAGTGCCCGCATCCTCATCGCTTGAGAACTGCTTCTACCAGACGAAATCCGACGGGCGGGGGGTCCTCGTAGCCTATCTGACCTTGGGGGATCCGTCCTGGGATGATACAGTGCGTGTGGCAAGGGTTCTAGCCAACGCTGGAGGAGGGGTAGACATTATCGAGCTCGGTTGGCCTTCCGTTAACCCGTATCTTGACGGGCCGGTTATCAGGGAATCACATTACCGAGCATGCGCAGCCTTGATGAGAACAACCGGGCTCACCAGCCAAGCAGTGCGGACCCCGCCGTTCAGGGGACTCCACGACGTGGCCTGGAACCTTCTTGAAACAATAAGATCCAGCGTGCCACGGCCGATAGTGCTGATGGGTTACCGCGAAGACCTACTGACGGACTCCCACAATCTGGTTCGCAAGTGCAAGTCTATAGGGATTGACGCGGTCTTGATACCGGACGCCCATGAGGAAGAGCTACAGGAACTCGACGGCCTCACATCCATCAGGCTTTTTGATCCCTCCATGGATGGAAGACAGATAGAGAATACGGCATCAAGAGCTGCTGGTTTTGCTTACATACGGAGCCACGGTGGTTCAACGGGCAGCCATACTGGGATCTGCCTCAAAGCCATTGGTGCTCTTTCCAGGCGAATCCGGCAGGTTCGACCGAATCTACCGCAAGCTCTGGGGTTCGGCCTAAGAGGTCCAGAAGATGTTGCGACAGTCATCCGACTTGGATTCGAAGGAGCCATAGTAGGCTCTGCAATAGTCGAATACGTTTCTAGACGAGATTGGACAGGAATAGGTCACTTCGTGGCCAGCCTCAGGGCTGCAACAAGACTAGGTAGCCCTGAATCAACGGAGGGATGACCTGTGAAGGATTGCTTACACGCGACCGACCTGGTACTCGCGATCGATGTCGGCACCGGCAGTACGAAGATGGTAGTCTATGATTTGTCCGGGAATCAAGTCTGCTCAACAGACCAACCATATCGAACCTATGAACCCGTGCCGGGGTGGTCAGAACAGTCTGCGGACGATTGGTGGAGAGCCGTCGTTTGTGGATGCCGTGTTCTCTGGGACAAGGGTGTCGAACCGGCGGCAATCACGGGAATCGGGCTGAGTGGCCAGATGGAGAACTGCCTTCCTCTAGATGGCTCGGGGCGTCCGTTGCGTCCCGCAATACTGTATTCGGATTCCCGCGCTATACGAGAAGCTGCCGCGGTAGTTCGTCAAATGGGTCAGGATTCTATCAGGGACTTCAGCGGCAACTGGTTCGATCAAGCCACCACGGCAGCAAAGCTGCTTTGGCTGAAAGAACATGAGCCAGAAGTGTACAAGTCTACCCGAGTGGTGGTAAGCGGCGCGAAAGATTACGTGGCGTACCGGTTGACAGGGTATCACGCTACTGACCCCACAAACGGTTCCACGACGGGGCTCATGAACATTCACACTCGCAATTGGGATGACAGCTTCATTGCAGCTCTGGGCTTATCACCAAGCCTGCTGCCCCCCATTCTTTCTGCATCGCAGAGAGTTGGATGTGTGAGCAAAGAGGCTGCGGAGGAGACAGGGCTAAGTGCAGGGTGCCCTGTCTTCTGCGGTGCCGGAGATGCTGGGACCGCAAACGTGGGTGCTGGGGTCATAGCCCCCGACAGAGCTCACTGCTATCTCGGTACCACAGGCTGGGTTGCTACGGTCAGCAAGGTACTGCCGCCGGGTGAGTCTGAGGGGCTTTTCACGCTGTGTGATCTCAACCCGGAGTTTTACATTCTTGTCGCTCCCCTACTGAATGCTGGCCGAGCCTATCGTTGGGTCATAGATGCGCTGGGCGAATCGGAAAAGCGAGTGGCGAACGAGACAGGAACGGACGTGTACTTGCTCATGGAGGAGACAATGGCAAGGACTCTTCCAGGCTGCAACGGCTTGGTCTTCTTGCCATATCTGGTCGGAGAGCGCAGCCCGTTTAAGGACCCGAACGCATGTGGTGTGTTCTTCGGGTTGTCCGACAAGACCACTCGGCATGAGATGATTCGGGCAACGTTAGAGGGTGTATGCTTCGGAATTCGGCAAGCGATGAACGCAGTACCAAGTCAGACTAAGGTTGAGAAGCTCACAGTCATCGGGGGTGGTAGTAGAAGCAGAGTATGGACACAGATTCTTGCGGACACCTGCGCTTGCAGTGTCGTGGTCCCGGAGGGAGGTGCCAGTGGACCGTGCCTCGGGGCGGCCATGACTGTACTAGTCGGCCTTGGGATAGCCCAAGACTATTCTGAAGTCGATGGCTTCATCAGAATCGAGCGGGTACATGAACCTGTGGTTGAGTCGGAGGAGAGATACAATGCTGTGTTCTCTATCTACGAGAGTCTCTACCCGGCTTTGAAACCGGTATTCAAGAGGAGGCGCGAGTTAATGGGGTGATCTTGCCTTGCCACGCAGGAGCGCCGTCCTGCGCGTAGAGTCGTCGTGAGGCTGCAGGGGGCCGGGGGGAGAAGATTAAGGCTGGCAATGGCAATAACAGCTCGAGCGACGTCATCGGGTTAAGATCTGCGACCCTAGCGGCTACCCGTCGACCCCAAACCTCTGTCCCCGCGTGCGGTAGGTGGGAGGACATCCGCTTCCTCTATCTCGGCCGGACAGAACGGGATGAAGATTAGCTGGGCGACGCGGTCGCCGGCTCGGATTCTGCGTGGTACGAGCGTGACGTTCACCGCAACGGCGAAGAGCTGGCCGATGTAGCCTGAGTCAACTGTCCCCGGCATGACGCATATGCCGCGGGCGCTCACGCTTGACCTGCCGCACACCCTCCCGAATACTCCCGGGGGAATGCTTACCCTGATGTTCAGAGGTATCTTTGCGGGCACGAAAGGCCAAAGGATCATCGTCCTGGTGGCATATAAATCATGGCCTGCATCAGCTGGGTAATTCTTGAACGCTAAAGGGAATTCCTTACTGACCCTTACCGCCGCTATGCGCATCGCAGCCCCTCCACGTATGAGAGCTCCTCCTCAACCCAGATCAACGTGCTCGACGCGCTCAATGCACCCGATGTTACATTCTTTCACCTTCCTGTCCCTTTGCGACCGCGTCAAAGCTTCCTGCCATGACCCCCGGCCGCCTGGGTAGCCGTCCCTCTTAAGTCCTTTCGGTTCTCCTGCGGTGGGGTCAAGACCGGCGGATTGGCGGCCTAGCCTATGACAGCCGTGACCGTAAGTTCTTTGTGCACCCTGTGATCTCGGGTCGGAAGCTCCAACAGAGAAAGCAATTCGACCGGTCTCAACTGTTTTCCTGCTCTTCAGGTTCCCCCGTCCACCGCCAGCAACTCGGGGTCGCCGAGCGACGCGCCGCCCCTGGTGTATGGCTATAAGAGCCAGCCTTTTTCCGGGGGCTGCAAGGCTTTTGTAGGAACCGCGGGTCTCGACGGGAAGACTCTCACTTACCTGGTGCGGGACATTCTGCGAGAGTTCATACCTGAACCTCCCCAGGGCTAAAAGGGCCCGGGAGTTCTAGGAAGAACCGCCTTCGCCTCTCCCGGGTTCTCGCCATCCCATGACAGGTAGGCTACAACACCCCGGGCCTTGTTAGGATAGCCTCTCCGGTAAGAAGGTGTCGCCCGTGCCGAGGATCACGTTTACGAGCTTTCCGTGCAGAGTCCTGCGATGGCCGGCAAGTCTTCGGTGGGTCTTAGCAGGTTCATCTCGGGTATGCAGATAGCGCCGTGACTTTTCCCACCGCTTGGCACCGGGCTTTGCCGTGCCGTCCGAATTGTAATCATGGGGATTGCCTGCTCTCCTCTGACGATCTAGCTTCCGCCCGAGGATGCGGATCTTGCGCTCCTTGGGCTCAAGCTCAGAGCAGAAATGGGTAAGAAAAGCCTTCTCGTCCCCCGCCACAGCGACAGTGGAAGGGCCGATGTACAGACCAACTACACCCTCTTCCGGACGATTCTTCTCCTTCCGGTACGGGAGCCCTTCGCAAATGAGCTGGACAAAGAAGCGGTGCCTTCCTCCGATCTTCCGTAGTACCAGACGCACGTACTTAACCCGGGACGAAAGACCGTGAATGATCACAGGGTCTCGGCGGTCTATGACCGCAGATAGCCGAAGGCCTTTCCACTCCACATGGTCTTCCCGCGACCTGATGACGGTGGCGTTGCCTTTAGATTCCACATTACCGAGCTGATTTCTGCCCTCAAACCGCACCCTCTTCGCCTTGCCTCCTCTGCTGTATAGAACCTTCTCACAAGCACGAAAGGCCCTCGTGGCAAGTTTCTGAGCGTTTGGCGTCCACACGGACATCCAGATGGCTGTCTCCTTGGGAATTAAGTCGGTGTTAGTGCTTAGCGGCGTAACAAACCTGACCAACCTCAAGGCCTGCGTTCACCGACCGAGTGCAGTTGTCGGGTCAGTGGCTGACCTAATTGAGTATGAGCCTAGCCAATGGTTTCCTCGTCCGCACGATGGTGGTCAGCTACATATACATATGAACAATGCTCTCGCTAGGAGATTTCCGTAGGTATAGTCACTGGAAGCAGATTCAGAAGCTGGCTGGATATAACCTCGTCGAGCAGAGCTCGGGGCAAAAGAGAGGGCAGAGGACCGTTTCCAAACGGGGGCGGCCGGGGCTAAGGAGTCTTCTATATCGTACGAGCATGACCATAGTAGCCAATAACGTGGAGTACGAATTCCTAGCATGGAATGATGGCCCCCAGAAGTTCGAAATCGCCTTGAACGCAGGCGATCCTCCGGATGTGTACTGGTGCAACCCAGAACCCAAGTATCTCAAGACCGGGCTCCTGGTGCCTATGGATGAGTACCTCACGCCGGATGAGAAGGCCGACTACTGTCAGGTAACGCTCAAAGGTTTTGTCATCGACGGGAAGCTGTGTGGAATTCCTCTACACGCTGGGATTTGGACATTCGGTGGAAACCGCGAGCTCTTGGAGGCTGCCAAGATCGACTGGAGAAGCGTCCAACGAACGGGCTGGACTTGGGACGAGTTCTTCGAAGCGGCCAAGAAGCTAACGAAGAAGTTGCCTGACGGGCGAACCCAATACGGTTTCGTCATGCCAGGGTACAACGCGGAACTCTGGGAGTTTCTTATGCTGAACAACAATGCTCCGCAGATAGTGTCGCCCGAGGGCGAACTCCTTTGGACGCAAGAGAAGGTGGCGGAGGCCTTGAGATTTGTCAGAAAGCTTATGGATTCCGGGGTCATGCCCAGGGAAGTCGTAGGGATGAGCGCCACGAAGAGATGGGAGCTCTTCAACAGTTGGGATGCAGCGATGTTCGGACGTGGAATTCCGTACTTCGAGATCTTGTGCTTGCAGCGTAGACAGGATATAGCTAACGGCAAGGTTTCTGGACGCCCGATAGACTACATTTCTCTGCCCATCCCCCACATCCTATTAGGAACTACAACTGGAACCACCCCGATTATGTGAGCACCTGGACGACGTGTCGAGAGCAAGCCCGGCAGTTGCACGAAGATGCGTGCTCAAAAGGCTTCGTGCAAAATGCTTTACAAGAGGGACTTAGACTCGGGTTCGTTGGCGGCGGTGACATGCATTATAGCTGGCCGGGTGATCATGTGAAATGCGGGTATCCGCCTACGGACTACACTGCCGGTTTGACTGCTGTGTGGTGCAGAGCAAATGACCGGGACGCGATATGGCAAGGTTTGTACAACCGGCGCTGCTATGCCACCACGGGAGCGAGGATTATCGTAGACTTCCGGGTGGCCGGAATGCTCATGGGCAGTGAGATTAGCTTGTCCCATG
>MAGV01000044.1 GCA_001717015.1 Candidatus Methanosuratincola petrocarbonis (ex Vanwonterghem et al. 2016) | reverse complement strand
TCTCCCGGTGCTCCAGCGCCACGGCTGCGACCGTGGCGCTGGAGCACCGGGAGATGATGTTCCCCCTGTACCAGATCTACTATGCCCAAGAGATGGTGAAAAGGCCCCCTAGGGATCTCAGGGTCTTCGTGATAGGCGATGATGTACCAGTTGCGATATACAGGGTGAACAACACGGATGACTGGAGGACGAATACTGCCAGGGGCGGGAAAGTAGAGAATTGCCCGATCACTCCGGAAATAAGGGAGCTTGCCCTCAAGGCAGCAGCCGCGGTTGGAGGAGGCGTATTCGGCGTCGACATGATGGAAGACGACGGAAGGCTAGTCGTGCATGAGATAAACAGCACCGTTGAGTTTAAGAACACTGTCCCGGCTACAGGTATCGACATACCAGGGATGATTGTGGATTACGCGCTTAGGGAGGCTAAGAGATGAGAAAGGTAGGAATAGTAGGGGCTTCAGGCTACACCGGAGGGGAGCTGCTCAGGCTGCTCGTTGATCATCCGGAAGTCGAGATTAAGATAGCGACGTCGAGAGAGAATGCAGGGGAGCCCGTCTTCAGGGTGCACCCTCAACTTAGGAAGAAGACGGACCTGAAATTCGTGGAGCCGGATCTGGAAAAGGTCGCAGCTGAGTGCGAGTTCGTGTTCCTGGCTTTGCCACATGGCTCGTCGGCCCCAGCGGCGAAGAGGCTGCTCGAGGCAGGGGTAAGGGTAATTGACCTCAGCGCGGACTTCAGGCTCAAGAAGGAAGACTATCCGAAGTGGTACGGTTGGGAGCACCCGTTCCCTGAGCTCCTCGATCTTGCAGTCTACGGCCTTCCGGAATTCCACCGCGAGGAGATCAAGGGGGCTAAGCTGGTAGCGAACCCAGGGTGCATAGCGACTGCCAGCATACTTAGCGTCGCGCCGGCGATAAAGACCGGAGCGGTGGAGAAGAACAGGGTGGTCGTGGACGCCAAGATAGGCTCCTCAGGTGCGGGCACCTCTGTGAGCATCGCAAGCCACCACCCTGAGCACTCGGGATTGGTGAGGCCCTACAAGCCATCGATGCACAGGCATACCGCAGAGATCGAGCAGGAGCTGGCTCCCTTGGCGGGCGGCGAGGTGAAGGTGGCGCTCACGCCACATGCAGTGGATATGGTCAGGGGAATCATGGCGACAGGGCACTCTTTCCTAAACAGGCAGGTCACGAACCAGGAGCTCTGGAAGATATACAGGGAGATGTACCAGAGCGAGCCCTTTGTGAGGATTGTCAAGGACCTGCGCGGTCTGCACATGCTGCCAGACCCCAAGAATGTGGTGGGATCGAACTTCTGCGATGTTGGCTTCGAGATCGACCCCCACACCAACAGGATGATAACCTTCGGGGCTATTGACAACCTGATCAAGGGTGCGGCAGGGCAGGCGATCCAGAACTTCAACATCATGATAGGCGTAGACGAGCGGACGGGCATCGAGCACGCAGGGGTGAGGCCGATATGAGCCCCAGCAGCAAGGTCACGGTAAAGATCGGAGGGGACCTGATAAAGGGCGAGGAGCTGAACAAGCCCCTACTCGAAGATCTCTGCGCGCTTGCCAAGCATGGCGGGCTCGTTATAGTCCACGGAGGGGGGGACATAGTAACTGACTTCGCAAAGAGGCTTGGCAAGGAACAGGTCTTTGTTGTCTCGCCAGAAGGTTTCAAGAGCAGGTACACCGACAGGGAGACGGCGGAGATCTACGCAATGGTCATGGCAGGCATGATAAACACGAAGATAGTTGGCGTCTTCCAGCAGTTCGGGATTAACGCTGTCGGGCTATCCGGGTTCGACGGCGGGCTCCTGAGAGCTGAGAGGAAGAAGAGGCTCGTCATAGTCGACGAGCAGGGCAGGAAGAGAGCTATTGAGGGAGGCTATACCGGAAAGATCTCGTCGGTCAACAGCGCGCTGATAGAAACGCTCCTCTCCGGCGGCTATGTCCCAGTGATATCACCTCTCGCCATGGGCCTAGAGTTCGAGCCGCTGAATGTTGACGGAGATAGGACCACAGCAAGTGTGGCGAAGGCCATACAAGCCGATGCGGTGGTATACCTCACCGACGTTGAAGGGGTAATGGACGGCGACAAAGTGATCAGGAAGATAGCAGCCCTCGAGGTGGATGGGCTGCTCGAGAAGATAGGCCCCGGGATGAGCACCAAGATCCATGCGGCGGTGGAAGCGGTGAAAGGCGGGGTCAAGAGGGCAATAATAACCTCAGGGTTTGCCGAGAGACCAATATCCTCGGCCTTGGAAGGGAATAAAGGCACAGTGATCTCGCTATGACCTTCGAGGACACATTCCTTGCAGATACCTTCTGGAAGAGGCCTATCAAGCTTGTAAGGGGAAAGGGCTCAAGAGTCTGGGACAGCAATGGGAAGGAGTACATAGACTGCAGCTGCGGATACGGGGTTGCCCTGCTCGGGCACTGCCACCCCAAGGTCGTCGAGGCGATCAACAGGCAGGCATCTCGGCTCCTGACGTGCCACGGATCATTCTATAACGACGCCAGGGAGGAGTGCCTCTCGAGGCTCCACAAGATCAGGCCAGAGGGGACAGAAAGAGTCTTCCTCTCTAGCACGGGCGCAGAGGCGGTCGAAGCGGCCATTAAGCTATCGAGGAAATTCACAAAGAAAAAGGGCTTCATTGCTGCAGTCAATGCATACCACGGGAAGACGATGGGCGCGCTATCGCTCACTTGGGCATCAAAGTACAGGGAACCGTTCATGCCGCTATTGGACGGCGTAAAGTTTGCGCCGTACGGGAAGGCAGAAAAGGTGAGGGATCTCATCGATCAGGATACCGCAGCCGTCTTCGTTGAGCCAGTCCAAGGCGAGGGCGGCATCAACGTGCCCCCCCAAGAGTACCTCAGGGAGCTGAGGGAGATATGCGATGAGAAGGGCATTCTCCTCGTGCTCGACGAGGTACAGAGCGGATTCGGGAGGACAGGTAAGATCTGGGCCCACCAGCACTTTGGGGTCAAGCCGGACATACTCTGCTCCAGCAAGGCCCTGGGGGGCGGAGTGCCCATAGCCGCGACATTCGCAAGGGAAGACATAATGGCATCGCTCAAGAGGGGCGAGCATTCAAACACATTCGGAGGCAATCCACTTGCCTGCGCAGCCTGCGCGGCAGCCGTTGACGCGCTCTTCGAAGAGGGGCTCGTCGAGAACGCAAGGGAAGTGGGTGAAGAGCTGAAGAGGGGGCTCGCCAGCATCGGGAGCACCATGATCCGGGAGGTTCGCGGGCTAGGGCTCATGATTGGGGTGGATATGCGGTTCGAGACCATGGGAATGATACTCCGCTGCCTTGAGGGAGGGGTAATAGCCCTCGAGGCAGGAAAGACCGTCCTGAGGCTCCTACCTCCGCTTGTCTTGAGCAGGGAAGAGGCTAAGACCGTGGTCGAGACGGTGGGCAATGCGGTGATGGAGGAAGAGAAGAAGAGAAAAGGTGCCTGAGATGGAGGAAGGATACCCGGAGAGGCTCCTCCTTCGAATGCTCGAGATCTACAGCCCGAGCGGTCAGGAAGGGGAGATCGGAAGGTTCCTAGCCGAGGAGATGGGCAGGCTAGGTTACAGGGTGAGGACTGACAGCATAGGCAATGTTGAAGGCAGGATTGGGTCCGGGAGACCGAAGTTCCTTCTTTGCGGGCATATGGACACTGTAGAGGGTTTCTTGGAGGTCAAGAGGAGGGGCAAGGTGGTATTCGGCAGGGGGGCTGTCGATGCAAAGTCACCATTGGCAGCCCTGATCTGCGCAGGAAAGCGCTATGCCGAGGAGGGCGGCAAGGGGACGGTGGTTGCGCTTGCAGTTGTAGACGAGGAGGGGAAGAGCAGGGGGATGAGGCATTTCCTCTCCAGCCTAGATGAAGAATTTGATTTTGCTATTTTCGGGGAGCCGAGCAGCGCATATGGGGTCACAGTCGGATACAAAGGGAGGCTCGTCTTCACAGTCACCATCCGGACTTCGCCTGGACACGCCAGCGCCCCGAGGTTCTTTGAAAATGCGGTTTATATAGGTACAGATCTCGTGGGCAAGCTGAGGGGGCTTAACGAGGAATGGGAGGGGGGAGAGGAGGATCTTTTCAAGTCACCGTCCCTGTGCGTAACGCTCTTCCGCGGGGGGACACAAGACAACACCGTCCCTGGCATCTGTGAGGTCACCGCGGATGTCAGGATCCCGCCAGGAATGTCCTCCAAGCTGCTCAAGGAAAGGATCCAGCTGATCGTCGACGAGTTCAAGAAGGGGAGAGAGAAGGCAGAGATATCAGTTGAGTTCAAGGACGAGAACGAGCCGTTCGAGGAGGATCCGGGATCGCCACTTGTCAGCGCATTCCTCGAGGCGATCAGGGAGGTGGGCGGCAGGGAAGGGAAACTCCTCAGGAAGAGCGGCACTAGTGATGTCAATGACTTCGTCAGGGTTTCAGGCACACACTCCGTGGTGTATGGGCCCGGCAACTCCAAGCTGGATCATACGCCGATGGAGAATGTATCCATCGAAGAGTTCTACGACAGTATTGAGATAATAAAGAGTGCGATGAAACGTCTGGACAGCCTCTTTTGAGGCGCTTTACTGGATCTCTATTTTGAAGACCTTTCCTTTCTTTGGGAGGCGTAGCTCCAAGACGTTTTTGACGAACCTGGCTTTGGCTCTTTCAGGATCTATTTTTGTAGGCAGCGTGAAGGTCTTCGAGTACTTGAAGAACCGCACGCCTCTCTGGAATGTTCCCCACCGCTCGTACTGCACAGCCTTCTCCATCTTTGCCTCAATGCTAACCGTGTCCTCGGTCACGTTAACGGCGATCTCGTCTTTGCTCTTGACGCACGGCATATCGACCCTCACTATCAGCTCGTTGTCGGTTTCCTGTATCTCAGTCAGGGGTTCGAGGCAACCATCCATGTATCCGCGCAGCCGCGCCTGGATGTCGAAATAATCTGCCGGGAACATCTGGATACACCTCCTAAACATACATGAGCGGCAGCTCATACTCCTGGGACTTGCCCATCCTCTGCATATTCTCCGCGGTCTTGCGCATTAGCTCCCTCGCATTCATCCTTATTTCGTCGGAACGATCTTTGAGCGACTTAATGTCCACGGAGATCGGCACGAATTTCTTCAGCGCCTCTAATGCACTTGCAGCTGCACCGGGGTCAGGGTAGTTCGGGAAGGATTCCGCAAGGAGTATCAGGTTTGGGACGCCTATTGACTTGGAATGCTTGGCTATCAGCCCGTAGGGCCCTACCAAGAATCCCTCCTCCATCAGGCTAATTCCGTTCTTCAGGATCATGTCCCTCAGCTTCTGAGAGGAGGAGGCGCCGTAAACCTTTGGCTCATCGATGTCTATCCGGTTAGGCACCCCAATACCCCCCAAGGAGACCACCATTGAAAGCTTCTTCTCCTTGGACCAATTAACAATGATTCGAGTGAGAGGGTAGAGTGACTCTGGCGGGAGGGCAGTCTCCGAGAATACTGCCAACAGATTGTCCTTCCTGAATATCCTGATCGGGTAAGTCGGCTCCCCTTGGTGGAAGACGACAAGCGGAGGGAAGAGCTCTGAATCGATGTAACCTACCTCCTTCATGCCTAGTTCCTTGATTATGTGTGATACCGAGATGATTCCGACGAGCCCGACGTCCGGGAGGCCACACAAGAGGGATAAGTTCTCCCCCTCGATCATCTCGAGCTCGTATATTGAAACTTCATTTGGCTTCAAAAAGCATCCCTAATCTATTACCCCCATCCGATTTTTTAACCCTGTCGGAGGCATAGATCGAGAAAAGTGGGCGAGATCGTGGTGATGGAGGGAAAGAAGGGTGTCAAGGATGGGACTCCTCGAGGACTAGCACGGCACCCTCCTTTCCGGATATCCTGTACTTCTTGCCCGCGACTATCCCTTCGGCGGATTTCGCCTGCCAGTATTCCCCTCTGTACATAACGAAGATCACTTCACCTGGCTGTGCGTTCTCCGCGGGTATGACAATATCGCCTATCATGGTCCCGACGATCGGTGACCTGCGCCTGACTTGCAATACTTTTATAGCTGCAAAGAGGAAGAGCGCAGCGACGCAGATCCCTACGGCGACTATCATGTAGGTGAACGTGGAATACCAGTCACCGGAGACCGCCCATTTCTCTGGGCTGAAGGGCACAAGGAATAATGCGCCGAATGTCAGTATTACCACACCGCTGATTCCCAAGATGCCGAATCCCGGGGTTGCGAGTTCATATATAAGAAGTATAGCCCCGACAACCATCATAACTGCGGATACAACGTTGATGTCAAAGCCCATCCCGATGAGTGCAAGGAGGATCGCTATTCCGCCAAGTATCTCTCCCCCATGACCTGGGGCAGAGAAGCCGTATATCAGTGCAAAGAGTCCCACCAGGAATAGGATGCTTGAGACCGTTGGGTCCGATATTGCGTTTAGTATGGCTTCCCTAGGCCTCATCGAATAGACATCGACTGCCGCGCCGCGGGTCTCCAAGGTAACTGCGCCTGATGCCAACAAGACTGTCCTACCATCAACTGCCTCGAGTAGCCCGGTTACGCTGTCCGCGCGGTACTCTATTACGCCGTACTCGTATGCCTCGAGGTCGTTAACATTAGTGTTTTTTATGACAAAATCCCGGGCGAGGGTCAGGTTCCTGTTCCTGGACTCGGCATGTGTCGACATCACGGCGACCAAGGCGTTTATGATCTTGTCATCCTCGACAGGGGTGCTGCCCAGAGGCGAATATGAAATCGGTTGGCAAGATCCGATTACGGTGTTCGGGGCCATCGCTGCGACATGCGAAGCCATCAGGATGTATGTCCCAGCCGACCATGCAGTCGTACCCGCGGGATAAACATAGGCGACAACTGGGACCGGCGAGTTGTCTATGCGCTCAATTATCCTCAGCATTGCGTCAACGCTCCCCCCGGGGGTCGATAGCACAACCAGTACTGCACCATAACCCTCCCTGGATGCGATCTCGAGCGCATCCGCAAAAGCGTCAGCATGCGCTATGGTTATTGTCCCCGTTATGGGCACTTGGAGCACCTTCGGTGCAGCAGAGAC
>MAGV01000043.1:10144-12577 GCA_001717015.1 Candidatus Methanosuratincola petrocarbonis (ex Vanwonterghem et al. 2016) | reverse complement strand
GGTGTGGGCGAATCGGGATTGTGCTTCTTGGTGAACCTCTTGGCGATGTCAACCAATTCTTCCCATGTCTCAGGCGGATTCGGGATAAGGTCTTTCCGGTAGTACAGGAGGACCTCGCTCATGTCTTTGGGAAGCATGTAGAGCTTATCCCCGATGGTGACGGTCTCCAGGGCTGCCTCAAACATGTCATTGCTGTCGTAGGGTTCACCCTCCGGGCTCGAAAACAGCTCTTTGTTGGCAATGTAATCGTTCAGAGGCTCAAGGTATGGCGCCAGCTTGCCCGCCTCGAGTGAAAAGGGGTGAATGATATCGGGCTCACTGAGGCCCGCTACCAGCTGAGAGGTAACCTTCTCAAAGTACCCCATACGGGATTGGCTGATAACCTTCACCGTAATTCCCGTGTCCTTGGCGTAGTGCTCGTTCCAGTATTCAGCGGTGGGTACCATGGCCTCCGCTTCTGGCCCCGAGAACATCTGGACCGTGATGGTCACTGGCTTCTTCGCGTCGTCTGTTGTTCCTTCAGTGGGCTCGGTGGGTTTAGAACATCCTGCGACAGCCACGAGAGAGAGGAGCATGAACACAACGAGCAATTCGGCTATCTTCCTCCGCATGAAACTGACCCCCCTTCGGCTTCTTGTTTCCTTCCTCCGGCAAGTTCACTTTCACAGCATCAACCCAGTCGTTGCCCGCTGGCAGCATCAAAAAAGTGGATTCGTTCCCAGTCGAAACTACAGCCAACGGCCTCCCCGATTTTGTAAATCAGGTCTGGCGGACACTTCGCCTTGATCAGATTGTCCCCGATGCGGATCGTTAAGATCGCTTCGGTACCTAGGGGCTCAAATACATACACCTCCCCTTGAAGCAGGCTGTCGCCCTCACGAGTTACCTCGACGTCACTTGGCCAGATCCCTAGTCTCACTTTACCCCCTTTCTTGAGCGAGTTGATTTTCGTGCTGTGGATTCCCGCGGGCAGGCTAGAATCACCAACCCTCAAACAGAGCCCGGCCTGCCCCCTCTCTACAGCACAGGTGAGAAGATTGATGGGCGGTTCTCCGAGACACTTTGCTACGACCTCGTTAGCGGGTCGGTTCACCAGGTCAAAGGGCGTACCTACCTGCTGCAGTACCCCTCCGACGAGGACTGCCATCTTATCCGCCATGGCCACTGCTTCCTTGTAGTCCGGTGTGGCCAGTATCGTTGTGATCCCCAGATTTCTCTGGAGCGCCTTGATATCACCCCTCATGCGATGCCTGAGTTTCGCGTCCAGGTGGGCGATTGGTTCATCAAGCAGGTAGAGTCTCGGGCGCCTCACCAGGGCTCTCCCCAGCGCCACGCGCTGTTTCTGCCCACCGGAGAGATTCTTTGGGTAGCGATCCAAGAGATGGTCCATCTCCATCATTGAGGTAATCTCAACGACCCGCTTCTTGATTTCCTCGGCGGAAAGCCTGGCAACCCGGCCGGGCGCTCTGAGGGGAAACGCTATGTTATCGAACACCGTCAGGTGCGGATAGAGCGCATAGCTCTCGAATACAAGCGCAACGTTGCGGTCCTGCGGACGGACCCTGGTGACGGGAATGCCGTCCATCAGGATCTCACCTTCGCTGGGATCAGTAAGCCCTGAGATCATGTGGAGGGTTGNTTGTACTCTTACCAGCCCCCGACGGTCCGAGCAAGGCGAAGAATTCCCCAGGTTGGACCTCAATACTCAGGTCCCGAACAGCTATATTCTTGCCGTATGTCTTGCTTACGTTTTGCAGTATGAGCCCAGTCGCCATGGCTTCAGGCCAAACCTGACCCTACACCCCCTTCGCTTGGAAGTGGACGCGCCAGAGTAATACCGGTGCCGACATCAAAGAGGTGCACTTTGGTGGGCCGGACCTGCACCTTGTCCCCTGCTTTCACGACGGCCGAAGGCGCCATGACTATTAGAAGTTCGGTGTTCTCTCCCGTGCGGACCCTGCATAGAGACCTTTCAACTCCAGGCTCGAAGTACTCCACGACGGCGGCAAAGCCTGGTCCACATTGATCGGTAGACACCACTACATCCGACGGCCTTATGCCTATCTCTACCCTCTCGCCCCCCTTGACGTTCCAAGCTTCAGGGTCAAGTACCAGTCTGTTACCGTCAAATGAAGCCTCCAGACCATTTCCCCTCAGGATCTCGCCGGGGACCATGTTCATCGGCGGTTCACCTATGAACCCGGCGACGAAGCTGGTGGCTGGGTGGTTGTAGGCCTCTTTTGGGGATCCGAACTGCTCAAGACGCCCAAGGTTCATGATGGCTATCCTGTCGGCCATGGCTAACGCCTCAACCTGATCATGAGTCACATATATAGTGGTGGTCTTCATCAGCCGCTGCAGTCGGGCAATCTCACCGCGCAATTTCATCTTCAGCTCGGCATCCAAATGGGATATGGGTTCATCCATGAGAAG
>MAGV01000043.1:4997-10118 GCA_001717015.1 Candidatus Methanosuratincola petrocarbonis (ex Vanwonterghem et al. 2016) | reverse complement strand
AAGATCGGCGCACCAGCGCACGGGCCACACCGATCCGCTGTCTCTGCCCCCCACCAAGGGATTCCACCCGTTGTTCCAAAAAGCTTGACACATCCAGCAGTTCAGCTACCTCCCTGACCTTCTGATCGTACTCTCTCATGCTCATACCCCTAACCTTCAGGGGAAAGGCTATGTTCTCGTAGGCCGAGAGGTGAGGAAACAGCGCATAGTTCTCAAAAACCATGGAAATATCCCGTTCCTGAGGCTCCAATTCATTGACGAGGGTGTCACCGATAAAAATCTCACCATCGGTGATTTGCTCAAGCCCTGCGATCATACGGAGCGTTGACGATTTCCCGCAACCCGAAGGGCCGAGGAGACATACGAACTCCCCATCCTTTATATCCAGGTTGAGATCCTCTACAGCCAGAACCCCTCCTGGGTAGACCTTGCAGACGTCTTTGATTAACACCCGAGCCATCGCTCAACCTCCCGCTATTTGACGGCACCCATCGTCAACCCCCGGACCAGGTATCTCTGGCCAAGATAACCCACTATTAGGGTTGGGATGATGCCCAGCATTGTGGCGGCGGCTATCCTGCCCCATTGGATGCCGTAGCCCGTGATGAACTTGGCGGCGCCCACGGTCAGGGTCGATGATTTCCAGAAGGTGATAACCAGGGCGTACATGAACTCGTTCCAGGAGAATATGAAGCATATGATCCCCACAGCGATCACGGCGGGACGGAGAAGTGGAAATATCACCTTCAGCATGACATCCAGCTGAGAGTAACCGTCTACATAGGCCGACATCTCCATCTCCACGGGGATATCCTCGATGAAGCTCTTCATGATCCACGTGGCGAACGGAATGTTGAAGGTGAGGTAAGCCAGTACCAATCCGGCGCGCGTGTCCGTCAACATGTACCGGCTGAAGAGAACGGAGATGGGGATGAGAAATACCACGGGTGGCATCATCCTGATGGACAGCACCCAGAAGGAGAAGTTGTCTCCCCCCGTCTTGTACCGGGCTATGCTGTAGGCCGCGGGAAAGCTGATCAACAAGGAAAGCAATGTCGTGCTGGCCGTAACCACTAGACTGTTCATGAGGTTCTTGGGCAGGTCAAAGTCCCCAGCCCTTTGGAAGAGGTCGATGTAGTTCTTGAGGGTGGGGGAGAAAATCCACTTGGGTCCCGTGATTATATCGGCCTCCGGCATGATGCTGCAGAGCAAGAGCCAGAACATAGGCAGGTTCGTAATGACCAGCCCGACTACCAGAAAGACGTAAACGGCGATGAGTCTTTCGTTCTTCCTTTCCTTCACGCCGCGCTCCTCCCTAATACCCGTTTTAGTGCTAGGGCTTTGACCTCATGGTCCCTGGAGAACCTCTTTGTTGACTAGGTTCTCGGGAACCCCTCCGCGAAGCACCTCACATATCTGCTGCGCCGCCTTTTTTCTGAGATCCACAAAAGCCTCTTCGGAGTAGTAGGCCGCATGCGGTGTCAGTATTACGTTATCCATCCAGAGCAGGGGGTTATCAGGGGCAGGCGGCTCCTGCTCCATCACATCCAGGGCAGCCCCGGCGATTTCACCCTCAGTGAGGGCTCTGATCAAGGCCATCTCATCAACGGTTGCCCCGCGAGAGGTGTTAATCAGGTAGGCCGACCGCTTCATAACTTGGAGGACCTCGGCGCTTATCAGGTGCCGGGTATCACGACCCAAGGGGACATGCACCGACAGATAGTCCACCTCAGATGCCATTCCCGCGAGGGAATCGCAAGGCCTTACCCCAACCGCTCTCATGGCATCCGCCGAGACATAGGGATCACAGGCCAGTACTTCAAAACCCAGGACTTGCAGTTTCGGGGTCAATAACTTGGGTATTCTCCCAAAACCGACAAGCCCGACCTTCTGGCCGATCAGGCGTCTGATGGGCTTCCCAAGTTTCACATCCCAGGTCCCGCCCCGCACCTTGCGATCGTAAAGGCATGTCTTGCGAGCGAGGCCAAGAAGAAGACTCAAGGCGTGGGTCGATACCTCATCCACTCCATAGTCGGGAACGTTGGCCACATAGATCCCCAGCTGGGTCGCGGCTTCTAGGTCAACCGTGTCGACACCCACCCCATACCGTACGATCACCTTGAGACGGGGGAGTCTCTTGAGGATGTCCCCGTCCAACTTCGTATACAGGTTGAAGAGAGCATCGGCGTCTTGGGCCCTCTCAGCAACTTGCAGGGGGTCTCTGGTTTGCAGGTCCGTCAGCTCCGCCTGGGCCTCGCCCAGTATCTCGCTTTCTATCGCAAGGTTTTCGAATTGATGGTCTGTCACGTACACTTTAGGCCGTGAATTCACTCCAATTACCCCCATCGTTTTCCTGTACTACCGCAGTAACTCCCTGAGCTTCTCAGCCTCGCCTGCCTTCATGGGGTAGCAGTGCTTGTTTTCGGGGAAAGAACCACCCTTGACATCCTTGACATAATCCCCCAGGGCTGACACAATGGTTTCATGGATGCTGGCGTACTTCTTCACAAATTTCGGCACGAAACGGTCGAAAAAGCCAAGCATGTCATGGACGATGAGTATCTGGCCGTCCGCTCTTTTCCCCGAGCCCAGACTGATTATGGGCACCTTGAGGATCTCCCAGATTATTTCGCATACCTCGGGTGGAACGGCCTCTATGAGCAGGGAACAGATCCCAGCGTCCTCCAAAGCCTTGGCATCCTCTATGATAGCCTTGGCGGCCTCAGCGTCACGTCCCTGGGCTCTGAAACCTCCCAGCTGCGACTGTGACTGGGGAGTCAGGCCTATATGGCCCATCACTGGGATGGTCGCGTTGACAATGGCTCTCACAGTGTCCGCCATGTTCCTTCCGCCTTCTAGCTTGACGCAGTCAACGCCGCCCTCCGCCATGATGCGGCCCGCGTTCCGTATGGCCTCCTCCGTGGATACCTGGTAAGTCATGTAAGGCATGTCTCCCACGAGGAATGCAGTGGGGGCGCCGCGTCTCACCGCTTTACAGTGCTCAATAATGGTGTCCAGCTTCACCGGCAATGTACTATCCATTCCCATGATGGTCATCCCCAGCGAGTCTCCGATGAGGATTATCTCGATGCCTGCTACCTCTTCCGCCAGGGCCATCGGATAGTCATAGCCTGTGAGCATAGTGATGGGTTCACCCTTGGCCTTCATCTCGCGCAGTGTGTTTATGGTGATCTTGTCTCGTGGCACTCTCGATCTCTCCTTTTCCCTTAGGGTTGGTACACGCTCACCTATTCTCAGTGTGCTCATAGAACCCCTGACCCGACTTTCTTCCGAGGCGGCCGGCCTCCACCATGCTCTTCACAAGGGGGCAGGGCTTGTACTTCGAATCGCAAAATCCAGCGTAGAGCCCTTCCATGGTCTTGTTCTGGACATCAAGTCCCACGAAATCCGCCAGTTCCAGAGGCCCCATGGGGAAATTCAAGCCCAGCTTGGCCGCCCTATCGACATCCCGTGGATCGGCCCCCTCCATCACCAGGAAGGCAGCCTCATTGATCAGTGGGGTGATCAAGCGATTTACCAAGAAACCCGGCGTGTCAGGCGCCCTTACGGGAACCTTCCCCAGTGACTCCACGAAGCGCATTGTTCTTTCGTAGACGCTGTCCGATGTGGCGGCCCCGCAGATCACCTCAACAAGCCTCATAACAGGGGCCGGATAGAAGAAATGCGTGCCGATAACCCGTTCAGGGCTTCTTGCCGGCGCAGATATGGCGGTTATCGAGAGGCCGGAGGTGTTCGTGGCTAGAATGACCCCGGGTGGACAGGCCTCATCAAGCTCTTTGAACACCGATCTCTTGAGCTCAAGGTCTTCAATGATGGCCTCGATGACAAAGTCCGTGCCCTTCGCGATCTCCCTGAGGGTAGTGCCCCGAGAGATACGCGAAAGGATCTCCTCCCGGAAAGAGGCCTCCATTTTTCCCTTCTCTACTGCTCGTGCCAGATGGTATCCGATTTGGGCCAGGGCCTCTTCGACCCTTGGGCAATCCACATCCATCAAAACTGTCTCGTACCCAGCCACCGCCACCACCTGTGCGATGCCCGTTCCCATTTGGCCCGCACCTATAACCGCAACTCTGATGATGCCTTCGGTCAACACTATCACCCCTATACCTCTACCATGATAGCGATGCCCTGGCCGCCGCCTATGCACAAGGCCGCGATTCCTCGCCCGAGGCCGCGATTCCTCAGCTCGTGTGCCAGGGTGAGCACAAGTCTCACCCCGCTTGCCCCCACCGGATGCCCCAGGGCGATGGCACCTCCGTTGGGGTTCACGCGGTCAAGCGGTATACCCAGGTGCTTTACAACCGCAACAGCCTGAGCCGCAAAGGCCTCGTTAAGTTCCATAATGTCAATGTCATCAATGCTAAGGCCTGTCTTCTTGAGAAGCTTCTTCACCGCCGGAGCCGGGGCGAAGCCCATGATCTCCGGCTCGATGCCCACAGATGCGAAGCCTCTTATCCGGGCCATAATCTCTAGCCCTCTCTTCCTGGCTCCCTCCTCCGACATGACCAGTAGGGCCGCGGCACCGTCCGCGAGGGCGCAGGCGTTTCCGGCAGTCACCGTTCCGCCAGGTTTGAAGGCGGGTTTAAGCACACCTAGCCGCTCCAGGGTCGCATCGGCCCGCGGGCATTCATCCTTGTCCACGATGACCAGTGATCCCTTGCGGGCAGGCATTTCCACGGGAAGGATCTCCCTGGCGAAGATCCCGTCAGACTGAGCTTTCACCGCCAGCTGCTGGCTACGGCAGGCGAACTCATCCTGCTCGGCGCGGCTTATTCCAAAGCGCTCCGCTACATTTTCTGCTGTTATGCCCATGTGCTCAAAGGTGAAAGGACATGTGAAGCCATCGTAGAAAAGGGAATCCTCAAGCGTCTGAGGGCCCATTCGCACACCATCGCGGTGGTTCATGAGGAGGTAGGGAACCCGGCTCATGTTTTCGGAGCCAACCACCATTATGGTCTCAGCCTCCCCAAGTATGATGGACTGCCACGCCATTTCCAGCGCCTTTACGCCGGAGCCGCAGAGCTTGTTCACGGTCCAGCTGGGGACCGAAACAGGAACCCCAGCCTTGATGGCCGCTTGGCGGGCAGGATTCGGCCGAAC
>MAGV01000043.1:0-4944 GCA_001717015.1 Candidatus Methanosuratincola petrocarbonis (ex Vanwonterghem et al. 2016) | reverse complement strand
CTCCGGCGCTCCCAAATCCTTCAGACCTCCCATGAACCTTCCGACAGGCGTTCTAACGCCCGCAACGATACATGCCTGTCTCAAACCTGCTCCTCCCCCCTCATCATTCTCGAATGCCTACCTCGCCCTAGACCACCTATGTCCACCTCAACCCCCGCCCTCTCCCTTAGGATGATAGCGAATGTGTCAAGTTCCTCCCGTGAAGGAGCCCCGAGGTGGCTGAGGCGGTACAGCTTTCCCAGCCAGCGGTACTTGGACTCTCCAACGCTGTGGTAGGGCAACAGATGCGCCTCCCGTATCCTTTTCAATGAAGCGATGAAGTCTGCTATGGTATCCATTTCCTCCGCAAGGGTGTTGACACCAGGTATGACCGGAATTCTAGCGATTATCTCCAATGGCAGTTCTTCAGCGCTTCTTCTCAGGTTCTCCTGGATACGCCGGTTCGGCCGCCCCGTGTACTTCAAGTGGGCTCCGGGCGTTCCGGTCTTGATGTCGAAAAGCACCATATCGGCGCAGTTAAGTATCCTCTTCAGATCCCTCCAGGGAACGTCACCGCTGGTCTCAACGGCGGTATGAAAGCCCAGGTCTTTGCTCCTTCGGAGTACTTCCACGGCAAAGTCGGGATAAAGCCCAGGTTCTCCGCCACCGATGGTGACGCCGCCACCGGAGTTCCTGTAAAAGACCGAGTCACAGATGATCTCGTTCATAACCTCGCCTACGCTCTTCCTCTTGCCATACATGAAAAGGGCTTCGGCGAAGCAGCTCTCTACACATTGCCCGCAGGCAGCACAGATAGAGCGGTCTATGGTGGGCCTTCCGTCCCAAGAAACGCTCACGGCCTTGCGGGGGCATGTGGCCACACATCTCAAACAACTGATACACCTTTCTGGGTTAAAGGCAAGTTCCTGCTGGAGCGATTGCCCTTCGGGATTCTGGCACCACCAGCACCGCAAGGGGCATCCCTTCAAGAAGACCAATGTTCTGATGCCAGGGCCGTCGTGCAGGCTATAGCGCTGGACATCAAAGACCATCGCGGTATTTTCCTGTCTTTTGTTCTCTGACATCAGAACCTCACGCTCCAGTGCATGCTGGATCCGTGGATCCCCAGGTTCATACTCCATGCTTAACGCGTTCTATCATAATCGCCTGGTGCTTTGGCGGCAAAGCCACAAAGTAGGCTGACAGGCCGCCTAGTCTGACCCTGAGGCCCCTGTGGCGCTCAGGGTGCTTCTGGGCGTCTCTAAGGAGCTCCTCGCTGACCCCAGTTATGGTGAGGATGTTACCGTTCAGGTCCAGGAACGACCGGATCAATGCCTGGAGACGTTCCACGCCCGAATCCCCGGCCGCTTCGTTGGAGTTGATCTGAAGGTCTAGCGGGCACCCGCAAACATATTTCAAGACCGACGGTGGGAACACAGAGGACCTGATGGCAGCGGTAGGCCCGGAGCGATCCATGCCCACCGATGGAGAGTAGTTGCTTGAGAGGGTCTCTTGGGAGAGGCGGCCGTCAGCGCTGGCACCCACCCGGTTGCCGAACCGAGCGTAGCTCTCAAACGTTCCTATACCGACCGGGAAGCGGAACCTGGGGTACCGTTCCTGCCAGTAATCCCTCCGGGCAACGATATCTCTGAGCACCCTCTCGACCAGCGCGTCCACGCGCTCGATGTCGTTTCCGTACTTCGGCGCCCTATTCATCAACATCTGGCGCAGGGGCTCCCTGCCCTCGAAGTTCTGCCTTGTTGCCTCCACCAGTTCTCCGAGAGTTATCTGCCCTTCTTCGAAGACTAATTTGCGGATTGCCTCCAGGGAATCGACGCAGTTAGCGATACCGGTCACCAATGGGGCGTAGAAGATGTATTTGGCGCCGCCCTCCGTCATATCCAGGCCCTTCTTAAGACAGTCATCCATCATGGCGGATAGCAGGGGGTCAGGTGCAATCTTTGCTACCTCGCCGTAGTGTCTCATCTTGTTCTCCACGGCGCGGTCCATCCAGTNTGCTTCTGGAAGGCGTGGTAGAGCTCTTCGAAACTTTTGAACTCCAACGGGTCCCCAGTGTCAAGGCCCTCCATGGCATTCCTGACGAGACTCTTGCCCCTGTGCAAGACGTACTCGAGGCATAATAGAACCTCGATATGGAAATAGGTGAACTCAGTCTTGCCAGGGATCAACACCTCCCAACAACCGTCGTTGGAATAATCCCTTGCCTCCTCCAGGGGTATACCCAGGTCGGTTAGCCCCTTGATTATCACCTCGTCGCAGTATATGGCAGGTTCGCCGGTTCCACAGCGCAGTATCTCAGCGCACCGGCGGAGGAGTCTTTCAGGCGACTTCTTGTGAAAGCGCACGGACACCACCGGCATGAGGAGCTCCAAATCGGACATGAGATCGAGGAACAGGTAAGTGAGCTCGTTGGTGCCGTCCGATCCGTCTGGAGTGACCCCTCCGAGAATGAGGTTCATCAACCAGTGGTTGCCGGAGATCCCATAGTTGTAGGATTGCGCGTTATCCAGCGAGATCATAGTGGTGGGATCCACGGCGTCGCCACCTTGCGAGAAGTCGCCAAAGGTAAAGTGGTCTTCCCAGTGGTCCAGATTGACGTGGACCCGTTCATTGAACTTGACCAGGAAACTACCGACAAGGTCGCGAGCCTCGTCCATGGTTATGCGGCCCGCGTCTAGGTCTCGCTTCAGGTAGGGCCAGAGGAATTGATCCCCTCGCCCAACGGGCAGGTACTCCAGGCAGCTGTGAAACACGGTGTAAGTTAGCCAGAAGGACTGGAGTGCCTCCCAGAAGGACGTGGCGGACTGCTCCGGCACGCGGGCACAGATCCTCGAGATCTCCAGTAATTCCCTTGCCCTGTCGGCATCGCTCTCCCCCATGGCTTTTGCCAGAGCCAGGTCGGCGTAACGCTGGGCGAAGTCTCTTACAGCGTTGAGGCTGATGATGCAGGCCCTGTAGAAGTGGATCTTCGACTGGTCGGGGCTTTCCTCCGCTAGCAAGCGTTCAAGATGTCCCAGGGCCTCGTTACGGAAACCCGCCAGGCCTTCCGCCAGTAACCTGTCATACCTTACCGGGTGGTGGCCCCATACTGACATCTCGTTTAGCGAGCGCTGGGCCGCGTATTCCTTCTCCTCCTGTGTCGCGTATGTGGGAAACACCTTGCCGAAGCCAACGGAAGCCATGTTCGGTATGCCGACGATGAGTTCATCCGGCTTTATCTCAGCAGGAAGGTTATGACACACGTACTCTATGGCCTTGGCCTTTCGGGTGATGATGGGCTCCTCAAGTATTCCTGGCTGGTCGAGGATGGTCTTCCCCTTCCCCCACCACTCCTTCTTCTTTGTCATATCTACATTGAACAGTCGGTCTTTGATCTTGGCCAATCGAGGACTGAGATTCCCCATTGCCTGTCCCCTCCTCGAGTTAATCTTTCAATTCCCCGACAAACCCATCTAGATTGAGTTCCTGGATCTTCTCTGGGGTTGGCCTGCCAAATTCATCCCAACCTCTCAGTGAATAGTACTCCTTAAGCATTCGGTTGAGCGGGGGCAATTCGTCTGTATCCTCATCGAAGGTCCTGCTGTGGGTCAGTATCCTGGGTGGTAACATGTCATCTTTCCGGGATATGCCGCACCTGATATTGAACAAGCGTTTCAGGTTAAAGATCCGTTCGCCCGTCTTCAGGAATTCCTCGGGTGAGAGCTTCATGCCCGTCACAAGGTTTAGCGCCTCTACGAGAGGTTCAAGGGTCATTCCGCCGAAAAGCACGAACTTGCAGCATTTCATGGAGTCGAGCATTGCCATCAAGTGTTGGAACCTGATAACAAACTCCGCCTTACCCTCCATCTCCTTCCTGTCCAGAGTGAACGGGTACCCCATGTCCGGGAGTGAGGCGGCCTCCTCAAAATCGTGGGTAAAGGCTTGTAGGTGGCATGCTCCACGATTCGAGGTAGCGTACCCCAGGGCGAGGCTGCTCTTGGATCTGGGGTCATGGGCAGGCAGTTCAAGGCCCTTTACGTGGGCGGCGAACTCCTGGGAGACGCCACCCAGTCTCCTGGCTGCTTCTTTGACCCCCATGCCGAGGAGCGACCCAATCCCCTCGGACCTTCCTATGAGGTGAATGAGCTCAACGGCCACTCCGGGATGGCCAAACAGCAGTTCCAGACCCCCTGTGTCTTCGGGCCTAAGGATGCCTTCTTCGAAAGCCTCCATGGCGAAGGCTATAGTAGAACCCGTGGATATTGTGTCAAGGCCGTAACGGTTGCAGAGCTCGTTCTCCTTGGCTATGGCAGAAAGATCATCTATGAGAAGATTGGAGCCCATCATCCCCAAGGTTTCGTACTCGGGCCCTCCTATCTCCCCCTCGGTGGAGTAGGGGCCTTCTTCGACCTTCACCGTCCTCCCGCACCCAATGACGCACTGTCCGCAGAAATACCGACCGGTCAAGATAGATGAAGCCATGGCAGGCCCATCGATATTCTTGGCACCCTCGAATTTACGCCCGTGCCAGTTCCGTATGGGAAGATCCCCTACCCTCTCGCAGTACTGAAGCCCCACAGAAGTACCGTATTGCCCGAGGGCATCGCTTTTCGTCACCATGTCCTTGGTGCGGCTGCTGACGAAAGAGCGTAGTCTCTCGGAGTCTTTCACGGCGACCTTCGCCCCCCCCGCCGCCACCACGGCCTTCAGGTTTTTTGAACCCATCAAGGCCCCCATACCGCACCTGCCTGCGGCGCGGCCATGGGGCCCTGCCGTCATTATGGCGGATATCCTCACGCATCTCTCGCCCGCTGGACCGATACATGCAACCTCAGCAGTCTTGCCCTCTCGTTCCCGGAGAGTATCGTGAGTTTCGAAGGTATCCTTGCCCCAGAGGTCGGACGCCTCCCTAAAGGCGATCTCGCCGTCCCGGCAGAGAAGGTACACCGGCTCATCTGATTTTCC
>MAGV01000042.1:5949-15258 GCA_001717015.1 Candidatus Methanosuratincola petrocarbonis (ex Vanwonterghem et al. 2016) | reverse complement strand
CCTCTCAACCAGCTTTGAGCTGTCCGCGATCACCACGAACCTCTTTGCTGAGGAGTCGACGACCTTCTCCCTGGTCAGGGCCGCCCCCCCTCCCTTTATCAGGTTAAGATCTGGGTCGACCTCGTCGGTCCCGTCCACAGCCAGGTCCAGGGTCGGGTGCTCGTCGAGCGTGCTCAGGCGCAGCCCATTCTCGACCGCCAAGTATGCCGACTGGTAGGATGTCGGGACACAAATAACGTCAAAGCCCTCTTCCTTGACCATTTTGCCAAGCAGCCCTATGAAGATAGCAACGGTGGATCCTGTCCCGATCCCGAGTACCTGCCCGTCCGCCACTTCTTTCAAAGCTGCCTCAGCAGCCTTCAATTTACCAACTGACGCCATACCTTGATCATCTCAACATTGATCGATTCGTGTATTTAACCCTAAATTGAATTTCTAGCCCTTTTCAGCATATGTGGGTAGAAGTCATTCCGCGGAAGAGGTTGGGATAAGAAAAAAACAATTTGGCTTACTCGATTCCGATCCTCTTGGTTATCTTGACCAGCACGAAGATCACGAAGGCAACGATTATGAATGTTATCACCGCAACCAAGAAGCTACCTACGCGGAATATCTGGCTGCCCACGGCCACCTCAAGCGTCGCGAGATCGGCCACTCCTGGAAGCGCCAGCCCTATCAGCGGCATCAGTATGTCCTTCACGAGCGACTGCGTCAATGCGCCCAAGTACAAGCCGAGGATGAATGCCACAGCCAGTCCCATGACCTTGTAGTTCTTTATGAACTCCTTGAACTCGTTGATAAGGCCCTTGGGTGCGGCGGCGGAGGCGGTGCAGGCTTGGGTTCGAGAAGCTTCCTAATTTGCCTCAATTCTTCAAGCATTTCATCTGCCAATTGAATCCCCCCAAAAATTTCTCTAAGGTTTATTATTTAGTCTCATACTTATAATACCTGTGCATTGGCAATGGCAACCGCGGTCGCAACCTTCGGTATGGGGTGCTTCTGGGGCGCGGAACACATTTTCAGAAAGGTCAGCGGAATGATTTCCACGACCGTGGGCTACATGGGCGGGAGCTATGAGAACCCGACATACAGGGACGTCTGCACCGGAAGGACCGGGCACGCTGAGGTCGTCCAGGTCTTATACGACCCTGATAGGGTCTCCTACGAGCGGCTCCTGGAGGTCTTCTGGGAGAGCCACGACCCGACGACGCTCAACCGGCAGGGGCCCGACGTAGGTAGCCAGTACCGTTCAGTGATCTTTTACCACACCCCTGAGCAGAGGGAGGTTGCAGTGAAAATGAGATCCGTACTTGAGCGTTCTGGCAGGTTCGCAAGACCCATAGTCACCGAGATCTTGTCAGCGGCCAAGTTCTACAGAGCCGAAGAGTACCATCAGAAGTACTTCGATAGGCATTTATGAAGGGATTATTAATTGTTTTTTTATTAAACAATTAAACAGTGATCCAAATTTTTTAAAAAAAGTTTTTATTCCTTCTATTGGAAGTATCTATGGGATCCAGCCAGGAACTGGTTGGCTAGGATATGGGGTAGGTTAAGGTGAGGTTCAAGTTCATACGTGAGACTGGCACTTATGTCGACATTTATTTGATGTCCCAGTCCACAACAGACTCGGATCACAGAATTGCGTACGAAAGCTCCTTGTTCGAGGCTTGAACCTGGGATTTGCCAAGCGATCTGATCCTTGAGTTAGCATAGTTTTATCAGTCGTTGTCGCATTCCGTTAATCGGTCGTTTCATATGGACACTCTGAAGCTCGTGATGTTCTCTGCCCTCCTCTTAATATTGATACTCTTTGTTAGCGGGACTATTGAACGGCCTGAGATCGGCGTGCCGTCCTTCATTGCAGGTTTCGCCTGCGCCCTTCTCTTGCTCAAGATCCTGCGTAGATGACTGCAAGCATTGGCGCCCCCTATCGGCGCCTGCATCCAAATGGTGTCAGTAGACTTGGCTTCGGTTGCCTAGTATTTTAGCCCTAAAAATCAATCAACCAATCTCCATCTCCAAAGCTTTTTTAAAATTGACTTGGCATGACCATAAGCAAGACCTGTAATTTAATCTATTGTCAATTAAAATGTAAAATGGAGCCTTAGGGGGGATTTGAACCCCCGACCAACGGTTTACGAAACCGTCGCTCTGCCGGGCTGAGCCACTAAGGCATTCCCCTCGGTCTAAAGCAATGCCAAAAAATAAATCCTTTTCCATACCTCTTGTAAGTGCAGATTCTCTGGAGGCTTCTGGATGGCGCGTCCGCGTGCAGGGGATATCGGGGAGAGGGGCCTGATCGAGATGATCTGGGATCTGGTCGACCGGCAGCTCCCGGGCTCAAAGTCTGAAAGCGCGCTGCCCCACCCCGACGACGCCTCTGCTGTGATCCTCCCGGACGGACGCTACCTTGTCCTCAAGACTGACATGTTCGTCAGGAGGACCGATGCCCCTCGGGGGATGCTCCACTCCCAGATGGGGAGGAAGACGGTCGTGATGTGCTCGAGCGACCTCGCAGCCAAGGGCGCAAAGCCGCACGCGTTCATGCATTCGATGGGGATCCCGCCAGGCTACCGCCCAGGGAGCGTCATGGAGCTTGTGCGCGGAGTGCTCTCCGCCTGCAATGAATACGGGATAGCTTTCCTCGGGGGGGACTTGGGCGAGTCAAAAGACCTTGTGGTGGCGGGGTTCATGGTCGGATTTGCCGACCGAATCGTAAGGAGATCCGGGGCTCTTCCGGGAGACCTCTTGGCAGTGACTGGGCCATTCGGCGATACCGCTTCCGCATTCGAGATCCTCCTGAATGGCAGGGCGGCCCCTCCCCCTCTAAGGAGAAGGCTGCTCAGGAGCGTCTACCAACCGAGGGCGAGAGTCGATCTGGGTGTCGCCCTCGCAGGTACTGGCGCCGTCACTTCCTCGATGGACTCGAGCGACGGGCTGGCCTTTACCCTCCACGAGCTCGCAAGGTCCAGCGGAGTCCGCCTCCAGCTCTCCAAGGTTCCAGTCTCCAGCGCTGCCAAGGAATTCGCCTCGATCCACCGGATCCCTGCCGAGGAGCTCGCGCTCTACGGCGGAGAGGAGTACGAGATCGTCCTCACGATCAAGCCGGAGGCGCTTGGCAGGGCTCAGTTGGCAGCTGAGAGGTGCGGGAACAGCATTTTGCTCATAGGCAGGGTTGAGGAGGGGAGAGGGGTCTTCTTTAACGACGGAACTGTGGAGCGCCCCATCGAGGCGAAGGGATGGGAGCACCTGAGGCGTCCGTAGGGGCTGTCTGGCAAGATGCGCATCCTCATAATCGACGGGTATACCGACGAGCCCGCTGGGCTGGGCGTCCCCCCTTTCATAGACATCTACCCCAGATACGTTGCCGGTGCGGTATGGACTGCAGAACCCGCGGCCGACGTCCTCTACGTGACGATAGATGAAGCCAGGCGGGACCCTGATAGGCTCAAAGGCTTATCTTCCTCCTCAGAACTCTCGGTCCTGATAGCCGGGGTGACTGTGCCGGGGAAGTACCTCTCAGGGGCCCCTGCAACCCACAACGACGCGATCCGGATCCCCGGGCTGCTCGGATCCAGGTACAAAGCCATATGCGGTCCAGCCGTGCGTTTCGGCTTCGGTCGGGGCGGTTGCAGCAGGAGCATAGAGAGAGACCTCTCCGGCCTCTACGACTTTGTAATCACCGGGGACCCCGAGGTGGTCGTGCATCGCCTTGTGAAGGAGAACTTCAGCGAGGGGGTGGAACTCGACTCCGTCCGAGAGAGCGCGGGCAGTTCAGACGCCTTCGCTGAGCGCGGTGCCAGGGTGATCAGGCAGCACCCGTTCTTCCCGGAAGGGCTGGTCTGCGAGATAGAGACCTACCGGGGGTGCCCGCGGTCAGTTCTGGGAGGGTGCTCCTTCTGCACCGAGCCGCTCCACGGCTACCCTGAGTTCAGGACCGTGAGGGGGATCGCCCGCGAGGTTGCTGCCCTCAACTCCGAGGGGGCCGTGAACTTCAGGATCGGGAGGCAGCCCGACCTCCTTATTTACGGATCGAGGGACAAGGGTCTCGCATGCCCTGCGCCGAACCCTTCTGCGATACGCCGGCTATTCTCCTCGATCCGACGCGCTGCCCCATCCCTCCGGGTGCTGCACATAGACAACTGCAACCCGGCCACGGTAGCAGAGCACCCCGAGCTCTCCGAGGAGGCACTAAAGGAGGTTGTGAAGTACCACACGCCTGGTGACACGGCTGCGCTGGGCATAGAGTCTGTCGACGAGGAGGTCATCAGGAGGAACAACCTGAAGGTCGATTACGAGGGGGCAATGAGGGCAGTCTCCCTGATAAACCGTGTCGGGGCGGAGAGGGGTGAGAACGGCATGCCACACCTCCTTCCCGGGCTCAATTTCGTCTACGGTTTACCGGGGGAAACCAAAAAGACGTATGAGGAGAACTTCGAGTTCATGAAGGAAGCGCTGGACTCGGGGCTGCTCTTCAGGCGCGTGAACCTGAGGCAGGTGATGGTCCTTCCTTCGACGAGGATGGAGTCCGCTGGTGACTACTTGGTCAGGAAGCACCGCCACCTCTTCCTCTCCCACAAGCTCAAGGTGAGGCAGGAGATCGACCTCCCCATGATGAAGCGCGTCGTTCCCGCATTCACAGTACTAAGGGCGGTCCGGACAGAGCTAGTCCAGGGCGGGATGACCTGGGGGCGCCAGGTCGGGTCATACCCCGTGCTCGTAGGGATACCGCGGCAGCTCGAGGTCGGGAGGTTCCTCGACGTCTTGGTTCTCTCGCATGGTCCGAGGTCAGTCGGTGGGCTGCGGTTCCCGGTCCGGATAAACGAGCTCGAGCTGAGGGAGCTCGAGGGCATACCCGGCGTGGGCGCTAAGAGAGCTGCATCGATAGTGCTGAACCGCCCATTCCAAGATCTCGAGTCCTTCATGGAAATGTTCGGAGACGTCCCAGAGCTCGCTCGGATTGCGCAATTCCTCGAGTTCTGAGACAAAACCCTTTAATCCGATGCGGGCAACTCATTACTTATGGAGATCAGGAAAATACTCGTGCCCGTGGACGGGTCGCCTGCGACCAGAATGGTTGTTGAGTGGGCGTGCCACTTCGCTAAGACATTCGGATCCGAGCTGCTCCTGCTCCACGTCGTCTCGATCCCGCCGGTCTCGGATGTGGGCGGGATCCAGGTCGCAGCCAAGGAGCTCGAGGAGGCAGGGCAGTCGATACTCCACAGCGCCGTTAAGACCGCCGAGGAGATGTCCGTGAGCCCGACCACATTACTCGACTTCTCGGTCGGGAACGCTGGGATGCGAATCGTCCAGCTGGCGAAGGAGAGGTCCGTTGACATGATCGTGATAGGAGCACGCGGACAGAGCAGGATTCGGGCGCTGCTGATGGGGAGCGTCGCCAACAGTGTGGTGAACAACGCCCCTTGCCCCGTCTTCGTCGTGAGGCCATGCCCAGACCAGGAGACATCAGGACAATAGGCGGTTCTCTGCTTGGATCTCGTGCACGCAGTCATATTGGGCATAGTCCAGGGGATAACGGAGTGGCTCCCGATCTCGAGCTCGGGGCACCTCGTGCTCCTGCAGGAGACGATGGGGGTGAGCGCACCGCTATCCTTCGATCTGGTCCTCCACCTCGGGACGCTGGTGGCTGTCTGCGCATACTTCCGGAAGGAACTGCTCGGGATTGCCCGTCCCCTCCTGGCGATGGAGACGAAGTCGGAGGGCTTCAGAACCGCGGTGCTCATCGCAATAGGCACGGTGCCTGCTTTCCTGGCAGGCTACCTGCTGAGCGACCTCTTCGAGAGCCTCTTCCAGAGCCTCTTTGCTGTGGGCATAGGCTTCCTAATCACCGCTGCTTTCTTGGCACTCTCTAAGGTCCGCAGGGGGAAGCGGGGAGTGGACGGAGCGAGGGCCCTGCTGATAGGGGTGTTCCAGGCTGCAGCGATCGCCCCGGGCGTCTCTAGGAGCGGCATGACCATTTCCTCGGCGCTCATGTCAGGGGTCGAGAAGGGATCCGCATTCAGGTTCTCCTTTCTCCTATCGATCCCCGTGATCCTGGGCGCATTCGTATTCGAGCTTCTCGGGAGCCCGATTGAGTCCTTGGGATTTGAATATTTGGTCGGTTTCTTGGTCTCTTCCCTTGTCGGGTACGCCTCAATTGGGGTCGTGAAGCGGACAGTCCTCTCGGATCGTTTCTACCTGTTCTCACTCTATTGCGCGGCGCTAGGCATCGCTGTTCTGGCATATGCGCTGGCTTAACCATTGAAAATCTAAGCATTCTCATTGTTTGTCCGAGGGAGCCCCCATTGTATTGGCGGAGCTAGGCGCGTATTTCAGTTGCTGGTCAGACCCTGTGCAGCTCGAGCTTCCTTCCCTCGAAGAAAGCGGAGATCATCTTCTCCTTCCCGCTCTCAACCAGCCGCCAGATCGTGTTCCTGGATACCCCCATAATCATGCCCGCCTCATCGTACGAGAGCTTCTCCAGCTCCACCAGCCGCATCGCCTCGAGCTCAGCTAGGTCGAGCTCGATCGGGGGCGCCTTCTCGCCAGGAAATGGAACCAGCGCCTCCGCCTCCGGGACCTTGGCGATGTTGACGTTCTTCGGTCTCCTCCCTACGCAGCCCCTCCTGCAACGTTCGCAGAAACCCCGCGGCATGAATATGTGATCTATCACACAACTATAAATCGCTTATGGAAAAAATCATGGGTAAGAGATCCTGTGCTTAACGACCGTGCCCCTGTCAGTCAGCAGGTACAGGAAGTAGTCCGCCCCCTCCGGATCTAGGCTGAACCCGATCGGGATGTATGACTGGGAGTTGGCTGCAACTTGACTGGAGGGTGAGAATACTTTCGAATTGACAGTGATGCCTGACTGTATCTTTACCAGGCTTGCCGATTTTATTCCGACCTGCTGGTCAAGCGAAGATGTAACATTGACCCCGACTAGTGTATTGGTCCTCCTGTTCAGATCAACACCGCTGACGGTGATCCTCGTCTCCTCCACCAGTGCAGCCTGCTGCCCCTTGAGGTAGATCAAGGCTGCTGCCGATATGATGGCCCCTGCAATCACCACCGCTATTATTGCTGCTGCTCGCTTGGAGACCATTTCGAAGCCTCCTAGTGGAGCAAGGGGCCCCCTGTCAGCACTTGGATTATCGCCGGTATGAGGGCGACTGTCCCGATCACCGCGAACACTAATGCGACCGTCACAAGCTTCTTCATCGCATCGTTCCCCACGGCCTCCATCTCGCTGACTTTCATGGTGTAGTGCCTAACCACGAATCCCCAGAGCACGAGTGCTATGGAGAGCCCATAGGCGACTATCACGACGAGGAACATCGGCGCGTCGTGGAACACGAAGCAGTACGGGCATGGCACCGGCGACGTCTCTGTGAAGACTGTCCTGCAGCACGGCACAGTCACGGGGCTCACCGTGAAGTAGAAAGCAAGGTCGAGAATCGTGTCCAGGAGGAGAAGCGGCACCAGCAATATGAATATTTTCGAGAGGGACGACAGCAGCGGGCTCCCCTTGACCCGCCGGTTGAGTAGGTCCAGCACAAGCCAGATCCCGTATGCGAAGATCACCACAAGCTTCACCCCTGTGTCTATCCAGGAGTAGGGGCTCCCCGCCTGGCTGACCCCGAACTGGCACATCGCCCCTGGTATGAGCGGTATCAGGCTCTCGTTCGTCGCCCAGAAGAGCCCGCTCGCGACTATCCTGGAGACAAGGATCACCCAGACAACGGTCGAGAGGAGGTAGTAGTTCTTCTCGAGGATGTACTTCTCCTCCAGCCCAGCCTTTGATATCCTCTTATTGATCGCGTATGCCTTCCCTGATGCATAAACAACCAGCACTAAGCCAAATATGCCCAGCACTGTCATAACAGTCGTTAGGGGGGTCCAAATCATATGCTGCTTCGCCTTTCACTTTTTTAATGGATGGCGTCGTATAAAGGTGTAGTGCCGGGGCCCTTGGAATTGAACTCTGAAAACAAAAGAGGGAGTGGAAGGTTTATTTACGGTCAAAAGAATCTATAGTTGACCCGAAAATGAGACAGGTCTCACAACCCCTCAGGGCAATGTTCGTGGTGCTGACTGTGTCGACCGTGGGTGTGGTTGCCCTGCTGGCGGTCTTCCTGAGTGCCCACCCTTACTTCAGCCCTTTCCAGCCCGTCGTCCTTCCTAGGGGGTGGGTCGACCAGCAGACCTACGTCTCGGAGAACTTCACCATTGTGGAGGGGCAGACCATCAAGGATATCTTTGGTTATGCTGGAGCGGGCGGCCAGTCTATAATGGTCCTTGGAGTCCAACCCCTCGCGATAAGGCAGGTAGGCAACATCGACGTCAAGTTCAATGGGATACCCCTGGGAGAGACTTACATAAACCAGACACTCGTCGTTAACACGTCTATTGCCTCCTGCTGCTTCGTGACGCTAATACAGGCGGGCGTGGACAATGTCGTCGAGATCACGTCAAAGGGGTTCGAGGGGGACTTCAGGTACCTGATAATAATACCGACAGGGGGGCGATGAGTGAGAAAGGTGCTTTTACTGCCGGTTCTGGCAATAGTGCTGACCGCAGCACTCGTCTCGGTCTCGGTCTACAGCGAGACCCAGTGGTCCATGCGTGAGTACGACAGGGCGCTCCGGGAGGTGGTGGCTCTCCCGAGCATCGCGGTAGGGACGAACTACGAAGGGACGAGGAACCCGCTGATAGAGGTCTTCGTGAGATCCCTGTACGACGTGCCTGGGGGTTACGACTACATCGTCTCGTCTAGTTTCATAGACACACCGACGCGGCTCAGGGAATTCAGGGAGACGATCCCGGGGTTCAATTTCACGGCTGTTAAGGGATGAGATACATGATTAGGAAACACAAGAACCTGCTGAACTATTCTTTTGACTGCCTGAGGAGGTACCGGATGAGGACTGCAGTGATCCTGATCACTTTCCTTGTCGCAACAACAATGATCTCTGCGGTCCTCTTCACAAAGGACGGGCTTGAGAGGGAGGCTGAACTAAGCGTCCAGTCCGCGCCTGACTTGACACTCCAGTACCTCAAGGGCGGCAGGGTGGAGCCGATCAACTCCTCCTACATCAGCTTGATCTCCGAGATACCCGGGATTGAGAAGGTCCTCAAGCGGACATGGGGGTACGCCGGAATAGGGCAGTACACCTTCGTGGTCGTCGGGCTAGATCCCGATGGGCTGGATTACTCGAGGGGCGTGATAACTAGCCTAGAGGAGGGCCGGTTCCTGACGCCTGAAGACGAAGGCACCGGTAACATCGTGATCGGGAAGCTCCTTGC
>MAGV01000042.1:0-5908 GCA_001717015.1 Candidatus Methanosuratincola petrocarbonis (ex Vanwonterghem et al. 2016) | reverse complement strand
ATGCTCAATGTCAAAGTCGGCGACGACATAATTCTGCTGAGCGAATCTGTGGAGGCAAACAAGTTCCACGTCGTTGGGCTATTTTCGGATGCATCCTCGATCTACACTGCCGACATGATCCTGATGTCTCTGGGGGATGCGAACAAGTTCTTCAGCATGCCGGAAGGGCAGGTCACTGACCTCTGCGTTTACGTCAGCCCGGCAGAGGATCCTGCCACTGTTGCATCCAGGATGAACTCGATACCGAACCTCCGCGTCCTCGACCAGGATCTCCTGCTGAGGGGTTACAAGGCGGCGTACGGCGCCAGGGGCGGGATATTCACAACGCTGTGGACGATACTGCTCGTCGCCATCGCCCTGATCGCCTTCAGCCAGGCAATAGTCGTCGGGCACGAGTCCCAGTTTGAGGTAGGGCTCCTGAAGACATTCGGGTTCTCGACATTGGACATCATCGAGGTGAGGCTAGTCGAGAGCTTGGTCCTCGGCTTCTTCGCTACCTCGCTCGGGATGCTTCTGGGTTTCTCCTACGCGGCATTCCTGAACGCGCCTGGCCTCGTCGACATCCTGCTGGGCTGGGCTTACCTCCCCAGGGAGTTCAGGCTTCCGGTCTACGTGAGCCTCCAGTCGGTCTTCTCTATATACGCAGTGACCGTGATCCCGCTGCTGATCACGACGGTAGTCCCCGCGTGGCTGAACGCTATCACCGACCCAGAGCTCGCGATGAGGAGGGCTGCCGCATGATAGAGGTCAAAAATCTCACCAAGATATTCAACAGGGGGAAGTTCAACGAAACCGCAGCGGTCGTCGATGTAAGCCTCAAGGTGAAGGACAGATCCATCGTAGCCCTCACAGGCCCAAGCGGCTGCGGAAAGACAACACTCCTCAGCATGATCGGCCTGATACTCACGCCTACCTCGGGTGAGATCCTTTACGACGGGGAGAATGTCCTCCTGGCCTCGGACTTCTGGAGGACGATGTTCAGGCGGCAGAGCTTCGGCTTCATATTCCAGCACATCAACCTGCTGCCGCAGTACACGACTCTGGAGAACGTCCTCCTCCCGCTCTACTCGTCTGACGTCGACCCGTGGGAGTACGAGGGGAAGGCAAGGGAGTGGCTTTCGAGGCTCGGCATAGCGGACAGGGCGGAGCACCTTGTCGAGCAGCTGTCCGGCGGGGAGCAACAGAGGGCAGCTTTCGTCAGGGCTCTTATCAAGGAGCCGAAATACGTCTTTGCAGACGAGCCGACGGTCTTCGTCGACGAGGAGACTTCGCGCATCATCTACAAGGTCTTCTCTTCCCTGAGGGACAGCGGGAAGACCGTCCTGCTATCGACCCATGACCCTGAACTCATGAAGATAGCGGACGAGACCTACCGCTTCTGCAAGGGAAGGTTGGTCTAGTCGGTAAGTGGCTGCCTGATAGCTGCCCCTTCCTCGGGCAGGTCACTGAAATTTTCAGCCTGAGCCTGCCTTGCCCCTCCGCCCCCGAAGCTGCGGGCGCAGTCGCTGCAATTCATTTGCCTAATGGTACTGGCACGAGATTCATTTTGCAGAGATCCAGCAAATTTCTTGGGATATCTGGGAAATGGAAACAGTAGGGGTATTGCATGACAAATCATAGTAAAGAGATGGATTATGGCGGGCCTGAAGGGATTTGAACCCTTGGCCAATGGGTTAAGAGCCCATCGCTCTACCGTACTGAGCTACAGGCCCGTCCGACTTTTCCATTTAGGAAGTGCAATTTAAAAGTATCGCTTCTTCTATCTTCAGTGAGTGGTTTCGCATGCCCTCCCTGGCTTTCATAGGATTGGGTCTGTATGACGAGAGGGGGATCAGTCTGCACGGTCTTGAAATCGCCAAGTCCGCCGACATCGTCCTGCTCGAGAACTACACGAACGTAATGCCTGGGCTGGACTTGGAATCCCTGGGCAGAATGATCGGGAAAGAGATCCGGCTGGTCGACCGTAGTGAGGTCGAGGACGGCAGGTGGATACTGGACGCCGCCGCGCACAGGGAGGTTGCGCTCCTTGTAGCGGGAGATCCATTCGTCGCCACCACGCATGTCGACCTGAGGCTCAGGGCGATCAAGAGGGGCATTAGAGTCGAGGTGGTGAACGCGCCATCCATCATATCGGTAGCGCCTGGCGCTGCAGGTCTGCAGAACTACAAGTTCGGGAGGTCTGCAACGATAACCTTCCCCGAGCCGCTCTCCCTGGTCCCTTACGAGACACTCAAGATCAACAGGAGCCTCGGGCTTCACACGCTCTTCTTCCTCGACCTCCGCGTGGAGGAGGGAAGGTTCATGAAGGCGGGCGAGGCGATCCGCCTCTTGCTGGAGATGGAGGCACAGCAGCGGGGCGGCGTGGTCTCGGGCGATACGCTCATGGTAGTCTTGGCTAGGGCAGGCTCCCCTTCCCAGCTTGTCAGGGCGGGTAAGGCGTCCGTGCTGAAGGACCTGGATTTCGGTCCTCCCCCACACTCCCTGATAGTCCCAGGTCGCCTCCACTTCATGGAGGCAGAGGCGCTTGTTCTCATAGGTGGGGCAGAGGAGGGCCTCGTGAGGGGATGCCTTTGAGCTTAGAGGAAGAGGCCAGGAAGAAACTCGAAAGGTACATCTCAGCTACGGAAAGGGTCTTCAAGACCATGGAGGTTTCGCTCCCTGAAGACCCGTCGCTTCGGAGGCAAGCCGAGGAGAATATACGTCTGTCTAAAATCTACTTCGAGGACAGCAAGTATTATTTCGGTAAGCAGGACTATATTACAGCGCTCGTGTGCATCGCTTACTGCGAGGGCTTAATCGATGCATGCAGGATTATGGGGTGGCTCAGATATGAGTGGACCTTCGGGACCTCTCCCGCTTGAGCTCCGTTCCGGAGAGATGGGGGTGGGTTGAACGGGGAAGCGCGTTCTTGCCGCAGGGTGCTTTGACCTGCTACACTACGGGCACCTCCGCTACCTCGAGGAGGCCAAGAGGCTGGCCGGCTCGGGCGGCGAGCTGATAGTAGTCGTGGCAAGGGACTCCACGATCCTAAAAAGGAAGGGGAGGGCTCCGGTGATGAACGAGGAGCACAGGAGGGAGCTGGTGGAGGCCCTGAAGCCAGTGGACCGAGCAGTATTGGGCGGCGTCGACTTCGACACGAAGGCGATCCTCGAGTCGCTGATGCCTGACATAGTCGCCCTCGGGTACGACCAGGAGGATCTTGCAGAAGTACTCCGTCGGGAGGGGTTCCGGGGGGAGATCGTCAAGCTCGGTAAGTATGGGGACATAAGCTCCTCGAAGATCAGAGCGCTCCTGAACCCCTCGAACCCCGCATCCAAGCCTCAACCCAAGTGACTTTACGCTGCATGGTCGCGGTTCAGGAAGACCTTCAGCTGGACCATGTCCCCGTCCTTTAGCCCGAACCTCTTCCTCAGGTTCTCCGGCGCAATTATCTCCAGTACTTCCTTGCCGTAGTGCGTCCTGTGTATCATCAGTACCGCACCGTCCGCGGTGTCGTTCACCTTCGCCAGGAAGCACTTCACGTCCCCGTAGGTCCTCTCCGAGTTCGTGAACCCCTTTATCGTGATCCCGGGGAGCGCCTCGAGCTCGGTCCTCGCCCTTATGTCTGCCGCCGACCTGAGCCTAAGGTTCAGGGTGCCGGGGAATGGGGCGAAACCAAGCTTCTCAGAGAACTGCTCCCTGTAGCCGCTCTTCGTGACATAGTACGCGCCTTCCCCGTAGCCCGAAAAGACGTAGCCATTGAGGAACTTGACATTGTCGATGCCCTCAAGCCCCATCTTCAAGGCGTTGTAGACCTCCCTTATCGCATCAACCCCCTTCTCTGTTATCATCACAAGCTGCCCGTCGGGCGTCAGCTCCCGTGTTATGATCCCCATCTCCGCTAGCTCGAGGAGGCGCCTCGATGCCGTCTGCTGCGAGACGCCGATCATCCTCCCGAAGTCCGAGGTGCCGAGCAGTATCTGCCTTGTGTGCCCCCCCATCTTGAAGATATGGAGAAGCGCGAACCAGAGATCACCTTCCAATTACGGGTCTGCCCTCCATGGATCTCTTACTGTATAGATCCGCGAGAAATAAAGGCTCTGGTAACCGGTGCCCCTTCATGCACCCTCTCACAATTTCCAACGCGCGTTCTGGACTCATCCTGTGCCCGGCGCTTACGAACAGCTTCCCCCATCCAGGGCCGCGGATTATGCCCCCGACCTCCTTGCCGTAGGCGATGAGTCGCCCCCCCTCCACCGATCCGCCTTCGAACGAGAGGGGTGAGCGGCATACGCCGATGGTGGGGACATCGAAGGCGACCCCGAAGTGCGATGCTGCCCCGAGCCCCTCGGGGTGGAATGCCCCGTGCCCGTTCACTATGTAGGCAGATGCCCTCGTGGCAAGCCTCCCGAACAGGGATGCTAAGAGCCGCATCTCCCTGAACCCGAGGAAGCCAGGCATGTAAGGCACAGACGCCGCACCGCAGGCGGTCTCTACCTCGATCTCCTCCATTTCAGGGAAGCTCATCACAACTGCTGCCGCGAACCCCTCTTCGCCCCGGTAGGATGTGTCCATCCCGCAGATCGAATGGATCTCGTCTGGCGGTACCAGCGATACCATCTTTGCTAGGGAGCGCTGCGCCTTCCTTGCCTTCTCGATGTCGAAATGGTGTTGGACAGGGATTCCCTGCTGCCCCCTTACCCATTGCTGGCTTGTCCTTCAACACCCTCAGCTCTGATCGCGCCCCAACTCGGACTTGACGCCGATGAACGCGGGCCCCCTTACGTCTATCTTCCCCTGCCTGCTGGATATGTACCTGAGCCCGACCTCCGAAACCTTCAGGTTTATGTCGCTCAGGAGCTTCACCATCCTGACCCTGATGTCCGCTTGCCCGTCCCTCTCGATCCTCGCCGCCGCCATCTTCGCGACTGCATCGACGTACCTTATGCTGGTCCTGACGCCAGCGGACCTGGCTGCCCTCACCAGCTCCACATTCTCCATCCCCTGCGGCGGGATGCCCAGTATGTTCGCCTTGTACACGACCAGCTCGTTGAATGCGGCAGGCCCGACCAGCCTGACCCCCGGGTCTGGCTCGTAAACCCGCACTGCGACTTTCCTGCCGGAGACCTTGCCCTCGTAGGCTACGAACTCGCACGGGCTCTCCGCGTCCTTGTGCCCCTCAATCGCCTCCACTATGGCCCTCTCGACTGCCTTCCCCTCCTCGGTCAACGGCTCCTCTATGAACGAGAGCTGCCGGGCAAGGGAGGCATCCGAGAGCACCCACTCGCCGTAGAACTGCGGGTAAGAGAGCTCCCTGACGTCCTTGTAGCCGTGGAGGAGCATCGCCACCCTCTCCACCCCTATGCCTATGTTCAGGACCGGGTACTCTATCCCATAACGCGCCAGCGCCACAGGGCTGTAGAGGCCGAAGTCCATCAGCTCCACCCAGCCTGTACCGCCGACCTTGGCGAAGACCTCGTGCTCCGTCCCTGGCGCGTAGTACTTTGCAGTGACCTTCTTCCTCTCGACCCTCACCTCCCCGAAGCCGAGCCTCTTGATCACCTCTTCCGATACCCGCTTGCCGTCCTCAACCGAGACCTCCTCGTCCATGATTATCGATGATGCAGCGTGGTGGAACCTCAGGTGCGTCGCGTCCTCCTGCTGCTCCCTCCTTGCCCTGAGGCCCACTGAGAAGAGCATCACGGGCATCTCAAGCTTGTGCTGGACTGCCGCGCAAGTGAGGAACCACGCGCTAGTCATGTGCGACCTCAACAAGAGCTTGGTGGGCACAGGCTCAAGCATCCTGAGCTCAGGGAAGACGTCGTTGAGGATCCTGAGCGCGGTCGTGTCCGGGATCCCGAGCCCCTCTGCAACCTTCTCTACCAGGTCGTCGCCGTCAACCTTCCCCTTCTTGTAGTCGTGGAAGACC
>MAGV01000041.1 GCA_001717015.1 Candidatus Methanosuratincola petrocarbonis (ex Vanwonterghem et al. 2016) | reverse complement strand
GCTCTATATTCTCTTTCTCACGGTATGTCTGCGGGTCCCCCTCCTCATGACCGCGCTGCCGGTGAGTAAGGCAGACCAGCAGTGAAGGTCCTTCGCCCCGGCGGGCTCGGTCCACGGCTTCTTTGGCCGCCTGGTAGACCTCGAACACATCCTGACCGTTGACCCGGCTCCCCGGCATTCCGTAGGCCTGGGCACGAACGGCCAGGTCTTCAATCGGCGTAGACCTGCGCTTGGAAACGCTGATGGCAAACCCGTTATCCTCGCAAACGAAGATTACCGGCAATTTCCAAAGAGCGGCCAGGTTGGCGCACTCGTGGAAACTGCCTCGATTCATGGCACCATCCCCGAAGTAAGTTACGCTTACCTGGTCGGTGCCCCTATACCGGGCCTGCCAGGCGGCCCCGATGGCGATGCCGATGCCCCCTCCTACAATGCCGTTAGTCCCCAGGACGCCATGGGAGAAGTCGGCCAGGTGCATGGANAAGCTCGGCCATAACCCGGCGGGGGTCCGAACCCTTCGCCAGGACCTGACCATGCCCGCGGTGGGTGCCGGTGATGTAATCGTCTTTTCGCAGGTTCAGGCTGACCCCTGCCGCAACGGCTTCTTCCCCAATGTAGCTGTGCAGGATCCCCGGAATTTCGCCGCGGCTGAAGAGGCGAACCGCCTCTTCTTCAAAGTACCTGATTAGAAACATAGTCCTGTACATGGCCTTTAACAATTCCCTATCGTATTGTCCAGCCATAGCAAACACCACCTCTCAGAGCTTAGCACCCCAGATAGGCCTTTCTCACGGCGTCATCACTCAGCAACTTCTCTGCCGGACCATAAGCACAGATCTTGCCCACTTCCATTACATACCCCCTATCGGCAATGGCCAAGGCTTGATATGCATTCTGCTCTACCAACAGAATGCTGGTTCCCATCTGGTTGATTTGCTCGATCACCCGAAACAGGTTTTGCACTAACATGGGGGCCAGCCCCAGCGAAGGCTCGTCGAGTAGCAGAAGCTTGGGCCTGGATATCAAGCCCTTACCTATGGCCAGCATCTTTTGCTCCCCGCCACTCAAGGTCCCTGCCCGCTGGTTCTCGCGTTCTTTCAGCACCGGAAAAAGATCATACACCGTATCAAAGGCTTTGCTGCTGTCCAGGCGAGTTCCGACCACCATGGCTGCCAGCTCCAGGTTCTCCTTCACGGTAAGGCTTGGGAAAACGCCCCTGCCTTCCGGTACCTGGCAAATCCCCAGTTCCACGATGCGGTCAGGAGCAAGGCCCGTGATGGACCGCCCGTCGAAAACGATCTCCCCTGCCCGGGGTTTGAGCATGCCAGAGAGAGCCATAAGGGTCGTGGTTTTACCGGCACCGTTGTTCCCGATTAGAGTAACGATCTCGCCCTCATGGATTTCCAGGGAAACACCGTGCAGGACCTTAATGCTTCCGTAACCAGCTTCGATCCCGGTGAGCTTAAGTAGCAATGGNGAGCTTAAGTAGCAATGGCACCCTCTCCCAAATAAGCCTGGATCACCTTGGGGTCCCTTTGGATCTCCTCCGGAGTTCCCTCGGCAATTAGCTCCCCATAGCTAAGCACGCTGATCCGGCTGCAAAGGCTCATTACCACGCGCATGTCGTGTTCAACCAGGAGAATGGTGGTTTTTTTGTTAACCTCCAACAGCACCTCCTTCAGCGCCTCTTTCTCCGAGGCCCTCAGACCAGCAGTAGGCTCGTCCAGTAACAAAAGGCGAGGTTGAGCGGCCAAAGCCCGGGCCAGTTCCAACAGGCGCTGCTCCCCTACCGGCAAGTTGGCACATAACGCGTTCTCCCGGTCCGCCAACCCCACAAAACGCAAGATCTCTTTGGCTTTGGCCCGGGCCTCTTCTTCCTCTTCCCTCTCCTTGCGGGTACGGAGAACAGACGACCAAACCTCTGCACGATAATACATGTGTGTACCGGTCATGGTACTCTCCAAAACAGTCATGCCAGAGAAGGGCTGGGGAATCTGAAAGGTACGGATGAGACCCCGCCTCGCCCTTTGGTGGATGGGATAGGAGCCAATGTCTTGACCATCGAAGTTGATACGGCCCGAGTCCGCAGAGAGGACGCCGGTTAGGATGTTGAAGAACGTGGTTTTGCCGGCACCATTCGGGCCTATCAGGCCCCTCAATTCACCCTCATGCAAGGTGAGAGAAACCCCCCGCAGGACCATGAGCCCGCCAAAACTCTTGGAGACACCGGCTGCCTCCAGGATTGCCATTAGCTCATGACCTCCTTACCCTCGAACCCTACTACCAAACAGCTCGCCTCCCGCCCCACCGGACCTTCTGTATGATGATGTGCCACAAGCCGGCCAAACCTTCCGGGAGGTAAATCATGAAGAACACAATGATCAACCCGTAAGCCAACATGCTGTACTCTGCATATCCCCTGAAATACTCCGAAAGCAATGTCAGGACAAACGCGCCCACCGCGGCTCCGGGCATGCTACCCAGCCCGCCCGCCACAATCATGATGAGCAGCACGATGGATTTCCACCATCCAAAAGGCTCAGGGGTAACCATCCTGGTCAAGTGGGCCATCATGCTTCCGGCGAGGCCTGCTGTCGCCCCTCCGATCAAAATGCTCTTAATCTTGTACCGCGTGACATCAATGCCGATGGACTGTGCCGCTAGCTCGTTTTCCCGTATGGCTTTCAAGGCACGGCCAAAACGGGAATCGGTTAAACGGGCCAGAAACACGTAGACCGCGCATACCACAAAGGCCAGGAACAGGAAGTAGCCCTGAGGACTGTCAATTCTCCATTGGCCCCACAGCCTTCTTTCCAGTCCGAGAATACCCATGGTACCTCTGGTAACAGGAACCCAGTTAACAAAAACCAGATGAATGATAATGCCAAAGGCCAACGTGGCCACGGCGAAGTAGATCCCCCGCGTACGAACGGTCAAACTCATCAACAGGCTGCCCAGGGTGGCGAAGGCCATAGCCAGCAGTATACCCACTACCCACGGCATGCCAAACCGCGTAGTAGCAATGGCCGAGGCGTAGGCGCCTATACCGTAGAAAGCCGCGTGCCCCAGGGATAATTGGCCGGTCACCCCTACAATTAACTGCAGCCCCAAAGCCAGGATGACGTAGACCAGCGAATAATTCAGGAGAGAAATGATAAACCGGCTTTGGACCAGGGTCGCCACCAGCACGGCGGCGATCAAACCCGCCCCTCCCCAGGTGATACCGGACAGTTGCCCATGTTTCATGCTCTTCTCCCTACCTCATGCCCGAACAAACCAGACGGCTTTAGCAGCAAAATCATGATGAGAATCCCGTAAGCAATGGCATCCTTGTATACCGAAGAAATGGTAGTAGAACCAACTGCTTCGACTACGCCCAGCAGCAGGCCGCCCGTCACGGCCCCCGCCATGTTTCCATACCCGCCCAGGATAGCCGCAGCGAAAGACTTCAAACCTATAACCCCGATGTCAAAGGACGCGTAATAGATCGGTGCAAAGAGCACACCGGCCACGCCACCGAACGCCGCCCCCAGGCCGAAAGTCAGGGAAATTATGCGGTCCACCTTAATGCCGGTCAGCCTGGCCAAAAGCATAGAATCGGCCACCGCTCGCATCGACTTGCCCAACATGGTTCGGTTTAGGAAGACCTGCAAGACCACCATCAAGAGGGCCGTTATAGCCAGGATCCAAAGGGAGTATGACGAAACGGTCATGCCGAGGATCTGGAACAAGGAACCGCCGATAGAGGCCGGATAGGCCAGCGGTTCAGCGCCCCACACCAGCATGGCGCCGTTCGCCAGGATGAGGATCATGCCCACGCTGGAAATCACACCGTTGATCTCCGGGGCATTCTTGACGCGGATAGGACGGTAGGCCAGCTTCTCGATCAATATCCCGAGCAGTCCGGAAAGTATAAATACCAGGACCAGCGACAAGCCGAAAGGTAGCCCGGTTACCTTCAAAACGGTGAAGCCAAGCAGTGCGCCAATAGTGACCGATTCACCGTGGGCAAAATTCGTCAGGCCGCTGGCCTTGAAGATCATGCTGAAGCCCAGGGCTATCAGACTATAAATACAGCCTACGACCAGACCGTTGATGATTATGGCCAGTGACATAGCCCCACCCCCGGCAACAATGGGTTTCCGGGCGGACCCACCCGAGGCCCGGGAGGTTGCCCCGCGCACGGGCAACCTCCGCCAGGAGCTGGGCATCGGGTAATCTACCCGCCAGATGCCAAACAGGAACTTATTGAGCGGCAAAGGCCTTGACGTACTTCAGCTTGCCATCCTTGATCTCCACGATGAGAACCGGCTTCACCGCCGCCCCCGATTCCGTGAAGGTGGTAGGACCGGTGACACCCTGGTAATTGGCAATCTTGGCCAACTCTGCCCTCACCGCATCACCACTGGTGCTACCCGCCTTTTCGATGGCCAGTTTAAAGAGGTTCACGGCATCATAGGCGTGAGCCGCGTAGATGTTAGGAGCCGAACCGTATTTCTGCTCCCAGGCCTTGACAAAGTCCGCGGCGACCTGTCCTCCAAATTCCGCGGCCGTATCCGGCAGATACAGGGCCGTCATGACCGTTCCTTCGGTAGCCGGGCCTCCAACCTCCCTATAACCAGGGGACATCAAGGGGTTGGTCCCGAGCAGCTTGGCCTGGATCCCCAGTTCGCGGGCCTGCTTGGCTATAAGGCCGGAATCGTTATAGTATCCGGAAAGAAGGATCGCCTCTGGCTTGCTCTTCTGGATCTTAAAGAGCAGGGACTTGAATTCCTTGGCGTCGGTAGCGTAATGCTCCTCTGCTATAACCTTGGCTCCCAGTTCCTCCGCCTTCTTCTTGAATGCCTCCGCAATGCTTCTGCCGTAATCATCGTCGCGAACCATGACCGCCAGCTTCTTGTAACCCAGATCCTCCGCCGCATAGCGCGCGATCTGGGAGCCTAGCAGCACGTTGTTGGCCGCATTGACAAAGACATAGCGGTTGCCCTCGCCCGTAATACGCGGGTCCGTCGCGTAAGGCGCCACTACCGGGATCTTGGCCTGATGCACAATATCTTTTATGGCCAAGGTTCCGGTGCTGGTGGAGCCTCCCACAATGGCCACCACTTTATCGCTATCGATCAACCGCTGCACCGCCAGGGCGGATTCTTGCGGGTTGCCCTTGTCGTCAAGATAAATTACCTCAACCTGCTTCCCGTTGATGCCCCCTGCCGCGTTCAGTTTTTCCACCGCAAACTCGGTGCCCTGCTTGGCGCCGGTACCGAAGGTGGCCACGGCCCCGCTCAGCGGACCGACAAAACCCAGTTTGACCACGTTGTCTTTAGCCCCGGACGGTGCTCCTTCTTTGCCATCTCCTTGCTTGGCCTGGGTACACCCGAAAAGCAATACAGGAAGCATCAGTATACCCAGCCATACCAGGTACCGCCTGAGTGTGAACAAGTTCATACCCCCCTCTTTCTAGTTTCCCACCGAGCATCCCAAATCACTGTCCCTCAGACCCGTGTAGCCACCATCCACCCCCTTATACCGTTTTGCTATTCCTTGATTACCACCGCTTCCGAAGCCATGATGGGAGGCACCACTACGTAGAGATACTGCAAATTCTCTGAACCCGTGTTGACGATTTGATGCCCCACATGAGCAAACACGTACAGGCAGTCGCCGGCTGCAAAGTCGTGTCTTTCGTTCCCCACCCTGAAATTGCCTTGCCCGGCTAAGACATAAAAGACCTCTTCTGCCGGTTGCTGGTGAAAAGTGGTTTGCTGGCCCGGTTCGATGGTACAAATCCCTACTCTCACCCCCTGGGTGCTCCCTAGATGGGGGCCTACCAAATCCTTAATGAAAAAGGGGCCCGACCGCGTTTCCGCTACCTCCTTGCTCCTCACCACCGGTTTCATATCCCCGCACCTCCCCTTTACAACCTTGGTAGCGCCTGCCGAGAGCTAAGTCCTCCGTCAACCACTAATATGGCCCCGTTAATGTAGCTGGCTTTCTCAGAAGCCAAGAACAGCACCGCCTCCGCGCATTCCTCTGTCCAGCCCAGGCGTCCCTTAGGCATGTATTTCTCATAAGAGGCGCGAAGTTCCGGATTTGCCATCAGGCTTCTTATACCTTCGGTTTCCATAATCCCCGGCGCGACAGCATTGACCTGGATCCCATGGGGCGCCAGTTCCAGGGCCATGGCCTTGGTCATCATGTGCACCGCCCCTTTAGAGGAGCAGTACGCACACCTGTTTTCCACCGCCACATGACCGGAAATGGAACTGATATTGACGATAAAGCCTCGCCCGCGAGGGATCATTCTCCTGGCTGCTTCCTGGGAAGTGATGAAAATGGCACGCACGTTGGTCCGGAACGTCTCCTCCCATTCCTCGTCCGTGGTGTCCAGAAACGACTTGCGCAGGACAATACCCGCATTGTTTACCAAAACGGTGAGAGGCCCCAGTTCCTTTTCCACGCTTTCCATCATCCCCTGGACCTCAGCACGATCTGCAACATTGGCAGCTATGCTTAAGGCCCTGCCCCCGAACCCGCGTATTTCCTTTACCACCTCTTCTGCTCCCGCGCGGTCCTGACGGTAGTTGACGGCGACCGCATATTCTTCTCGCGCAAAACGCAAGGCAATGGCCTTCCCGATACCTCGGGAAGCCCCCGTAACCAAGGCTACTTCACCCGCCACAGCCCCTTTGACCTCCCGAAAGGAAATTGGATAAAGGATACAATCTTTGAGCCATTACTCCTCCCTTCGCAAGGTCTCTAGAATACCGGGGGTGTGCTGGCCGAGATGAAAACCACATCCTCCGCCCCGGAATTGCGGAAAACATGAGGAATGCTCCCGTCAAAGTAGATACTGTCTCCCGCCCTGACCGTGTAAATCTTTCCTCCCAGGTCCACTTCCAGGGTCCCCTGTAGTACGTATGTGCACTCTTCACACGGGTGACTTGACGGCTCGTCCCTGCTCGCGGCGAAAGGCTCCAGGCGTCCCAGGATCATCTCCATCTTACCCTTGAGGTGAGGAACGAGGAGTTCATAGGTCACCTTGGACCCCGGGAGTTTGAGCCGCTTTCTTTTTTCCCGTTTAACCACATGGTTTTCATCCGTCTCGTCGAGAAGAAAGTGGAAAATGGGAACCCCCAATGCACTGGCGATCTTCCTCAACGAACTGACGGACAAGTCAGACTGGTTCCTTTCCACCATTGACAGGAAACTCGTGGTTAACCCGGCCTTTTCCGAAAGCTCGCTCAGTGTCAATCCCAGTCGCTTCCGTCCCCTGCGGATCGCTTCCCCGAGCAAAATCCTTCCCTCATTATGTCGTTAATAGCACACTTGCAAGATATTTCTACAACGATATAAAAATTCCTCTTTTCCTACAAAGATACTACAAAAAAATTTTTAGTTAATGCTAAGTTGACGGTGTGCGCAGAAGCCGGTTTCCAGAGCCTTCAAGTTAACTTCCTCGCTCCCCCGGGGCACTCGTCTCTTAACCGCCTCCGTAATCGCCCCGGCAGAAACCAGCCCAATTTGCGAGGCTACAAGCCCAAGGGCCACCATGTTGGCCACTACTGGAGTCCCCACCAACTCTCTCGCCATGGCAGTGATAGGCACTGCCAGGACGTTTTCTCCCGGTGTCCACGAGGTCACAGAGGTGGAGTCCAGTACCACCACCCCTTCCCTGGCTAACGAGGGTAAGTAGGTGACGTAAGCCTGCTGGCTCATGGCCAGCAATATCGATGGTTGAAGGACCCTCGGGTAATCAATTTCACCCTCCGCGATGATGATCTCCGACCTGGTTGCGCCCCCGCGAGACTCGGGGCCGTAAGACTGGGTCTGGGCCACGTTCAAACCCTCCGCCAGGGCCGCCTCTGCCAGGATGATCCCGGCCAACACCAACCCCTGGCCACCGTAACCGGCCATGCGGATTTCTACCCGCTTCACCTCTGCCCCCCCTTCCTTTCTTGCAGCTCCAAAACCAGGCGGCGGTACTCGCTGGTATATTCCGGCTCCTTCAAGGAGACAAATTCCCCGATCAGGATCTTCCCTGCCGCCCGGTCGGGCCCCAGCTTCTTCGCGGCGGAAACGGTTATGGCATGGTCCCTCTGCCAGCGCAGCATGTCGGCCGGGCTCCCCATCCGGTTCTTGCGGCCGTAGTATACCGGGCACTGGGTAACCACCTCCACGAAGGCAAACCCTTCATGGGTCATGGCCTTGGTCAGGTGCTCGATAAGGTGCCGGGTGTGGTAGGCGGTGCTGCGGGCCACATACGTGGCCCCCGAGGCCCGGGCCAGGTCGCACAGGTCGAACGCTCGCTCGATATGGCCATAGGGAGCAGTGCTCGCCAGCATTCCCTTCGGGGTCATGGGAGAGTACTGACCGCTGGTCATACCGTAGATACTGTTGTTAAAACAAACGCAGGTGAGGTCAAGGTTGCGGCGGGCAGCATGGATAAAGTGGTTTCCCCCGATGGCCGCCAGATCACCGTCCCCGGTGAGGACCAGGACCTTGAGGTCCGGCCGTGCCAGCTTCAACCCCGTGGCAAAGGCCAGGGCCCTGCCGTGGGTGGTGTGAAGGGTATCGAAATCAAGGTAGGTGGTAGCCCGAGAAGAACAGCCAATACCGGACACCACTGCTATGCGTTCCCGGTCCAAGCCCGCGGCATCGATGGCCCGCACCAGAGCCCCGAGCACGATCCCGTTCCCGCAGCCGGGACACCAAATGTGGGGGAGGCGGTCCTGCCGGAGATAGCCTCTAACTGCTGACATACTCATAACTGTGCACCTCTTGCAGCTCAGCCAGAATCTCGGCAGGGGTGAACAGTTCCCCATCCACCCGGTTGAGGGGCACAATCTCCGTCAAGCCACCGGCACAGCGGCATACCTCGTGATAAACCTGCCCCAGGTTCAACTCGGGAACCACCACCCGCCTCACCCTCTGGGCCATCTCCCGCACTGCAGCCTCCGGGAAAGGCCAAAGGGTAACCGGCCGCAGCAGGCCGGCCCGAACCCCGGCCTCCCTGGCTTGTCGTACCGCTTCCCGCGCTGCACGCGCACTGCAGCCGTATGCAATAACCCCCACCTGGGCATCGTGCACCTGCCACTCTTCCACGAAGGTTATCTCCGTACGCCTCGCCTCCACCTTGGCACACAGGCGCCGCACCAGCCTATCTACGTGGGGCCCCGGCCCCACGGGAAAGCCCGCTTCATCGTGATAGAGGCCGGTGACATGGAACCGGTGCCCCTCTCCGAAGCAACGCCGCTGTCGCTCGGCCAGCTGGAACTTATCTTGGCAGGTCAGGTCCACCCGCTCCCGCAGGTGAGCCACAAACTCGTCCATGAGCACGATGACCGGGTTGGCCAGCATCTCGGCAATATGGAACGCCTTCACCGTCACTTCGTAAAC
>MAGV01000040.1:5347-8429 GCA_001717015.1 Candidatus Methanosuratincola petrocarbonis (ex Vanwonterghem et al. 2016) | reverse complement strand
AGCAGCCTATATCAAAAGCCCAGGTAGACCCAGATTGCTCACATATGCGCGCAAACCCGTAGAGTTCCACCAGATCGGCAGTAATCCCGCGCCCGTAGTGTCCTCGCACGGGGTGGCACACCAGAAAGGAGCAGGAAAGAATTCAATTCTGCGCGAAGTAAAGAATAATACGTTTCAAGCAGGTGGCCCGGATCGCTGTGCTGGAGCGAGTCTCGGAGGAATTCGCGTGGTCCTGACTTCTTGCAGCTACATACCGCTTGAGATTCCCCTAGCCCTTGGGATACCGGCGAAGAGGGCCTTTTTCGAAGCACCTTTGGCTTCCTGCGAAGCCTGTCTTCCCCGGGACTTCTGCCCGTACGCCAAGGCGTTTATCAGGCAGCATTCTCCCGAAGACGTCCTGGCGATCGCCGGCTCCTGCGACGCCATGCGGCGCGTATATGACGTGTTGCGGCACTTCGGCTACGCCCGGGAGGTCTACTTTGTGGATGTTCCGCGGACCTCCAGCAGCGATGCCGTCACGTTTTACGCGGGTATCCTGAGAGAGTTTGCGCGGTATCTAATCCGCGTCCGCGATGACATGCACACATGTAGCTCCGTATGCAGTCCCGGTTATGCTACGGACATCAGGGACCCCCTATTTCGCGACCACTTGCTTGCAACGGCGCGATCCCTGAACTCGCTCCGGATGGAGCTTGCACGCATGTTCAAACTCCTGGATGATGGCTGCGTTTCTGGTCGCGAAGCCGTGGATGTTGCGTTGCGAGTGAACGAGATCCTCGCCGGGGAAACCGCAGGCGAGGAACACAAGGGACAGCTCGTTCCGGGCGAAGAGGCGTTCAGAGCGTGTCAGGCTATCATAGAGAGCGTGGTCTTCCGTGCGGGCGGAAGTGGCAGGACCTCGGAGGGGTGTGAAAACGGAAAGGCCCTGGAGGAGTCCCAAGATGAGTGCGACGAGGCACATGTCGGCGACAAGCAATTCCGTTCAGCCGGGAGCGCAACAGGCCGGAAGTGCCCGGGGACCGGCGTCCTCCGGCGGCGGGCCCGCGTGGGCGTCTCTGCGACATGCCTGCTCGAGCCGATGCTGGTTGAGTCTCTCGAAGAAGCCGGCTTGAGTGTGGTGTTCATCGATTCTTGCTTGCCGTTTCGAATGTTCAACTTCAGCGTGCCTGGCCTCGGCACCTGCGACTCTTCGTCCAATCGCAGCGACGAGGACGCTCGCGGCAACGCTGACGTGTTTTCGTCGCTGGCTTTGGGATACCTGCGCAAGCCGCCGTGCCCTCGAGTGTTTGCAGGGTACGCGCGCATTGAACATCTGAAGCGCCTTGTGGCATCTTCGGGTGCGCAGGGGCTCGTGTATTTCGCCCCCAAGTTCTGCGACCTGGCTTACTATGATTTTGCCGAGCTGAAGCAGGCTCTCGGGGAGACAGGTAACCTCCCAATGATTCTCATTGAAGGAGAATACGGGTCGGGCAGAGCCGGACAGACCCTGACCCGTGCGATAGCGTTTAAGGAAATGCTCGAAGGAAGGTCGTCCTTTGGTGAAATCGGTTGACATCCCTGGGCACTCCAAACGAGTTCTGAGGTCCAGGATGCTCTTGCGGCAAAAGTGGGCGTACGCTGCTGCCTCTGCTGCATTGCCGTTTCTGTCTAGGTTGGGCTGGAAGGAATACCAGGTGGCAGCCGTCAGATGTTTCATGCAGGACTTTGCCGAGGCATACCTGGGAAGGAAACCGTGCATCTTCACGAGTGCGTTCGTCCCGACGGAGCTGGTCTATGGCCTCGGCGCGGTTCCCTTTTTGCCCGAAGCTGCAGGGGGCCTCGCAGCGAGTTTCGGTCTTGCCGAGGCGAGTCTTTCTGCATGTGAGTCTCTTTGGTACTCACCCGACCTCTGCAGCTTTCACAGGTCAGGGCTTGGCGCCTTCGCGCTCGGTCTTGCACCGAAACCATCTGCCGTTATCGTCTCCTCTCACCTCTGTGATGGAGGGAAGCGGACGCTTTTCGATATCAGCCGGCGTGCAAATTGCCCCTTTTACATACTGGACGTCCCGTATGTGTATTCAGATGGGGCTGCCAGGTGGCTCGCAGGCCAGATTGAGTCCGTGGCGAGAGCCCTGGTGAGAGAGGTCCCCGGGACCTCACTGCGGAACATGACGCGTGCAATCGAAAACTCCAATGATGCTCTCGCCGAGTATCAGAGTGTTTGCAGGCTTCGACGCAACGTGCCCGCCCCCTGGAGGGGGTCGGAAGCATTAAACTACGTAGTGTTGTTTTTATGGTCATGGGGCAGCCCCTGGCTTCCCGCGTTCTATAGGTGTCTTCGAAACCATCTCCAAGCCGTCGTAGGTGCGAAGAAGTTCCCCGTGCCTGAAGAGCGATGCCGGTTGCTGTGGCTCAACCTGAGACCTTATTATGAGACCAGGGTATTCAGGTACCTAGAGGACGAATGCCAGGCTTCGGTCGCTTTCGAGGAATACAGCTTTCCTTACTGGCCCAGATTCGATGCGCAGGATCCCTTTATGAGCCTCGCCAGAAAGATGATGTCCAACTTCGGGTGGGGGCCCGCTACGCAGCGCCTCGCTGCTATTGATAGGATGGTTGACGAATACAGGGCGAGCGGNCAGCTATCCTCTCGGACGTGTTGAGGCGCAAAGGGATTCCCTTTCTCAATCTTGATGGCGATGGGGTGGACGCAAGAAACGCAAGCGAAGCTCAAACCCTCACAAGGCTTGGAGCCTTTCTTGAGCTTCTGGAGAGAAAGAAGGGTGGGTAAGGCCCTGTGTATACGGCCGGGATAGATGTGGGCTCTACGTCCACTAAGGCGGTTCTGCTGTGCGATGGTAAACTCGCCGGAAAGTGCGTCATACCCACGGGTGCGGACCTCGGAGCCACAGCGTCGGAATGCCTTGAAACGCTTGCCCGCGAGGCCCAGGTGGGCCTCGGGGACCTGGCAAGCCTTGTGGCGACCGGCTACGGGAGAGCGAGGGTTGAAGGCGCGACGAAGACGGTGACCGAGATCACGTGCCACGCTAGGGGGGCGCGCGCCCTTGTCCCTTCAGCAGGGGTCGTGGTGGACGTCGGGGGC
>MAGV01000040.1:0-5332 GCA_001717015.1 Candidatus Methanosuratincola petrocarbonis (ex Vanwonterghem et al. 2016) | reverse complement strand
CGAAGGTCATCCGGCTTGACGATGACGGGATGGTGGCGGACTTCGTGATGAACGACAAGTGCTCGGCCGGGACCGGTAGGTTTCTCGAAGTCATGGCGGCAAGACTCCAGGTGCCGCTTGATGAATTCGGGAACAGGTGGCGCAAGGCACGCGAGGCTGCGAAGATATCCAGCACCTGCACGGTATTCGCGGAGTCCGAGGTCATCAGCCTTCTCTCGCGGGGGGTGCCGAGGGAGCCGATAGTCAGGGGAATCTGCGATGCTGTGGCTGACAGGCTCGCAGGAATGATCCGTCGCGTCGGCCTTGCAACTGAAGTTGTTCTGACAGGAGGGGTGAGCCGGAACGATGGGGTGAGGTGGTCGCTCGAAAGGAGGCTTTCCATGCGTGTGACGGTGCCTGCAGCGTCGCAATTCGCAGGGGCATACGGAGCTGCCATTATAGGGTGGGAGATCGCATAGCGAGACCGGCCCTGATCCGCAATAGCCATGGCCCAGCCCTGGGAATTGTGTGAGGGCATCCGAGCCGGTGGAACTTTTGGCCTACTCCTGCGTTGTACATGGATGGCGTTTTCCTCGCACGTCCGTCTCTTGAACGGTACGTGCTTGCGCCTCTTGAGCGGTGCATGACGCTTGCCTGCCTGCCTGCCGGGCGGGCTCTGTCGTTGCTGAGCAGGTGCAGAAATACTGCTCTCTGACTCTCCGCAGATTACAGACATGGAAAGGGGGAATCTGTTGCTGTGATCGAAGTGAGCAATCTCACGAAAACGTACGGTAAGGCCAGAGGGATCGAGGATCTTACCTTTTCCGTTGAAAGGGGCGAGATTCTGGGCTTCCTCGGGCCAAATGGCGCCGGCAAGACCACCACTATGCGTATCATAACCGGGTACCTTACGGCAAACTCGGGCACTGTCAAAGTGGCCGGTTATGATGTGTTTGAGGATCCCATGGAGGCGAGACGGCGGATCGGATACCTTCCGGAAAACCCGCCTTTGTATCGTGAAATGACGGTCAAAGCCTACCTCCATTTCGTGTGCGAACTCAAAGGCATTCCAAAGTCTCGTCGCGCTGCGTGCACCGCTGAAGCGGTGGAGGCGGCGGGCCTTGCCCCCGTCTATGGGCGGGTCATCCAGAACATATCGCGAGGATTCAAGCAAAGGGTAGGCATCGCGCAGGCGCTTCTCGGCGATCCGGATGTCCTCATATTGGACGAGCCCACTGTGGGGCTCGACCCGAGGCAAATCATTGAGATCCGTGAGCTCGTCCGCAGTCTCGGTGGAAGGCACACTGTCGTTCTGAGTTCACACATTCTGCCTGAAGTTAGCATGGTGTGCGGGCGGGTAGTCATAATCAACAACGGCCGACTCGCTGCCATCGATACTCCGGAGGGGCTGTCACGCAGGCTGCGGGGGTCAAGATGCTTTATGGTGCGAATCCGCGGACCGCATGAAGAAGTTCCGCCGAAGGTCAGCGAGCTTGCGGGGGTCAGGTCTATATCGGTCGAGAAGGTCGACTTCCAGGACGGCAAGCCCGAGGTCCTGCTCTCAGTGGAGACGGAGGTATCGTTGGACGTTCGAGAGGCCCTCTTCTTCAAAATGGCCGAGCTGGGGTGGCCCATTCTGGAAATGAGACCCGTTGACCTGAGCCTTGAGGACGTCTTCCTGAAGCTCACGACCGAGGAGAAGCTCGAGGATGTGGTGGAGGTGGCAGCGAGTGCTTAAGACGTGGTCCATCTTCAAGCGAGAAGTGGCGTCGTATTTCCTGTCACCCATTGCATACGTAATGGGAGCGGTGTTCTTGTTGCTCTCTGGGTACTTCTTCTCCATCATACTTCTGGCGACCCATAGTGCGAGCATGCAGGGGGTCTTCGGCAACATGGCGGTCACGTTCATCTTCGTTGCGCCGGTCCTTACGATGCGGCTCATCGCGGAGGAACGGAAACTCGGCACCGACGAGCTTCTCATGACCGCGCCGGTGAGCATCACCTCCATCGTTGTGGGAAAGTATCTTGCGAGCGTGTTTACCTACCTGGTGTTCCTGGCCGTGACCCTGTTCTACCCGGCTATCCTCATGTTCTACGGAAGTCCTGACATGGGCCCCATCTTCTCGGGCTATCTGGGGATGTTCCTGTTCGGTGCGGCGTGTCTTGCCGCAGGGACTTTTGCCTCAGCGTTGACGGAGAACCAGATGGTTGCGGGTATAGTCGGCTTCGGCGTTCTCTTGCTGTTCTGGATACTGGGGTGGGTGAGTGCCGCGGTCACCGGTCCCGTGGGGGACGCTATATCGCTTCTTTCCATTCTCAAGCACTTCGATGACTTCCAAAAGGGGATCATCGATCTGTCTCACACCCTGTTCTATGTCAGCTTCATCTTCGTGTTTCTCTTCCTGGCCGTAAGGGTCATCGATTCCAGGAGGTGGAGCGCATGAAACCTATAACACCTCGCGCCTGCCCGATGCGAAAGCTCCTGCTGAGTCGCAAGATGCGCTATGGTTCAAACGCCCTCGTGCTGACCTTTGCCGCGGTAGCGATCGTATTCATGGTGAACTTTGTTGTATCGCGCCACCCGGCCAAGATCGACCTTACCCAGAACAAAATGTACACGTTGTCAGACGCGACCCGCAAGGTGCTTCGCGGAATGGACCGCAACGTCAAAATAACCGCGTTCTTCCCTGAAGGCGACCCGCTCGGCCAGATGGTCCGCGACCTTCTCAAGGAGTACACGCGGATAAGCTCGAAGATATCTGTGGAGTTCGTCGATCCGGACAAGAACCCGTCGCTTGCGAAGCAGTACGAGATCACGGCCTATGGCACTTCGGTGGTCGAGGCGGGCACTAGATCTCGCAAGGTCATGCAATATGACCTCACGGAATACAAAGGTGAGAGCCAGGTGCCGGGGTTCGCAGGTGAACAGGCGTTTACCAGAGCCATAATCGGTGTACTCCAGGAAGAAGAGAAGGAAGTGTACTTCCTCACCGGTCACGATGAACGGGATCTCATTCAAGACTACTGGCAGGCGAGGTCGTTTCTGGAAGGTGAAGGTTACACCACCAAGACCGTGAACCTCGCAACCGAAGGGAAGGTTCCGTCGGGCGCGGCGCTCCTCGTCATCGCGGGACCACGCAAGGACCTCGCACCCAAGGAGATCGCGGTGATTGAGACCTACCTCAACCAGGGCGGCAGGGTCATGGTGCTTGCCGAACCCTCGGGCCGGAAAGACGATCTTCCGAACCTCAAGGCTATGCTCGGAAAGTGGGGCGTCGGGCTCAACGACGATGTAGTCATTGCCCCCGCAAGCCACTATTTCCTGGACGCGGCAAGCCCCATTCCGGAGGCGCGTTACCATGACATCACAGACAAGCTGATGTCACAAAAGCTTGGGACCGTGCTTCCGAGAAGCCGGAGCCTGTACAAGATCGACGTCCCCGAGGCGCCCGGGGTTACTGTGTCTTCGCTTCTCGAGACAACGGACAAATCCTGGGGCGAAACGGACCTTGCGGCGAAACAGGTCTCGTTCGATCCCAAAGCTGACAACAAGGGCCCTCTCATGCTTGCGTGCGCCGTAGAGCGCACCCTCCAGGCAGAGCCCGGGACAGCAGGGAATACGGGGGAGCCGAGTGAAGAGAGGGCTTCCTCAACAGAAAGCGCTACGCAAGCCGCCGACTCCGAAGACTCCGGGCTTCGAACCAGGATGCTCGTAGTCGGCAACGCCAGTTTTCTCGACAACGACGTGGTCACATTTCAAGGGAACATCGACTTCTTCATGAACTCCGTCGCGTGGCTCGTAGGCAAGGCCGAGTCCATAACCATTCGGGCCAAGTCGCCCAGCTTCCAGCAAGTGTACTTGACTGGAGGACAGGCGAGGTTCGTGTTCTACTCCACAGTTGTGGCGCTGCCACTCATGTTTGTGGTGGTCGGCGGCGCTATATGGCTGAGGAGGCGTAACCTATGAAGAAGTTCGCAGGCACGTATATAGCGCTTGCCGTCCTGGCGGCCCTCGGCGCGTACATCCTGTTCGTCGAGGGGATAAAGCCCCCTGAGAAGAATGGCGAGAAGATCATTCTCGAGGTTCCAGCGGATGACATTACCCACCTTGCCATCGAGCAGGCCGGCGGGGTTGTCGAGCTCGAAAGGTCTGCAGACGGCAAGTGGGCAATCACGGCACCCAAGCGGGTGGCCGCGAGCCAGGCCGCTGTGAAAGGCGTGGTGGACACACTTGCGAAGCTGAATTGCGAAAAAAAGGTGCAAGAGAAGGCTGATGACCTTCGGGTTTTCGGCTTGGATTCGCCCGAGGCCCGGGTGACGGCTACTACGAAGCGGGGAAGGAAGACCGTGCTGGTGGGCGCAATGACACCTGTCGGAAGCGCCCGTTATGTTAAACTTGGCGAAAGCGATCCCATATACATTCTAGGATCTAGTGTCGTGACAGCACTCCAGAAAAGCCTGGACGACCTGCGTGAGCGGGAGATCTTCCGGATGGCAAGTAGCTCCGTCACGGGCCTACGGATTCTGAGAGCTGGCGGCGCTGAGATGAGGCTCGAGAAAAAGGCGAATGATGAGTGGCGCATCGCGCACCCCTTCGACGACGAAGCTGACAGATGGCGGGTGAGTGACCTTATCTGGGACCTGACAGGACTTGAAGCTCAGGAGTTCGTGGACGATGAGGGGAAGGACCTGTCGCGCTGGGGGCTCGACCACCCGAGGCTACGGGTGGACGCCATCAGCTCCGAACGAACCTCGCCGTTGCAACTCTTCGTGGGGGCTCCCGGGCCGGATGGCAAGGGTTTTTACGTGCGGACCTCGGAGTCGGCCTCGGTATACCTGGTGAATCCGGCTGCGTTCTCGCCCCTTGAGACAAGCCCGCTTGATCTCATGAAGAAGGACATCGTCACGTGGAACGACGATGATCTCCTTCGCGTCACCTGCGAGGACCAGGGAAAAGCCGTGGCCTTCTTGAGGGAGGGCAAGGGCTGGAAGAGTGTTCTTCCAGGTCAGAGCATTGGTATAGCCGGAACTTCACTCTCCAAGGCTCCTGCCGCGGGAACGCCTGAAGTGGTCAAGGAGGGCGAGAAGTGGACGGTGAAAGGGGGCGCGAAGACCTTTTCACCGGAGGACATGGAGAAGCTCTGGACGGCACTTCGAGACATCAAGGTCGTCGATGTCGCAGGCGAGGCTGTGGCTGGCGTTGGCGAGTCCGGTTACGGACTCGCCCGTCCGCGCGTACGCGTAGAACTCGACCTGGGCGACGGAAAGATCGTTGAACTCAAGGTTGGCTCCAAGACTCAAAGAGGGTACTACGCAGTCGTTACCGGAAGGAACCTCGTGTATCTTGTGGATG
>MAGV01000004.1 GCA_001717015.1 Candidatus Methanosuratincola petrocarbonis (ex Vanwonterghem et al. 2016) | reverse complement strand
GGTCCCCGCCGAGTTCCTCTGCGAGGCAGTCGTACCTCCCGCCGCCCCCAAGCGCATCCTGAGCGCCCAGCCCGGCGTGGATCACTTCGAACACCGTTTTCGTGTAGTAGTCGAGCCCTCTCACGATCCTGGAATCGATCTCATAGACAAGCCCAAGCGTTCTGAGATAGCCGGTCACGCCCTCGAAGTGGTCCCTGCACTCATCACAGAGATGCTCGAAAACAGGCGGCAGTTCGCGGGAGATCTGGCGGCACGCGTCGTTCTTACAGTCCAGCACGCGCAAGGGGTTGCGTTCAAGCCTCCTCTGGCAGTCAGGGCAAAGCTCCCCGATGCGTCCCGAAAGCGCCTTGACCAGCACGTCCTTGTAGCCCGGCCGGCATACAGGGCACCCGATGGTATTGAGGCGCACAACGAACCCCGTAAGTCCAAGGGACTTGTACACCTCGATGAGGATGGATATAACCTCTGCGTCGAGGGCGGGATCACTTGAACCAAGCGCCTCCACACCGAACTGGGTGTGCTGCCTGTACCTTCCCGACTGAGGCCGCTCGTACCGAAACATCGGGCCGATGTAGTAGAGCTTCACAGGCTGAGGCCTTGCCTTCATTTTGTGCTCCAGGTAGGCCCGTACAACAGCCGCCGTGCCCTCCGGGCGCAGCGTTATGCTGCGCCCGGCCTTGTCGAGGAACGTGTACATCTCCTTCTCGACGATGTCGGTAACCGCCCCGACGCCTCGCTCGAAAAGCTCTGTGTGCTCAAAGATAGGGGTCCGGATCTCGCCATACCCGGCGTTACGGCACACCCTGCGCACCGTGTCCTCAACCCGGAGCCACAGGGCTGACTGTTCCGGAAGCACGTCAGCCGTCCCCCTGGGCGCCTTTATATCAGCCACGGGTAGAAAGCCCCCTTCACTTCTCTGGCTCACCCTGCCCATCGGAACTCCCGGCCCCATCAGGGCTCTTGGTCCCTGTACCGCCCTGGGCGCCAGCAGGTTGCGAGGAGGCGCCAGACGCCTTGCTACGACGCTCGAGCAACTCCCGGATCTCCGCGATCTTAGCCTGTTCTGCCTGGGCGTCGTCTTTGCGCCCCATGCTCCTGAGGAGCGACTCGAGGCGTATATGGAGGAGGATGTCAAGCGAACCATGCTCCGAAGCTTTCTTGAACTCCGCACAAGCCTGGTCCGGCGAGCCCCCGTCCCGATAGGCCATGCCAAGGAGCAGCCTGATGTACGGCTCTTCAGGATATAGCTCAGCCGCCTTCTCGAGAGCCTTCGTTGCGCCGGGCAGGTCACGCTTACCGAGGTAGGCCTGGGATAACCCCACGTAGAGGTACGGATCCTCAGGCTTCCTCCGGATGGCCTCGTTATATATGGTGATAGCGTCGTCGTAAGCCTTCTCCTGGAGTTTCTTCACAGCCCGGATCTCCGGGTCGAGTATTTCTATCTTTGCTTCCTTCTTGAGACCTTCGAGCCACTTGACGATGGCTTCCTGTTCCGCGGCCGATCTTAGCCGGCTTTCTATCCCGGGGCGCTTCTCCTCGAAGTCTTTTCCCTCAGGCGGCTTACCTGTCTCCTTTGTGTATTGCTCCTTGACAGCATCCTCCGATACCGTGACCCCTGACTTTACTTTAGCAAGAAGCGCTTGGACCGTGAGGCGGTCTCTTATTTGCCTTTTGACCTCGCTTACGGTCAGGTTATTCTCGACAAGGGCCTTCCGAAATGCATCCTTACTTGGGAACGACTCTTCCTGCGCCTTGAACTCGGCTTCCACCTGCTTCGCCGGGACCTGGATCTTCGCCTTCTTTGCAGCATCGGCTATGAGGACGCTGTTGATGATCTGGTCCAGCACGGACGCTCGGATTGGTCCTCTGGTCTCAGGGAGTACGCGGCCTGTGTTCTCGTACTCAGCCAGGAGCGCGTTCTTGAACCCCCGGTCCACCAGGTCCCAGGGGATCTTCTTCCCATCGACGCTCGCAACAACCCCGAGGTCACCTGTAACCGGAGGCCGGGTAAGCACGGCACCAGTATAGGCAAGCCCGCCGATGAACGTGATGGATATTATTATGATGACGGCTTTCGTCATCGTCGAGCTTTTCTTCCCCCGAAAGCCCCGGAACAAAGGCATCTCCCCCAATCCTTACGACGCTACGCTGTGATTCTACTTGACTTCCGGACACCTTGTCAACCTTGCCATTTCTCTTCGCCGATGGTGGTGGAAGGTCCATGGCCGGGATAGACTACTGTCTGGCTTGGGAGGGTGAAGAGTTTCTTGATGGAACCGAGCAGCGTCTCGTACGACCCGCCCGGGAAATCCGTCCGCCCGATTCCGCCTCCGGCAAAGAGGGTGTCTCCGGAGAAAACCAGCCCGTCCCCTACCAGCGAAATGCTTCCCGGGGTATGCCCCGGCGCGTGAACAACGCGCAACCTGACGCACCCGGCTGCAACCACATCGCCTTCGTCCAGCAGCCTATCAGGCGGAGGGCTCGGCGCGTCCGATGCCCCCGGCGGGACGAGAACGGATAGGTTCGCCACCGGGTCGGACAGGGCACGAGCATCCTTCTCGTGTATTGCAATGGGGGCCCCGGTAGCCTCTTTGACAGCGCGGTTCGCCATGATATGATCCACGTGACCGTGGGTGTTCACTATGAGTTTGCATACAAGGCCTGAGGCCCGGAGCGCAGCGAGGATCTTGTCAGGCTCCGCGCCGGGATCGATCACCAGGGCTTCCCGGGACTCCTCACACCCAACGATATAGCAATTCGTGTCGAGGGGCCCCACGGGTACACACTTGACGATCATCTGGTCCACCGCTCCCTTGCAGCAGCACGGCCGGCCTTCAGAATTGCTTCTTGCTGTCGAGCAGGATGGTCACCGGGCCGTCGTTGTCCACCGACACCGTCATGACCGTCTGGAACCTGCCAGTCTCAACCTCAATGCCCAATCGGCGGACTTCCTCCACAAACTCGTTGTATAGCTCGTTCGCCCTCTCGGGCGGCGCGGCCTCAGTGAAGCTCGGACGCCTTCCCTTGCGGCAGTCCCCGTACAGGGTGAACTGCGAAACGACAAGCACCGGAAGGCTCACGTCGATGCAGGAAAGGTTCATCTTGCCCGCCTGGTCTTCGAAGATCCGCAGATTCCCGACCTTTTCGGCGAGATAACTTGCGTCGTCCCTCGAATCATCCTGGCCGACGCCAAGAAAGACGACAAGCCCGGGGCCGATGGAGCCCACCGTCTCGCCGTCCACGCTTACTCTGGCCGACTTTGCCCGTTGTACTACAGCCCTCATGATATCCTCGAGACTGCCTGCCAAGCGTTAATCTTCCGTTACCCGATACAAACTCACATGGGGTCGTCAGTGTTTGCGCGGAGCGCGTCTGACATCTCGCTGGTACTTCACACCCAATACCGCCCCCCAAAAAACCAGGGCCACCCACAGAACCTGGCTAAACCGATTGTGCCTGCTGGGCGGTTGTGCGTTGCGCCCGGTGGACGTCAGTGACACCGTGAACGCGCCTGACCCGGCTCATGATGGAATTAAGATGATCAATGCTCGAGATGTCCACCACGATGTTCACGACAGCCATACGGTCGCGGGTGGTTCTCGCGTTCACCGCGCTGATGTTCGCGCGAAGCTCGGTGATAGCGCTCATGATGTTCGCAAGGAGCGCCACCCTGTCGATGGCCTCGATCTCAAGCTCCACAGGATAGGAGTCCTCCGCGCCGAACTCCCACTCCACTTCGATGTTGCGCTCGGGCGAGCTTCGCAGCCACGCAATGTTCGGGCAATCGCGCCGGTGCACTGAAATCCCCTTTCCGCGGGTAATGTAGCCGATGATCTCGTCCCCGGGGACGGGGCTGCAGCACCGCGCCATCCTGATAAGGACATTATCCACGCCTTTTACCTTGATCCCCTGTCCTGACGCCCGCCGACGCCTTGGCGCAAGCTGGGTCGGCTCCTTCTCCTCTTTCTCCGGCGCAAGCCGCCCGGCCACCATGGACGGTGAAACCTTGCCGTCGCCTACAGCGGCGAGCAAGTCTTCGGGATCCTCGAACCCGAGACGCTTCGCGGCCGCAAGGAGCTTCTCGTCCTTGAGGTTCTCGTGGACTTCCAAGCCCTGACGACGTAGCTCCTTCTCGACGAGGTCCCGCCCTNNCCGCTTCCTCGCGGCGCTCCTCCCTCACCCACTGGCGTATCTTGCTGCGCGCCTTCGACGTCTTGACGAAAGCGAGCCAGTCCAGGCTAGGGCCGCCCGGGCCCTTCGAGGTGAGGATCTCCACGATGTCGCCGTTTGTCAGCTGATAGTCGAGTGGCACTATCTTGCCGTTCACCTTTGCCCCGATGCACCGGTGCCCGATATCGGTGTGGACGCTGTAGGCGAAGTCCACCGGAGAGGACCCTGCGGGCAGGCTCTTGACGTCTCCCTTCGGAGTGAATACGAAAACCTCGTCCTTGAAAAGGTCGATCTTCAGGGTCTCCATGAAGTCGTGAACGTCCTTGAGATCCCGCTGCCACTCGAGGAGCTGCCGAAGCCACGACATCTTCTCCTCGAACTCGCTGGTCGTGTGGGTGCCTTCTTTATACCTCCAGTGGGCCGCGATGCCGTATTCCGCCGTGCGGTGCATATCCCATGTGCGGATCTGTATCTCCAAGGGTTCGCCCTTCGGCCCGATAACCGTTGTGTGCAAGGACTGGTACATGTTGGATTTGGGCATGGCGATGTAATCTTTGAACCTGCCCGGGATCGGCTTCCACAGCGAGTGTATGGTCCCCAGGACCGCGTAGCAATCTCTTACGGTGTTCACGACGACCCGGATAGCGATGAGATCGTAGATCTCCTCGAATGTCTTGCCCTTCACCCGCATCTTCTCGTAAATGCTGTAGAAGTGTTTAGCTCTTCCCTGGAGGTCGCACGGGACGCGAGCCTCTTCCAGGCTCTTCTTCAGTATCGCCTTGGCCTCTTCTATGAGGCCTTCGCGCTCCTTGCGCTTCTTTGCAACCCTCTCAACAAGCTTATAATACTCGCCCGGCTCCAGGTACCTGAGGGCGAGGTCCTCGAGCTCCCACTTTATCCTCCACATGCCCAGGCGATGGGCGAGCGGCGCGTAGATCTCAAGGGTCTCACGAGCTATCCTGGCCTGTCTATCCCAAGGGAGGTGGCCCAGGGTGCGCATGTTATGAAGCCTGTCAGCGAGCTTTATCACGACCACCCTGATGTCCTGCGCCATGGCGAGGAACATCTTGCGGAGGTTCTCGGCCTGCTGCTCCTCCCTGGACATAAAAGGCAGCCTGCCGAGCTTCGTCACGCCGTCAACGAGCACGCCGAGCTCGTGCCCGAACTCTGCTTTTATCTCCGCAAGGGTAACGGGAGTATCCTCGATCACATCGTGAAGCAGGCCGGCGGCAATGGTGGTGACGTCCATCTCGAGTTCCGCAAGGATGGTTGCAACCCCCAGGGGATGGAAAATGAAAGAATCCCCGGAGTCGCGCTGCTGCCCGGCGTGGGCGCGCGCAGCGAACGCATAGGCCCTGGTCACCACGTCGAGCGCAGCGTCCGGGGCGTACTTTCTTATCTTCTCGAGAAGTTCTTCAATGCCCTGTGCCACCGTGACCACCCGTAGACCTCTTCATACCATCCATTATACAACAACGATCAGGCGCTGACAGCCTCTCTCAAGCCTTTTATGTTAAGTTCGACCTGTCTTGTGCCGTTCCACTGGTTGACATCGATGGCGTAGATGATGTCAACTTCTGCGATCCCCCGGGCGAAGAGCGCCGGGGCCAGGCTACCGAGCCCGAAGCCTATCGCATCGAGAACCACCCCGTTGTGGAAGAGTTTCATCTTGAGGTGCTTCGCGTCAGCACCGACCCCCCGGTACTCCACGAGTCTGGCACCCCGCGTAAGGAAGGTCGGCATGGGGTTTGCCACCCCGAACGGCGCAAGCGAGGCAAGCCCCTCCGCCGCTGCGAGGTCCACCTCGTTGAACCCAATCTCGAGGTCACACGTGACCTTCCGCACGAGGTCATCCTGAGTCAAGAGGCTGCGCCCCACATCGTTTATTCTTTCGCGGAAGAGGCCGACGGCATCCCGCGTTATACTGAGTCCGGCGGCATGGCTGTGCCCCCCGAACCCGTCGAGCAAGTCCGCGCACTGGCACAGCCCTTCGTAAAGGTTAAACGCTTCTATGCTCCGCCCTGAGCCTCGTCCCTCCTCACCGTCAAGTGATATCAGGATGACAGGGCGGTTAAACCGCTCGACCAACCTCGAGGCAACAATGCCGATTACACCGGTATGCCAGCCTTCGCCCGCGAGGACCAGGACGACGTCCTCAGCCTCCCCATCCCTGGTCCTGACCATAGATGCTGCTTCCATCAATATGGATTGCTCCAGGGCTTGTCTTTCCTGGTTTGCCAGGTCGAGCACTCGGGCGATCTCGGCCGCTCTCTCCGCCGAAGACGTGGTAAGGAGATCTACGCAGAGCGACGCGTCACCAAGCCTTCCAGCGGCGTTCAAGCGAGGCCCGAGAGCAAAGCTAACAGTACCCGCGCTGATCTCGCGCCCCAAAAGGCCGGACCTCTCGACGAGCGCACGCAGGCCGACGTTGCTCGTAGAGTTCATCCTTGCAAGGCCGTGCTTGGCGAAAACCCTGTTCTCGCCAGTAAGNAGTAAGAGGGGCGACATCCACGATGGTCCCGAGAGCCACAAGCTCAAGAAGTTCGACGGGCGGCTCCAGCGCATCAAGGGTACCTGCTCGCGCCTCGAGGAGCGCATGGCCTAGCTTATAAGCGACGCCCACGCCGGCAAGATCGGCGAAAGGATAGAGCGTGTCCTTCCTCTTCGGGTTGACGGCCGCATAGGCATTAGGAAGGACGTCGCCGGGCTCGTGGTGATCGGTGACGATGACCTCGATTCCTCGTTTGCGCGCAAGTTCAACCTCGTCGAATGCAGTGATCCCGCAATCTACTGTGATGAGAAGCGACGTGCCGCTTTTCGCGGCCTTCTCAATGGCATCAGAGTTGACGCCGTAACCCTCTACGAGGCGCCCGGGGATATAGTAATCGACGTCGGCGCCAAGACGTTTCAACACGTGGAGCAACACGCACACCGCCGTGACACCATCAACGTCGTAATCCCCGTATATCCTGATCTTCTCGTGATTCCTTATCGCTCGCAGGACCCGGGAAACAGCCTTCTCCATGTCGGGTAGAAGAAACGGATCTGCAAGGTCCTGTAAGTCAGAC
>MAGV01000039.1:774-7400 GCA_001717015.1 Candidatus Methanosuratincola petrocarbonis (ex Vanwonterghem et al. 2016) | reverse complement strand
AGTCCCACCGATCGGCAGTCTTCCCTCGTGAGAAACTTGGCTCCCACCCCCGGCACAGCACCAGTCCTCATGGCACTGATGAGGTTGCCTGCCATGATGGCCAGGGGCCTCCCGGTATCCGGGTCATTGAGCACCACCAGGAGAATAGACCTGGGTAAGCCCTTCCCCTTGTTCTCAATGTTGGAACCGTACCACTTGACCCCGCACACGTTGAAGGCGCCTCCCAGGTAAGCCACCATGGCCATGAAGCGCCTGTCAGGCCCCGCAATGGGCATGTTTGGGAAGCGTTGTTCCACAGGGAAGTATATCTTGATCCCGTGCTCGTTCTCGCTGGGTCCGCCCATCAGGTAATCGCCCTGACCCACCAGCCAGAACGTCTCTTCCATGGTGGCGACGCACTTGTCCATATCCAGTACGCCAGCTTTGATTGTATCTTCCTCGGACAGGTAAAGGAAACTCACGGTCTTGTCAGGCATGAAGACACACTCCCTTCCGCAGGCAATCGGGATATCAGCCCGCAAGGAATGATCGAAGCCCGTCGAGGCTCATCCGAGACAGGCCCAGATTCTTCACGCTCCGCCCCGTAGCCCGGTAATCCACCCCGTTGATAGTGGAGAACAGGTGGATTATGGAGTCCGCAGTGGGAGTGGAGACTCCCAGCATTTCGCCGAGAGTGGCCAGAAGCGTCAAACCGTTGGGAACGTCTTCCGTGATGTACCGGTCCTGCATGTTAAAGGGGCCCTTGCTGCTTATGCGGGCGAATTCCTCAAAGGACATGTTGAGCATCTGGGACGTGGCCTCGTAGTAGCTCACCGGTTTCACCCCTAGTGCACTCAGCACGGCCTGCTTCTCTGAATCCAGGGCTTCCACCACCTTTTGGACCGATGGGGTAATGCCCTCTTTGTAGATGTAGAACTCACCCTTGGAGAACTCGATTCTCCCTACGTTGAGGAGGGAGCCAACGGTGTGAATGATGATGTTGGGATTGATCAGGGCCGCCACTAGCACATTGTCTACAGCTGACAGCGGGTAGAGGCTCTCCGTAAGACCTATGAGTTCACCCGTCATCCTTGAGGGCAGCGCACTGGCAAAGTTCTTTCCTACCACTCTGTGGATGTTGATGTGGTTTTCCCCTTCTGACCGGCATGCATATGGCAGAGTCGAGGCTTCGCCCAGCATCACCCGGCCTACCTCCTCGCCCAGGACCTGCGCGACCTCGAGTGTGCCTCCAGACCCCGGGAACAGGACAACAACCTGGCCCTTAACCAGGTGTGCCCTTGCCAACTCCGCGAACCTTCTGTGCCCTTGGGCTTGGGTAGCCACGAACACCACGTCCGCCCCCTCAAGGGCAGCGGCAATATCAGTAGTCACCAGCGGGAGAGGCACAAATCCGTTGCCAGCCACCCCCGTAAGGCGTATGCCCCCAGCCTTCTGGATGGCCATTGCCCGGTCTTCATACTCAGGGAACTCAAAAAGGCAGACGGTATGACCCCTAAGCCCAAGGTCAGCTGCCATTGCTTTACCGCCGTTCCCGGCCCCGATGACAGCTACCCTCTTAGGTTCCACAAGTCTTCACCTCCATGTCTGAAGCAATTCATCTACCTGCTGGTCGAGCACATTTCCGGCCTCTGCGAGAGACTCTGCCCACCTTTCCACGGTTTTGCAGTCCTGCTCCAACCTGGCCTCCAGGTGCTTCAGCATGCGTGATATCTCAGCGCTGGACGGGGAACCGAGACTCGCCTTCTTCTCCAACACGGCTCTGGGCGAAAACCTTAGTTCAATGCCGGGAGGCAGGTCAAGTGCGTGGCCCAGCACCAGTTCAGCCCCTCTGTTCAAGAACTGTTCTGACGGAAGCCCAGATCTGATACCCTCATCCTCACACAGGCCGACGGCAACAGCCACCAGCTCGTGAGCCTGGCGGAAAGGCACATCGAATTCCTGGACTATCCATTCGGCCAAGTCCGTGGTGGCGATCCTGGAAGCCTCGGCCGCTGCAAGCATCCGGTCCCTGTTGGCCTGGAGGCCATCAATGGTCAACCGCCCGAGGTCCAGCACATCTCGAGCCTGCTCCAATCCTTCCGAGGCCACCACCCATACCTCTCCCGTCACCTCAGAAGACTGACCGAAAGGAGCGCTCTTCAGTATGGACCAGCAACAGTCATAGGCTGCCTCCACCCTGCTGCACTTTGCCTTCAGGTACTCGAGGGTCACCGGGTTCCTCTTCTGGGGCATCATGCTAGACGTAATGACAAGGGTATCCGGGAGGGAGACCATCCCGAATTCCGCACTCGCCAGGAGATAAAGGTCGTTGCCCATCCTTGACAGGTTATTCGCCATGATTGACAAAGCCGCCAGGGGCTCCAACAGGCAGTCGCGAGCCGCTATGGCATCCACAGAGTTTTCCACCAACCCCTCAAAGCCAAGGAGCCTGGCCGTCAGTGCGCGGTCGATCTGAAAAGACGTGCCAGCAAGCGCCCCGGCGCCCAGTGGGCAGAGATTGACCCTTTGGTAGGAAGCGATAAGTCGCTGGCTATCCCTGTCCAAGGCTTCAGCGCAGCCTAACAGGTAGTGACCGAAGGTTATGGTCTGAGCCTGTTGGAGATGGGTGTAGCCAGGCATGATCACCTGCCCGTACTCCCGGGCTTTGGACAACAAGCCCTTGCGAAGGCGGCAAAGAGCTGAACCCAGTTCGATAATCTTCTTCCTCACTACCAGTCGCGCAGCAGTAGCGTACAGGTCATTCCTGCTCCTTGCGGTTTGCATGTGGTCACCGGCCCTCTGGGAGAAACGCCGCCTCATCCCCTCCTCAATATTGAAGAAGAGATCCTCCAGCCCTGGATCCATCGGAAGCCACGAGGGGCCTTGCTCCAGGCCACACCTCAAGGCATTCAGAACCTCTCGCCCAATCTCCAGGGTCAGGTTGCCGGTCTTGACCATCATGACCATGTGGGCGAGGGTAATCTGCATGAAGGGTTCGAAGAACTCGTCCCTCCACCTTGTGAGTTCCGGAAGGATCTGGAGGTCTTTCAGTTCCTGATCCAGAGGCTCTCTCAAGACACCTCGCTTCACGCCAATCTCCTCCAAGGAGTGGTGACTTCAAAACCCTAAGACGCGTCTAACCTCCTGAGGTCTTGTGCCGCGCTATGCGTGTAACAACAGCTGCTATGCCGGCAGCCAGGGCTGCCAGCGCTATGAGATAGATCCAACCACCCAACAACCTTGACCCAAGCGTTGGTGGCGTGTCAGCTAAGTCCAGGGTCACTAGAGAGGGAGGGCTCATTGTAGAGAAACGCACTACCTCATGACTGTCTGTGCCAAGCTTCTCAACCTGCCGTGGATAGCTCTTCACCACGAAGAGCCCGCCAGGCAGACCGACCTCAATCTCCTTTAGGATCGAGAAGTCTGCGAACTGGAGCACTGGTAGCCTCAGCGACATGGGCATGTCGCGCAGGCTTCCTTCATAGGGAAACCGGGATTCAATGACCAGCTCGCTCTTGTCCCCCTGCGTAACAAGACCACTCCCAGCTACCCTTACCTGAAGAGAGCCGCCCTCACCGCAAACCACCTGAACATCGCCCTTTTCGGACCTCCAACCCTCGAACAGGTCCATATCCATCAGTGTGCAGTTGAACAACACCTCATCAACAGAGTCCTCCGCCTCCAGCAGCAGCACTGCCCTGAAGAGGACATAGCCATCCTCACCCACGGTATAGGTGTACGAGGCCTTCTCGGGCCTGACAGGGCCTTGGGCACTTGCTCCCGGGGCAGTCAACACGACAAGACACAAGGTCACCAACAGCACTTTGGCAATGCTCTTAACGGGAAACAGCGTCATCACTCCCTCAAGCCAATTCCAGCAGTACGGTGCCACTGTCCACAATCCTGTGACCATCCATTACGACCGTGGGGCGGTAGATCACCATGTCCATGTGAACTGATGACTTCACAGTGCCACCATAAGCCGTGTTGTCCCCAATAGCCACGTGAACGTTCCCCCGAGCCTTCTTCTCTTCTTCGAAATCACCATTACGTAGTGACTTGGGATTGAGCCCAATCCCAATCTCTGCGAAGTTGTCGCTGTTAGGTACCTCATCAAGGAGTCTCTCAAGTTCCCTGGCAGTCCGGGACCCTCCGGAAATCCCCGTTACGCGCCCGTTCTTGACAGTGAGCGTAACAGGGCTGGAAGGAAGTCCAAGGTAACAGATGGGCCCGTCAATCACTACCGTGCCGTTGGCCGTCCCCTCATTAGGCATCTGGGAAACCTCTCCGTCAGAAAAGGCCATGGTACAACCGGGCTCCCTGGCGATACCACACTCGATGATTACCCGCCCGTCGCCAATGTCCGCCACTAAGTCTGTTCCAGCCTCAGATGTTAGCCGTATTGACTTCTTGGCAGACCAGATGGCTGCCAGGTTCTGCCCTTCCCGGTAAACCTGCTCGTAGTCGGCCAGGGCCCCTCCCTTTACCCAGTTGTCCAAGTCTCTCATGACCATGGAGCAGGACCTGATTCGTTTTTCCTTCAAGAGCGTTCCTAATCTCGCATTGTACACTGGAGCCCCCGATGCCCGGGTAATCCCGATGAGAACGTCAGCAGCCTCCAGCCCTGTATCGATAAACCTGGTGACATCGGTGGAACCGGCCTCCTGCCTNNCGTTGGCATGATGGCAATTGTGTACTCTGCCCCACAAGATGCAACTGACCCTGCCAGCGCGTGAACCATGCGCATGTCAGTTTCGGGGTCAGCTACTATCACCACTTCCTCGCGTGGACGGACCCTAAGATACTGTTGGACTATCCTGTTGGCCACTGATACGGCATCGATTACTCGGCTTGCCACGTTTAACTCCCCCCATGCCCGGTGTTATCCCGGGGGGGCCGGGGCTCTGCCCGGCCCCCAACGGTGTGCGCTAGTCCGCAGCTCCCACCTGGACTCCCTTCTCCTTATAGGTGGCTATGCTGACGAAGTAGACCGCAAGGCCCGAAAGAATGCTGCCGATTATGACCCCATCCAGACCGTAGGGTTTCCCCAGAACCTGGTTCCAGATGATTGTCGTGAAGGCACCTAGGATCATCCCTGCATTGGCACCCTGTGTTGTTGCCTTCTTCCAGAAGAGCCCCGCCATGAATGGGAAGAACATTCCACCACCGTACGCAGCTGCTCCCGAGGAGAACAAGACCAGGACGCTCTTCACCCAGAGCGCCATGACCAGGGCTACCACGCCCCAGAAGAGTGTTGCCCAGCGGCCAATCCTGAGCACCGTCGCGTCATCGGCGTCAGGCTTGAGTCTGCGGTATAGGTCGTTTGCCGTTGTTGTGCCCGTCAGAAGCAGGTAGGAGTCGGACGTCGACATGACGAGAGCCAACAACGCCGCCAGGACCAGGCCAGAGAGGACCACGGGGAATACGGTTATTATCATAGTGGGCACGAACTCCTGCCCCATCCCAAGATTCGGGAAGAGAACCCTGCCCGCGATTGCCGAGAGGATGACCAGCAGTGTGATCAGCGCGTGCAGGCCCATGGCATACCACTGGGACCTGGCCCCCACAGACTCGCTCTTCGCGGACAGAGCCCTCTGCACATAGGGGGGATTCGTCGTGGCAGTAAAACAGTAACTGATAAACCAACCTAGGATAACCATGGGAGCTAGGCCGCCCCAGAAATCCAGCAGGCTAGGAGGTACGTTCGCAGTTACGCTAGCCCAACCCCCTGCTGCTCCGATGGAGAATACCGGCAGCAGTATCCCAATACCAACAAAGAGAATGAACATCTGAGCCAGGTCAGTGTAGGCCACGGCATAGAGTCCACCCATGATGGTGTATGCCATGATCAGCACGGCTCCGATTATGGCTCCTGTCTCGTAGTTGATGCCCATGGGGGAACCAATGACGCTGAATATGGTGCCTACCGCGGCCATCTGCGCAGCCAGTGTATTGACTATGTAGATGAGACTGACTATTCCGGAGAGGTACAGCGTGGTCTTGCCAAATCGTTGTTCAAGGATGCTGGGCAGGCTATGAGCACCGGTGCGCCACAAACGGGGCGTTATCAGGGCTAGGATTACCCAACCGGCCGACCAGGCAATAATCAGCCAAAATGCTGCAATACCAGTGCCGTAGCCCATCCCCGCCAAGCCAAGACATGCAAAAGCCCCCAGAGCACCCGCAGCCAAAGTAGCCGTGGAAACCAGGGTTCCCAGCTGGCGCCCGGCCAGCACATAGTCCAGGGATCCCTTGACAAGTCCACGGCAGTAGTAGCCCAGGATCACGATACCAATGAAGTAGAGGACGACTACGCCGAAATCGACAGTTGACAGCACCTTCAATACCTCCTCATCTTCAGGTTTTTCCGGAGCTGGTCTTTAGGGCAGGAACCACACCCCCTGCCTGGCCGAAGCCCATTTTGCCTGAGAGCAAGCGTGCCGCTTCCCTTACCTTTGACACGATTTCCGGTATTCGATCTGCCGGGAACCTGACTTCGGGCCCGATGACACCTATTGCGCACACCACCTTCCCCTGGAAGTCCTTGACAGGCGCAGCAACGCCGACGGCGTGAGGAATGTACTCAGCGTGGGAAACGGCAAATCCCTCCCGGCGAATTCGCTCAAGTTCTTCCTTTAGCTTCACAC
>MAGV01000039.1:0-759 GCA_001717015.1 Candidatus Methanosuratincola petrocarbonis (ex Vanwonterghem et al. 2016) | reverse complement strand
ATGGTATTCTGTGTGTACGTCTTCAAGGGACCCGCCAAGTATGCATCGATGAAATCGTTGTCCATGCTAGACAGCAAGATGCGACGCGCGGCTCCGCAGTGAAGGGGGATTTGACTTCCAACAGTCTCTATTACCTTCAGGGGGTGCGGTCCTTCTACCCGCTCCAGAAAGATGCCTGTATTGCCATGAGGTACTATGATATAGGAATCCTCCTCTGTTTCCGCTGAAAGCCTGTGCAGTATGGGGACAGAAGCCCTCCGCACATCCAGGAATCCTCTGGCTTTCATGCCCAAGGCGGCAAGGACAGGACCTAAGTAGTAGTCTCGTGTCACAGGGTTCTGTTCCGTCATCCCGTGCTTCTGGAGGATCTTCAGGATCCTGTGAACTGTGCTCCTGGGCAGGCTAAGATACTCGGACAGTCTATTTAAGGAGACACCGCTTTCATAGCCCAAGTCTGCGATTGCCTGCAGTAACCGTATGGCTCGCTCAACTGACTGCAACCCACTCACGCCCCATCGTCAGAATTCTCTTCGGTAATTTCCGCATGATGGACAATTGTCCATATTGGGTCATTTCTGCATATTTGCTTGTTTTCCTTCTCGTCTGGAAACAAGTTCACAGTCATAATGGTGGCAACAGCCATCTTTGTGGCCCTGGGCTGGCAGGTAGATATCAAGAGAAATTTCGCCCAGGGGCAAAAGAATATCAAGAACAAAGAGGATTCTGAATTCGGATGTAGAATGCTACAGCAATTCTTGC
>MAGV01000038.1:8272-8737 GCA_001717015.1 Candidatus Methanosuratincola petrocarbonis (ex Vanwonterghem et al. 2016) | reverse complement strand
TCCGGAGGCCGTTTTTGATGGCGATGTCATATATATTCCTCAACAATCCATGGTAACGGCAGGCGGCAGCGGGACTATTCCTGATGGCATTGTTATAGACCTTGAAGCTGAGAGATGGTATATCGTTGAAGCGGAGCTGGCAGAACATGACACATGGCATCACATAGTCCCGCAAGTATCAAAGCAGATAGTGGCCGCGGACAACTATCAAACCAAAAACGACTTTGTTAAAAGGGCGTTTGACATAATCAAAAAATCCGAGGAGTTGAAAAAAAAGTTTACGGATAGAGGAATACCTGAGATTGAAATACACAGAACTTTGGAAAAAATTATTGAAAATACACCGGTGGTAGTCATAGCCATAGACGTCATACCGGCCGACCTCACCGTGTGGGCACGAACTCAGTCTCTAGCACGGGACGTGGTGCTTTTGACAATTGAGAAATACGCCGAAGATGGTGGTAA
>MAGV01000038.1:0-7991 GCA_001717015.1 Candidatus Methanosuratincola petrocarbonis (ex Vanwonterghem et al. 2016) | reverse complement strand
GGTCTAATTCGATATATCTGTATAAATCGACTATAAATGCTAAATTTCCGCCAGAAGCAGCAGCAAAATTTCGCGATGAAGTTGTGAAAATCCGCGGTTTACAAAACAGGTATGACACTATGAAACAGCCCGGGATGGGCACCCGTAAAGGGGAAATTTCTGAGTATGAGATCGAAATATTCATATCAGCATTTAAAAATCTATTAAATTCAATCCCATAGCATCTAACATTGTGAAAATTAAACTCCCTAATCAACAAAACGCAAATCCTACACCACCTTTTAGCGCGTACGGGTTTTGTTTACTTTGGAAGATCTTACAACTTCTAAACCAATTATCGTTTTATACACCTTAACATCATAATTAACGACCACTCGGTGTCCGTATGCCCGCCCAGCTCGTGTCCGAGTCCGACTTCGTCACCAACAGGCTCTTTTACAATCTTAAGGAGGCAGCCAAAGAGCTTAGCTTGGACCTCGACTTACACACAGAGAAGCAGGTCAACGGTGGTAAAGCCGACCTCGTAGTCGAGCAGTCGGGGAGGCGCCTCCTGGTCATAGAGGCGAAGTACAAGAAGAAGGTGGGCGGAGTCAAAAGGGACATAGAGCCAAGGGATCCGGATGTGATCTCTCAAGCCGTTTCCTACGCTTCCAACGGCGGCTACCCCTACTACGCCACGTGCAACCCGAAGCGCCTCGTCCTGTTCAAGTTGATGCCGGGGAAGAAGCCCTACGAGAGCGAGGTTGCTTCCATCGACGTAGAGGGGAACGATGGCTGGGCCGAGCAGCTGCTTAAGATGGTCCTCGGAATAGTCCCGGTCTCGCTCAAGGCCGTGGACGACTCGCTGGTCGAGCTCCTCCACGAGGCTTACGAGGACCTCAGGGAAGAGTTCCATTCGTCGCTCAAGAAGAGGCTCCAGGACGACAGCTTCAGAGCCAGGTTCGAAAAGTGGATGCTCGACCAGGGCCTCAGGCCCGACGATCCGGAGGACGTCAGGAAGATCGCAGACCAGACTACTTACCTCCAGCTCAACAAGCTCCTCTTCTACGACGTCATCAGGACGATATACCCAAACAAGCTCCCCGGGATAGCGATAGGCGAAGAGGAGGACGTCTACGACTCTTTGATGCACTATTACGAGAAAGTGAGGAACATCGACTACGAGCCGATATACCAGCCTGACCTCATGAACGAGATCCCATTCACCGAGAGGGCGAAGGAAAGGTTCAGAACGCTCATCGACTCGCTGAACGAGTACGACTATTCGAAGATGGAAAGCGACTTCCTCGGGAGGGTCTACGAGAAGCTCATCCCGCCCACAGAGCGGAAGCGCCTCGGGCAGTTCTACACCCCTCCCGAGATAGTGGACCTGATCGTCAGGCTCACCGTCACTAAGAAGGACGCCAAGGTACTCGACCCCGCTTGTGGTTCAGGGTCGTTCCTCGTAAAAGTCTACCAGCGCCTGAGGGAGCTCAACGGGATACCAAAAGAGATGTCGGGGCCCCTGGGCGAGATCTTCCACAGGCAGCTTTTAGCGCAGGTATACGGCGTGGACATAAACCAGTTCCCCGCCCACTTATCTGTAATCAACCTGGCGATACAGAACCCGAAGGCGAAGGTGGAAAAGATAAACGTCGCCGTGAAGGACTTCTTCGACCTCAAGCCCCGCCAGGAAACCCTGATGGGCTTCAGGAGCATGGACACCGAGGGGAAGCAGATGCTGATCAAGATCCCCGGGGCTTTCGACGCCGTCGTAGCCAACCCGCCGTACATACGCCAGGAGCTTCTTGGCGACTCGGAAAAGAGGAAGATCTTCCAGCTGGTGCAGGAGGAGTACAAGGACCAGCTCTTCGTGGGGCAGGCAAAGAACAAGAAGGGGATCGTCCTGGACAGGATGAGCGACATCTACGTCTACTTCTACATCCACTCGATACGCTTCCTGAAGCAGGGAGGGATGCTCGGTTACATATCCTCGAACAAGTGGCTGGAGGTCGGGTACGGCGAGCCCTTCCAGGAGTTCCTGCTTAGGAACACAAAAATCCTCTACGTAATCGAGTTCGACAGGGCTGTCTTCCCGGACGCTGAAGTGAACACTGCAATCACGATCTTGCAGAAGGAAAAGGACGAGAAGAAGAGGGAAGAGAACCTGGCTAGGTTCGTGAGGGTAAAGAAGAGGATCAGTAATGAGGAGCTGCTGAAGCTCCTTGAGTCAGAGGAGGACATCGAGGACGATAGGATAAGGGTCACCGTCGTGAAGCAGGGCAAGCTCAAGCCGGGGAAGTGGAACGTTTACCTGAGGGCCCCGCCCGTATTCAAGAAGCTGATGAAACACCCGAAAATGAGGCCGCTCGGCGAAGTTGCTGAAGTCGTGAGGGGACCGACTACGGGATGCAACGACTTCTTCATACTTCCCAAAGAAAAAGCGGAGGAATGGGGTATAGAGCCCGAGTTCCTTGTCCCGTGCGTCTCTTCGCCCAAGAAGGTCCGCGGCCTGGTCATAAAGCCGGAGGAAGTCGACGAATACTTCTTCATGTGCGACAAGCCGAAAGATGCGCTTAAAGGGACAAGGGCGTTGGAGTACATTGAATACGGCGAGAAGATGGAAATAGAAGTGACAAGGGGATCAAAGAGGGAAAGAAGAAAGCTTCCGGAGCCAGAAACTCTAAAAGGGAGGAAGCTATGGTAGCGCTACCAAGATTTGATAAACCAGCTTTATTGCTTCCGAAATTAGCAGATAAAAGAATTACTGCCATTTTGAATAAGGCAGGGACCTTGGGTTCTGACTTATTTTACTTCATATATTCAGATGAAGATACTGCATTGTGTATTTTCGCGACATTGAATTCGACGATTGGAGCTTTGTTTGGGGAAATATATGGGCGCTCCTATGGAGGGGGAGTCTTAGATCTTAAGGTTTATGAAACAAAGAAGATTCCTGTCATGATCGATTGCAAAAGCTTACAAATTCCTACAAAAATCGATTCACTTATTATTGCTATTCATGCACGAATCAAAGCCGAAGAATACCTCGAGAGCATTAAATCCACAAAGAAGGGGCAGCCTGGCATACTCGAGCTCGAAGCCAGGAAGAAACTGGAGGAAGCCGTAGAATCCGAGAAGAGGGCACAAAAAGAGCTGGATGAAGCCGTCTACGACATCCTAGGTCTGACGGAAGAGGAAAGGCGCCAGGTCGAAGAAGGGTTAAAGGAACTCCAAGAGCTCCGCAGGGCCAGGACCGGGGCCTGATCATCAACAATATTCCAAGTCCAAACTTTATATCTTCTACCCCGATAAATTCCCCCATGCCAGGCACCGTCACCTTGTACATCGACGAATCCGGCGACGTCGGCTTCAAGCCTAACTCTTCAGAGGTCTTCGTGATCGGTTACCTGGTGGCGGGAAAGCCCTTGAGGCTTTCTAACGATTTGAATAAGCTGCGGAGGCGCCTTTCCAAACGCTTGGCATCGAGATACCCGAGCTCAAGTTCAGCAAGGACAGGGAAGAGGTGCGTTCGGCGGTCCTCGGCCTGATAGCAGAGTCGGACGTCACCTGCGGTTTCGTGGCCGTCAAAAAGGGATCGGCAATCCCTTACTTGCAACAGAACCCGGACAGGATGTACAACTACCTGGCTGTCAACTACCCGATCAAGCGGGTGCTCCGCACTTTCAACCCGGAAAGGATCAGGTACGTGATCGGCAAGCAGGTGTGGTCCGGCAAACGGCGCGATGGCTTCGATCGGTACGTCAAGGACAAGGCCTCTTGGGTTTCCGTTATGGAGTGCAACTCCTGCCGCCCTCCCGCGATCCATCTCGTCCACGAGGATTCCCGCAACGATCCCTGCCTCCAGGCCGCGGACTACCTCGCGGGATCGGTGTACTCCGCCATAACTAGGGGAAAAAGGAATTACTTCGAGAAGATGGAAGGAAGATTCCGACAAGATTGGCGCGACATGTGGGGTGTGCAAATTTAAATTTAAAGAAGGTGACCCTTCCCCTACTCGGCCGAGAACGCCCCAGGCGCCCCTTATGCTTTCGGGGAAGAGCCGGAAGAACCGGAGTTACTCACCATGTATTATTTACTTACGCTAGATAAAAATTTTACTAAATTTTACTAATTACATCAATGATAATTGTCATTGCGAATGCACTTCCGACAAATGCCCTCAACATCTGCTCAAGTTCTAATCCATCACCCCCAGCTCCTCCCTGAGCCTCTCGAGCTTCGTTTCCTTCACCAGAACCAGGACCTCCTCCACCGCGCCCCTGCACTTGTCCGCCGTGGCGCACCCCTTCATCCTGACCAAAACCAGCTTCAGGATCTCCCTCATACTCCTTCAAATTTGACTATCAATTGAGTTCCTTGGACGAAAATGTTGATCCGAATTGATGGATATTTACACCTTTTATTTTTACTATTTATTAAAGCGTTACACATAACATCAGGAACACCATCAAGCCCCCATTAGGATGACCATAAGACTACAATTTAGCCTGAAGTGTAGCAGTTAGGGGGATGGCTCCCTTAGTCAAGAAGGCTAGGGCTCTGCAAGTTGTAGGCTGGGCAAGGGCAAGTTGCCTGGGTCTGGGGCCGGCTCTCTGCCTTGGTTTCATTGTTAGTATTCTATTCATTAATCTGCATTTTAAAAAATAATCCTGATGCACATAATAATAAAAAATAAAAATTGATAAGAAATATAGATAATTAACCGCAAGTGTTCTCCCCATGGCNGATGTACCTATCTACGCTCAGGTACGCGACCGTGGACTACGCCAAGAAAGACTTCCGATACCCCTTCTACTGCACCTTCAAGGTGATCCAGCGGTGCGACTCGAGGTGCGAGTTCTGCGACGTTTGGAGGAAGCCGATGCCAGACATGCCGACCGAGAAGGTCCTCCGGATCATCGACAACGTCGCCGAATCGAGCGTCCTGCTCCTCAGCATGGAGGGCGGGGAGCCCCTCATGCGGAAGGACATCGGCGAGATCCTTGAGTACGTCCACGCTAAGCCCCTCTACCTGCTCTTCACGACCAGCGGGAAGCTCATCGACAGGAGGCCGATGAGGGAGTACGCCAAGTGCATAGAATTCCTCCACATCAGCATCGACGAGGGGCACAGGAACCTCGACCTGTACGAGAGCCTCCCGGAATATGCCTCCTGGGGCCCGGTGGTCGCAGCCCAGATAGTCGTGATGCGGGAGCACCTGAAGGACCTGGAGTGGAAGGTAATGATGTGCCACAGGGCGGGAGCCAAGGCTGTGGTGATGCCCGCCTGCCACCTCCCTGGGACCGACAGCCACCTCCCCGATATAGCCGCTTTCAGGGACGAAGTCCTCCGCCTGAAGAAGAAGTACCCGCAGACCGTGATAACCACCGAGAGGTACCTGAGGACGCTCGATGTCCCGCACAGCTGCAACACCGCCTCGGTCCTGATTGATGCCGATGGGAGGCTCTATTACCCGTGCAACATCAGCCCCGTGTGCAGCATCGACGCCTCAGAAGATCCGATCATGGGCTTCCTCGCCTCGGAGAAGGCGAGGGAATGCAGGGAGAGGATGAGGCTCTGCGGAAGGGACTGCCACTGCTACCTTTACTTCGCGATGGACTCTGCCCTCTCGATCAGGAGCACGATCTCGGCGCTGAAGCCTTACCTGGGCGGTCTTTTCTGACAGCATAGGGCGATGAAGATTGCAAAAAATTTTATTATGCCCCTTTCAATATCCAGAGCAGCGCCTCATTTCGAATACATGATAAGGCCGGAAGAGGTGGATTCCATTGGATGCCGATCTCGCCCCCCTCCAATTGTTTGGTGTCCTGTTGCTTGTCCTCGGCGCGATCCTTTTCATACTCCCCATGGTGCTTGAGAGGCTTCCCTCGCTGGAAAAGGTCCCGTGGATAATCCTCTACGTCTACAGGAGCGACGGGTTCGTCTTCGTCACTTCGCCGATCTTGATCATAATCAGCGTCCTGTCCTTCCTTTTGTACATCCTCCGATACAGGATATGAGCTGTGCCCATCAACTGACTAAAGCCTCCTCTTAGGGATGTTACATAAAATCAAGGTAACTGCATGAGGAAAGCAGACATCCAATTAAGGATCTGACATCTTCGATGATGTGGAGACTCTATGCCTTGCCGATCCACTTCCCAGGATAAATTATTCAGGGAGGGGGACGGAAAATGAAAAAGTTGCCTCGTTCAACTCGCCCCAGCCTGGACCTTGGACCTTCCTCCCTCCTTCTGGATCCTGAATATGTGGTCCACCGCGCCCTCGAGCTCCCTCTCGTGCGAGACTATCACAGCCTGCCTCAGCCCCAGCTCCCTTAGGAGGTCCCCCATCTTCCCGATCTGATCCTTGCTGAAGCCGTCCGTCGGCTCGTCCAGTATGAGAAGGTCGGCGCCTATCCTCGAGTTCCTCTGGACGACCCTGTTCAGAGCCAGCCTGTACGCGAGCGCGAGCGAGGTCCTCTCCCCCCCGCTCAGGTTGCCCACGTCCTGCTCGTACGAGTCCTGCGTCACGAGAGGGGTGAAGTCCTCGTCTATCCTGACTCCCTTCGACGGATCCTCGACCAGGTAGGAGAACCACTTTGAGAACTCCTCCTCGAACTCCCTCCTGACCGCGTTCATCACAGTGAGCTCTATCCTCTCGAGCGCAGCCGCGAAGTACTTCACGAGCCACTCTGCGTGCAAACCGAGCCTCTCCGCCCTCCTCCTCTCGCCCTCGAGCCTCTCCGCCTCTGCCTTCAGGTCGATCAGCCTCTTCCTCTCCACGGCAATCTCCTTCTCCAGCGCGGCCTTCCTGCTGAGGATGCCGTCCCTCTCCTTTTCCTTCTTGGCTATCTGCGCTTCGCACTCCTCGTAATCCTTCTTAACAGCCCTGTAAGCCTCTGCCGCCCCTTCCGCCATTGCCTTCCTTTCCGAGAGATCCCTTTCCCTCTCCTTTGCCAACCCGAGCCTGTTCTGGGCGTCGTAGATGCCGTCCTCCAACTCTGACGCCGTCGCCTCCAACCCTTCGAGCTGCCCTTTCTTCTTGGCATAGTCTGCGATCTCGTCCCTCGCCCTCTCGAGGTCCCTGATCTCCTCAGCCGTTTTCTGCCGCTCCATCCTTACCTTTTCGTATTTTTCCTCTGCCTCTTGGAGGTGGGCTGCATACTCTGCCCCATCGATCGCCCTGTTGCAAGTTGGGCAGTACCCCTTCATTACGAGCGTCTTCACATTGTCCAGGTCTGCCTTGAGCCTCCCGAGCTCCTTGTCGTACCCGCTCAGCCTTGCCTTCGCCTCCTCGAGCATCCCCTCGACCTCTTCCTTGGACATGGCAGGCTCTTTTATAGGCCCGATCGCCTCCATCCTCGCCTGTAGGTCCTCCAGCCTCTTTTTGCCGGTCGCGATCTTCTTCTCCAGATCGGCGATCTCCTTCCTCGCCCTCTGGAGTTCTGACTCTATCCGATCGATGCCCTCCGCGTCCTTAGCCCGGGCCAGCAGCTCCGCCTGCAAACTCCCCCTTCTCTCCTTGAGCTTTCCGATCTCCTTCTCGATCCTTTCGGCCTCAGCGTTCAGGCGCTGCAGGTCCTCCTCGCGATCCGGGAGCCTCTCCTCAATTCCCCTGATCTCCTCCTGTATTTCCGCCAGGCGTTCTGTGCCTTTCCTTATGTACTCGGCTTCCTTCCTAAAGTCCGACGCGATCGCCTTGGCGTTCTCCATGGCGGTCTTGTACTCCTCGATTCTGAGCGCCTTCCTGATCGTCTGGAGCCTCAGGTCCGGCGGCTGCGAGAGGATCTCCTTCATCTCCTCCTGGGGGGTATAGACTGCGTACCTGAATATGACGCTCTTGGCCTTCGGGTCCATAGGCTCATTGTAGTTGAGTATCTTGAGGACCTGCTCCTTCATCTCGCTCGGCGAGTAGGATGTTCGGACACCGTCTACCTCGATCCAGCAATCGGACTGCTTCACGCCTGCTGGGACGAGGACCCCTTGGTGCAGCGATCCTGCTTTGGAC
>MAGV01000037.1:3381-7996 GCA_001717015.1 Candidatus Methanosuratincola petrocarbonis (ex Vanwonterghem et al. 2016) | reverse complement strand
TTCCCCCACCGCCCACAGCCCAGAGGGGTAGAGGGAGGCATTGAGAGGTAGGTGAGAGGTATGAGGAAACCCGTGGTGAAGGAGAGAGGCGGCATACCGGCGTACATTGCGGTGCTCAAGGCGAAGGAGGTCTGTTTCGCCAAGTGCGAGATCGGGGAACATGACGTGACTTACTGGAGAAAGCATCCTAAGAGATTGCAGAAGCTGGTGGATATGATTCGGGCCGGGATGAGCGCCCTGCATGCCTTTGGACGTCCGGAATGGGGTACTGCCATGCCCATCCCGGAGCATGAGGCGTTGAAGGCCAAAGGATGGCAGCCGGGCAGCTACGTGTGTGATGAGGCAGAGGAGAAGGCCGTTGAGGAAGCGTTCAAGGAGAAGGGCGAGGCGGCCTGGGATGATCCCCGTGTCACCAGCAGCAAGTGGTATAAGGACTATGTTGATGAGCGCGTCTATTGGCAACAGCGCGAGAATGAGAAAATCCGCAGAGGCGAGGAGATACTGGAGCAGCTCGGGATCGTCATTAACTAAGGCCCTAGGGGTTAGTAGCTAACAGGTCCCCTCACCCCGATGTCTCATTCTTGGCAGAATGAGACACTACTAACAAGCAGGTAAAGGCGGCTTCGGAGCCTGACGAAAGAAATGCCACGTGCAGTCGGTGTAGCACCGCGTTTCTCGATCTTCGAAAGCAGAAATGGCATCGCTACTGCATTTCCAGGTCGACGGTAGCCCGAAAACCCCGATTTAACGTAGAACTATCATCATGGATCTATCTGCACATACCATAAACGTGAAACCGGCGCGAAAAGCCCAACGGGCAGCACGCGCAAGGATGGGAAAGATGGGGCACAAGACCATCGTGGTGGAGATGTCGCTTGCGGGGATAAGCACCCAGGAGGTTGCGCGCCCGATCTACCGCTCCGCTGAGGCGTGGTGGACCAGTTCTTGCGCGTATTCGACCGAATCTTAGTCCNTACGCTACTTTGGGGTTCCGCCTAAACTGATGGCTCAGGTCATGCGCTGCAGCCTCGCTCTTGTCGAAGAGCATCTTGCCCTGGCAGATACTGGTTAGATCATTTGGCGGTTATCCTCGAGCGCAAAGAATCGGTCATAATCTCTGGGCCGGTCGGGGTCGGGGAATCGCACATATCCCAGGAACTCAGGCACATTGCATGCCAGAGGGGCTATAGCGTCATCTACCGAAAGGTTCGCTCATCCACAACATGCTTCGTGCGTTAGTAGATCGAGGCGGGCAAACAGTCCCATCATAGTAATTCAGCAAACCATCCAGGACTCCTTTTTGGCCGTTTCGGTCGGTGCAGAAAGTCTGCACAATTCCATCCCAAATCAGCAGGAATATCGCGTGGCAGGTTGAATATGTTGAACACGAAGGTCGCGTGAGGCTGCCAGCGTTCCAATGGCCGGTGCACATGCAGAAACCTGATTCCGAAACCTTCCGGAGGTGGCATTTCAAGTGTCGCATGGCCTTGACCGTTTTCTTGACGTGGACGTGCAAGTTGGGAACGTCCCGAGGTGCCTGCTGAAACTGAAGGCGGCTTATGCTAGCCTCGGTCCTACTGAGAGACGGATTGCCGATTTCGTGTTCTCGCATCCGGAAGACGTGATTCGCTTCACTGCGCAAAGGCTGGCGAAGAGGGTGGGAACGAGCGATTCCACCGTGGTGAGACTGTGCCAGAAGATCGGGTTTCGGGGTTACCCTGAGTTGAAACTCTCGCTCGCGCGCGAACTGAGCATTCCGCAGACCGAGGTCTACAGGGAAATCGCTCAGACTGACGATACTTCCACCTTGATAAGGAAGGCATTCAGGATAGCTATTCAGTCTCTGAGCGATACGTGTGGGTTACTCGATGCCGCCTGTGTTGAAGGTGCCGTCCGCGCGATAAGGTGTGCCCGCAGGCTAATAATTTGCGGGGTCGGGGGATCAGGCGCTATTGCTGAGGTGGCTCATCACAGGTTTCTTCGCCTTGGGGTTGTGTCGATATGCTGTACGGACCCTCACACACTAACCTTGCTCGGAAACACGGTCTCTGAAAAAGACGTTGTTGTGGCCATTTCCCATTCCGGTGTTACTGAGGACATCGTGGACTTCGCGGGTACAGCGAGACAGCGCGGGGCTGCGATCATCTGCATCACTAATCAGTCCCAATCACCCCTTGCAAAGCTGAGCGACGTGGTGTTGTGCACCGCTGTGCCCGAAGCGCCGTCTGGCCCTGAGGCGGGGGCATCGCGAGTCGCCCAGATCGGAGTGATTGATGTCCTTTGCATGGCACAGGCTCTCGGCAGGGAATGAGAGTGCGAGGTGAAGTTATGGCTCAGTCAGGGACCTGTATAGTTGCACAGTCTGGAGGACCCACGGCTGTAATCAACAGTAGCCTTTGTGGAGTGGTCGATGAGGCGCGTCACCATTCCTGCATCAACCGAGTGTTCGGGGCACTCAATGGGATAGAGGGGGTCATCTCTGAGAGGTTTGTTGACCTGTCGGCGATGGACGGTGAATTGCTTAGGCGAGTCCGGAATACCCCTGGAGCTATCCTGGGAGGATGTAGACACATGATTGGCGAGGGGGGTGAAGGAGAGAAGGAGCTTGAGAGGGTGCTCGAGGTTTTTGCCAAACACCGGGTGCGTTGCTTCATCTACATAGGCGGAAACGATTCCATGGACACGGCTCTCAAGGTCCACCGTGCGTGTCTTGCTCAAGGACGCGATGTTTCTGTCATAGGGGTTCCCAAGACAGTAGACAACGATCTTGCCGAGACAGACCATAGCCCCGGTTTTGGAAGCGCCGCGAAATACGTAGCGACGTCGGTCCTCGAGGCGGGAATCCACGCGTCCGGAATGTTCTCCGCGGAGAACGTGGTCATTGTAGAGACGGTGGGTAGAAACACTGGATGGCTTGCCGCAGCTTCGGTGTTGGCAAAGAGAAACGATGGCGACCCCCCACACCTAATATACCTGCCAGAGGTCCCATTTTCATTTGACGGCTTTCTTGAAGATGTGTCCCTGGCAGTGAAGCGCTACAAAGGGGCCTTCGTTGTGGTAGGGGAGGGGATACGGACGCGTACGGGGGAGATGGTGGGCGCTACAAGCTTGAGGGATCCATTTGGGCACCCTCACCTCGGCGAAGCAGCCAGCAATCTGGCAAGGCTGGTGCGGCAGGAACTCGGGCTCACGGCAAGGTTTATCAAACTGGATCTTTGCCAGCAGAGCGCAATGCATTTTGCGTCCCTCACGGATTGGGAAGAAGCCTATTCGTTGGGCAAGGCAGCCGTACGGAATGCCATCGAAGGGTTAAAGGGCGCAATGGTTACTCTCGTGCGCAAACCCGGTTACGGGTACGAATGTTCAGCCGGGCATGCTCTCCTCGAGAAGGTTGCGAATGTTGAGAAGCCCATACCTGATATTTGGCTTACGCGAGAGGCCCGGCGGGTCCATCCCGACCTCGTGGAGTATGTCCTCCCTTTGATCCAGGGAGAGGTCGCAATCCCTATGAAGGGCGGCCTGCCCGACTACGGGAGTCTGCAAAATACCCAAAAGACCGAAAGGAGATGTAGAGAATGTGCAGGGGCAGATTCTGGTTGCTATTCGGGAGTATCTTGACCTTGGTGGGGCTAGTGGCGTGTGGCGGTGTTTCGGTTGGGTCGGAAAAACAGAGCGTGGTTCAGTTGAAGGCCGTCACAATCGGCCCGGGTCCGATCCCTGTCACGAGAGCTGCCAACCTTGAAGATGCGGCGGCGGCAGTCAATGCGAGAATGAAGGATAAACAGGTCTCTTTGGAAGTGACGTTTTCGCGCGACTCCTTTAGCGAATANTCTGCCATTGGATGACTTGTTGACAACCTGGCCTAGAGAGTTGCGGGAGGATTTCTTCCCGGCTGTATGGGATACAGTCACCTGGCAGGGCAAGGTGTACGCAATTCCGATAGAGAGCGTCGTTAATGCAATGTTCTTCCGCAAGGACATCCTCAGGAACCTTGGGTACAGCGATCAGGAGATAGGCGCGATGCTGCCAACAAACGCCCGGAACGTCACTCTGGACCTATTAGTAGAACTGGCAAGAAAGGCCAAGCAAAAGGGCATGGTGGAGTATGGTTTTCTCCACAGACCGAATGCTGGCCCGTACTTCGCCGTTATGCTTGACGTTTTCGGGGCACGCTTCGTTGACCCCAAGACAGGGCAGTTGATAGTGGACGTGCCAGCGCTGCAGAAGATGTTGCAGTGGCACTATGACATGGTGAAAGAGGGGTTAATTCCCAAGGATATGACATCATGGCCCTGGAAAACCATCCACAAGTATGCGGTCGAGGGCAAGACGCTGTTCTGGATAGGCGGGCATTCAGGGCAGTGGAAGGAATGGCAGGATCAGGCCTACCATGAGAAGCTCGGGAGTCTATCAGAGGACTACCTTGAACAGAACATGGGCATCATGGCATTTCCAGGGCCTACCACTTTGATCAGCACACACGGCTACATGTTGGTATCTACAACGAAGTATCCAGAGCTGTCATTTGACATAATCACGGAAGCCGTGCGTCCCGAACTTCTCGCGAGACACGCAATCACCACATTCAGGGCTCCGGTGCGCCAGAGCGTGCTCA
>MAGV01000037.1:0-3318 GCA_001717015.1 Candidatus Methanosuratincola petrocarbonis (ex Vanwonterghem et al. 2016) | reverse complement strand
CAAGACCAAAGAGTTCAAGAACGAGAGATTTCTCGGCAGGGTAACACAAATTGTGGAGGTTGGGAAGGGCTTTCCCAAGCATCCTGAGTTCTCCCGGTACATGGATCTTGTGTTCCAGGCTGTCGCAGGCGTGGAGAGCGGACGCATGGATCCGGACACGGGCGTAAAGTTCGTCCTTATGCAGGCTCGAGAAGGCCTTAAGGACGTGACGGTTAGACAGTAGACCAATTCGATAGTTTAGGGGAGGGAGGGCTCCTCCCTCCCCGAGAGTCTCCCTCCTCCAGAGGTGAAAGAGGGTGAGCTTGTCGCATGGCTCAGAGAACAAGAGGACGTCAGTTTCACTGGTTGTTTGTTTTGCCGCTTCTCGCGCTGGTCGTCGGGTTCTATTTGCTGCCGGCGATCATTACGGTGCCCGTGGCATTTACAGACATGGATCGGAGCCTGAGATGGAATTGGGTAGGATGGAAGAATTTCGCCAGGATAGCAGGGCTTCGTGATTTCCTTTTGCCAGCCATCTTGAGGAACACCGTGATATACGTCGTCGGCGGGTTGGGTATTGCCATGCTGCTGTCTCTCGCGATCGCGTTTTTGTCAACAAGCGTCAAGCCCAAGGCCGGTGCTTTCTTTCGTGCTCTGTGGTTTCTGCCGCGCGCTACTCCCACGGTTGTGTGGGGGTACCTGTGGATATGGACTTTCGAACCAACCAGATACGGGCTTCTCAACTCTCTAATGAGGACGTTCGGACTGCCCGCACGCCGATGGCTTTCTGATTACCCCCTGCTAATCGTAATTCTTGCGGGGGCTTTCCTGACGGTGCCTTACTGTATGACCATCCTTGCCGCAGCACTAAGTGCTATCCCGAAAGAATATGAGGAAGCTGCGAGAATTGATGGTGCCACAGAGCCACAAATAGCGCTTTTCGTCAAGATGCCCCTTCTCAAGTGGCCTTTGGCGTTCCTCACAATTTGGTATACCCTCGCCTTTCTTACCGAATTCGAATACATCCTTATCATCACAGGGGGAGGACCTTTCTACGCTTCCACTACCTTGTCTCTCTACATCTATGAGAAGGCCTTCAAATACTTCTCTATTGGTCACGGTGCAGCACTTGCATTTGTCCTGATCCTCTTGTGCATGGTTTTCATCGGTCTATATTGGAAGCTCTTTGGGCTCCAGCGAAGTATGGTCGTGCCAGGTAGCAGGAGGTAATCGATAATGCGACAGCGCGGCGAAGCCTTGAAGTACGCGATTCTGGGGATAATCAGTCTCCCATTGGTCGGAATGTACACCTGGCTTGTAATGAACTCTGTGAGCGGCGGAGTTGTATACGGGCTCTTGCCTACGAAGTTCTCTTTGAGCAACTGGAGGTTTCTCACAGGACCCTTTCCCTTCAATATAGGCGGGATCAAGAGTGTGTGGTCGGCCACTGTAAACACCCTCATAGTCGGTACGGGGGTTGCTCTTGTTACCGCGAGCGTGTGTAGCCTTGCTGGCTATGCTCTATCGAGGCTTTCATTCACGGGCAGGACAGCGATTCTGCAGGTACTCCTGGCGCTGCGAGCGTTTCCGATGCTCATCTTGCTGATTGCTACTTACTTCATCTTATACTACCTGGGCCTACTGGATACGTTTCTCTCCGTGATCCTTGCGCGGTCTGCTATTAACCTGGCGTTTTGTACCTGGGTGATCAAGGGATTCTTTGATGATGTGCCCAAAGAAGTCGAAGAGGCAGCCATGGTAGACGGCGCTACCCGGTTTCAAATCTGGACTCGGATAATGCTTCCACTGATCAAGCCGGGTCTGGTCACCGTTCTCATCCTCGGATTCAGGGATGGCTGGTCGGACTTCATATTCACCAACACCTTCATCTTCTCAGAGGCGAAGTGGACGCTCTCCATGCTAATCTACACCATTGTGAACAACCCGGAATCCATGAATTACGGGCTCCTTGCAGCCCTATCCGTATACTTCATGGTTCCAGCGATGGCTCTCTACATCATCGGCCAGAGGGGCTTCACACAAGTATCCATGGGAGGAGCTGAGAGGTGAGGCGGTCAGCTCCTCCCGTGAGTAGTTTTCTAGCTCCGTATCAAACAGGAGGAATACCTTGTATGGGAGTGTGTGGGACCAATCAAGGTCCGATCAAAGGTATCGGCATCAACGGACACCCTTCGGTATTAGAGGGATGCTTAAGCCGTCTGCACGACTCATTGGAGTTGTTTCAATCGATCGGCTTTGATCATGTTGAACTCCCCGCTCACGGCTTGGATGTGATTGTCGGCGGTAAGATCAACAATGACCGGTTGGAACGGATTAGGAGAATCCTTGCTGAATTCAGCCTGAGCTATACGGTTCACGCACCCAACTATCTCAACTTGATGGACCTGCACGATGAAGAAACGCACAGGCGTGTGTTTACGTCGTGTTTGGAGTTTACAGGCGCTATAGGTGGGGAGCTCCTTGTATACCACGCAGGCACAATGCCCGGTGGGTGTGTCGAGGATGAATCCGCAGTGGAGCGGCTCAAGGCGCGTGAAAGAGATCTGTTGAAGGAGTTTTCCGACCTGGCGTCGGACCGTGGGGTGCTGATAGCTGTGGAAAACTCCAACATAGAACCGGAGGTGGCCAGAGGGAGGGTTTATGCCTACGGCGCACGGGTGGAGGAGTTGGTGGAGCAGATTATCCAGATACACAGGAGCAACGTGGGTATCACCCTTGACCTCGGGCATGCCTATGTTGCTTCCAGGCACTATTCTTTCGATTATCATGCTGCAGTGCAGCTGGCGGCCCCCTATGTGAAGAATCTCCACGTGTATGATTCCTTCGGGAGGGTGAACCAGGTTGAAGTACCTCTGCCATACATGTATCAGGTCATGTACGGCTTGGACGATCTGCACCTCCCCATCGGCTGGGGCGACATGCCGCTGGAACGAGTGTTCTCAGGGCTCGTCCTACCGCCGACCCGGATGACGCTCGAGCTCAAGCCGCGGTATGCTGATGAGCTTATCACATCTTTAAGTGCTGCGAAGCGCTTAGCAACGCTTGTGCGGGAAAGCACCGGGCATCAGGAGGGCTTTTAGGAAAGAAGCTCCCTCCGCCGGGGTGGCTTCAACACAGCTCACAGGGACTGGGTCAGGAATACCGCCGACAAAGCTGGAGTTTCCTCCGGCCAGTCATTTACTTTCTGAGGTCCACCGGCCAGTACAGGTATTCGGCTCTGACCCCTGACATGTCACTTACGTCAACGAAGATGTCATACCGCCCCGGTCGGAATGCCGGTCCGAATGCAAGCCGGATGAGGAGCGGCGAGGCCGTGCT
>MAGV01000036.1:18190-22748 GCA_001717015.1 Candidatus Methanosuratincola petrocarbonis (ex Vanwonterghem et al. 2016) | reverse complement strand
TTTACAACCTTTTGAAAGTCCCTCATTCAGGTGCCAATACCTACGCGATTTTCCAGTTTGCTGGGGTTTTCCCTCAGGATTCTTTAGAAGTGCAGTGGGCTCAAACATCTACATACAAATCCGATGAAACAACTCTGTTATACGCATATATGGCAAAGTTTCTTGACAAGCCTCCTTTGAATCTTTCGATCAAGCGGTGGTGATTTTAGGGAAGAGCAAAGAGTGCCATTATTCGATCTATTGCTCCAGACATCTAGATGAACTGCATAAGGGGGGCGCAAAAAATCATGCGCGCCTAAGCGCCAAGATCGATTATCGATCTTCCCCCCATTTTCTTTGCATTGACCGTCAAATCAGCCCACCAGAAAGCTCTCAAAACCATGAGTTTCGTAAAACGGTTTCAGTACTTCCTTCAGAACCAGGTTCTAGGTTGGATCCGCAAGGATGCTGTCCGTCCCCTGTTCAGCAACGGCGATCGCCGCCCATCCATTACCATGTAAAGTCACAGGCGCCATGGGATCTTACACTTCTGATACATGCGACGTCGTCCTTCCTTCGTATTTGTTCAATCACCAGCCGATTGAGCCTGTGATCCTTCTTGCAAGAACCATGTCCGATACCTCTGGGCATGGGATGCAGAATGATAAATCCTTGCTGCGAGGACAGAATTCCAGCTCCACCCTGGATGCGCACAATTATGCATCTAGGATCGACTCACCAAAGGTGGCTCTGATAAAAAATGGATCTCACTGAAGTGATGATCGAACAAGATGCAGGCATTTCAAGGGAAGCATGCTATGAGATCAGGAGACTGGACTGACTTCTTTTTGGAGCGAGGAGCTCTTCAACGGGGGACAAGTGCAAGGAGCGGCGCGTTTTCTGGCTGGGACTCGAGGTCCACTGGGGGCAAGGCCCACGGGAAGCGCGCCGGACCGGAAGGGGACGGGGGTGCCGAGGTTTGAGCTGGAGGGAGTGCGAGGGTGTCCTGGAGCTCCTGTTCCTGAGGATGCGCGGGTGCGGGTCGAAGGAAGAGTGCCGGGAGGCGGTGGAGGAGGTCCTGGCGCTCGTGAAGGAAAGGAAGCTCGAGAGGTTAAAAGAGCGGTTTGGGACGATGGGGTAGATGTTTTTAAAGCAGTGCTTAATGAATTCTATACTTGGCAAATAAGAACTAAATTTTTTATATAACAAATTTTCATACTTTGCTGCATGGACACTGGTGATGAAAAACTGTTCTATTTTGCATACGGATCTAACATGGATCCAGAACAAATGAAAGAAAGACAGGCAAAGTTTTTCTCGCGGAAAGGGGCCGTTCTAAGAGGATGGCAGCTCGTTTTTAACGTCGAATCGAAAACATGGAAATGCGGTGTTGCGAATATTGTCGAAAAAGAGGCCGCAAAGGTCGAAGGTGTGCTTTATGAGATCACAAAAAACAGTCTTGACGAATTAGATCGTTATGAAGGGTTTCCTAGAAAATATCAACGGAAATTGCTATCGGTCGAAAGTGAAGGCAAAGAATACAAAGCAGAAGTCTACATTTCAAAAGAAAATAAAGACGGGCTGAAGCCCTCAAAGAGATACTTGAAACAACTTCTGAAAGGGCAAGACGTTCTTTCCAAAGAGTACGTCGAGATGCTGAGGAAAGTGGAAACCCAGGACTAGACAAAAAACCGGCAGTGTTGTTAAATCATGCTCTGGTCCTGATCCTGCGGAACCCCAGCAACTTGGAATTTTTTAATTTATAATTGATTAACTTTAAATTAGCTACAATATATAGTAATTAAAGGATGGTGAAGACATGACAAAGTGTCCATATTGCGGCCATGATGGAGCAGACAAAGTGCTTAAATCGTGGCGATTTCGTTTCTACGATGTCAGGCGGATGGAATGTGAGAAGTGCGGTAAGAAATTTAACCACTATAAGGGCACCTCTGGAGGGAAAATTTCAGAGTTCTTTATCAAGATGTGAGGGGGGCTCAACGGAAGCTCGTGAGCCTCATGTTGATTCTGATTTTATCCCCAGCGCGCCGGAAATGGGGAAAAATCCAGTTTTCCCTATCCTGGTATTGGAGTGAGGTCTCTTACCGATGAGAGCATCAAAAGCAAGTTCCCTTTGTTCAACAAACGCAACTCCTCAATCACGTCCTCTGAAGTCTTAATTCTTAATCGTAATTTTTTAGTATTAGAAGGCTTATAGAAATGCTATCACTCACTGTTAGAAGACGACTGTTTCGCGGTGTCTTTATATGAAAAATGTGTGGGAAGTTTGCGATTTTAGTGACGATATTAAGTTCGGGAGGTTTGATCCGAGCAGGTTTGCTGTTGAGCTTCATGCTGTTCTTGATGGAACGGCTGATCCTGTATATATAGATTCTAAACTTTTCCTTTCGAATACCTATCCGACATCGAACATGGCTTTCATATTGAAAGAAGCTTTGAAAAGGCTAAGTTCTAAGGGCAGTCAGCCAGTTTTCATTTTGGATACGGAGTTCGGAGGAGGAAAAACTCATACACTTCTCTTATTGTATCATGTATTTAGCAATAGAAGCATAGGCACAGAGTTCATTAGGGATTTGGGTATTGACAAGGAAATTGATGTTCTGGAAGTTCCAGAGGTAAGATTGGTGGCTATAGACTGTAGAAGCGTGAAGAGAAATACTCTTTGGGGCGAGTTAGCTGATGTTTTGGGGCATTATAAAGATTTTGAGGCTGAGGATTCTGCAAGGCAGCCTGTGCAGGATATCAGTAAATTTAAGTCTTTGCTTAAGGAGCCCACTCTGATTTTGATTGATGAGTTGCCAGATTATTTGCTTAGGGCGGCGGCTCGTGAGGTCGGAAAGGTAACACTCGCGGATCTAACTTTGTCTTTCATAATTCACTTGATTAGCGCGGTTGCAACGAGTAAGAATTCCATGCTAATTATAACTTTGACCGGGAAGCAAAGCCTGTATGAGAGGTTTGTGAAGAGGTTTAAGGGGGAGTATCAGAGGATTCTGGACGGATTTTTGATTGAGGAGCTACATGACATAACTATTGAAGCGTCTTCTAGACAGACGAAGTTCATTGTTCCAGTAGAGAAGGACGAAGTTTCAAAGGTTATCCGAAAGCGTCTAGTGAAGAGCATAAAGGATGTGGATGAAGTCAGAAAAATAGTACGTGCATATTGCGATTATTATCAGAATAAGGGAATATTGATAAGTCCTGGTTATGAAGAAAGGCTTGAAAATGCTTATCCGTTTCATCCGTTCCTCATTGACGTTCTTTATGAAAGAGTCTCAACCATCGAGGAGTTTAACAAGACCAGGGGCACACTTCGGTTATTGGCGATGATTTTACACAGGATTTATAGGGATAAAGTTGAATGTAAATTGGTTTCTGCCGGCGACATTCCCCTTCATGACCCTGAGATAAAGGATGAGCTTACTTCCAAGCTGGGGAAGGGTGATATGAGGCCCGTTATCGAGGCCGACTGCATAGGCAAGGCGAAGGTTATTGACGGAAAGAGGAAAATTAAATTGGCTGAAAATATCGCTCGAACCATCTACTTATACTCGCTTATAGGGGCTGTGAAAATTTCGGGAATCAGGACGGGGGATGTGAAGCTTGCTGTTTGTCAGCCTGGAATTGACCCTGCTATTGTTGACGACATACTTAGAGAGATGGACGAGGAATTTTGGTATTTGAAGCATGAAGCAGGCGAGTATTATTTTGATAAGGAGCCAAACATAAACAAGATAATTCACGATTACAATGGCGAGGTGAGGCCCGAAGAGGCTAGGGGAATTATCAAGAGCACTTTGGAGTCCATGCTTCCGAACGGTTCAGGTGTTAAATGCATAGTTTGGGATAAAGACAAGGTTACCGACGAGCCTGACAGTCTTAAAATCTTTGCTCTTGATTACATGGATGTTGTCCGCTCTGATGAATTAGGCGTTCTCGAAAGCATTCTTGAAAGCAGATCTGAGGGCGGGATTAGAAGTTATAGGAATACTGTAGTTATGCTCCTGCCTTATAAAGAGGGCGTGAATGCGTTAATGGAAAGTGCGGTATTGATCCGCGCTATTGAAAAGGCGAAAATGGACGAACGCATCAAGCTTGACAGGGATAGATTAAAGAAAATTAACGAGAAGCTTGAAGCCAGTAAGGGCCATATGGTTACGGACTGTCAAAACGTTTACTCAAAGGTGGTTTATCCTAGGATCGGCGATGGGAAACTGCAGATAGACGATTTGGGGTATGAAGAGAAAAAGAGCTTAACAGATATGGTTTTGTCCCATCTTAGGCGTAGGGGAAAACTTGTTGACAACTTATCGGCATCAGCGATAGAGGATCTCTTGAAGGGGGATGGAGCTGGAAAAGACAAAGTTCAGATTAAGGATATTTACACGCTTTATCGGACAGATAGACGGAAACCTTTCATACTTTGCGGCGCCGTTGTTCTTGACGCTGTTAGGAACGGTGTTAGGGAGGGCCTGTTCGGATATGCGAGGGAGCTTGTTGAGAAAGACGGTAAATACGTGGCGAAGCCTAGAGAAGAAGTATTCAGCGTGGACTGGGA
>MAGV01000036.1:0-18183 GCA_001717015.1 Candidatus Methanosuratincola petrocarbonis (ex Vanwonterghem et al. 2016) | reverse complement strand
CGTTTACGTTGAAGAGAAAAAGGAGCGGGAAAAAGAAAAAGAAGAGGAAAGGAAACCTTGGCCTCCGCCAGAGCCCCTTTATAATTATCGTTTTGAATGTAAAAGTTTGAATGAAGCCTTGGAGCACCTGAATAAGCTTAAAGTTTTGTCTGTGGGTCGGGCCTTGGATATGCGCATTTCAATCAGTCTTATAAACGAAAGCGAAGACAAGGTCAGCATTGAAAGTAAATTGAAGAAGCTCGGGGAGCTTGAGAGTCTGCTTAATGTACTTAGGTCTAAGGGCTATTCTGGAAACGGCGAAATCACAGTAAGCTCTAAAGAGGATCTAAGCGAAGATTTGAAAAGGTATGGTTTGAGGGGTTAGCAGTTTGAGGTCTGTGAAATACCGCCTTGAAGAAAGCGGGAGTGGAAAAACCGCGTGTCTGCAGGCGGTAATAGAGGATAGGTTTGGACGTAAAAAAGTCAGTCTTTCTAGGCTTAGAGGGTGGCGAAAAGAAATAGCGGAGGAGCATTTAAAGCTTGAAAGCGGAAAATGGGACGATGATGCCGCAAAAACTCTTGTGAGTTTAGAAGCCTTAAAATGCGCAAGAAGCCTGGATGAAGCCTTAAAGTTTTTGCAGGCTGTAAATAGCTTAAGCCAGCTTGATCTTCATTTCTGGGCAACTAAATTCTTGAACGATGATAAAAAACCCAGAAGGGCTTGGAGGATGCTTTATGGATAAAACATTGATGGACAACAAGAGCGTCGAACACCTAAAACTGTTTGCGGATGTTAGCGAGGAGGCTAGGAAGGAAAAACTTGGCAGGCCGCCTATAAGTGAAATGATTTATTGGTGGACGAGAAAGCCGCTTATTGTTGGAAGGACTGTAACACTTCTTTCGTTGCTTCCTGAAAACACCAATCTGGCTGATGTTAAGCCTTTGCTGGGGCTCGGTAGGGAAAAAAGAGCTTTCAATTATGCGCCAAAGCTTGAGTCTATAAAGAAGAATGCGGGCAAGCCACTAGACTCGTTAACCGTGTTTGATCCTTTTGCTGGAGCTGGCAACCTTCTATTTGAGGCGGCCCGTTTGGGGCCTAACTGCACAGCTATGGACTATAATCCTGTTGCACACATTATATTGAAGGCTACGTTGGAATACCCGGCTGTTTATGGCGAAAGGCTTGCAGAGGACGTTGAGCGATATGGCAAATTGGTAATAGAGCGGGCGAAGAAAGAGGTCGGCAAGTTCTACTATAGAAAGAACGGTCGCCAAACCTTGCATTATTTGTGGTGTTGGTGTATAAAATGCCCTTATTGCGGTCAAAGAGTGCCCCTAACGAATCAAATGTGGCTTGATAAAAAAAGGAAAACAGGCTATAGGATTAAGCCTACGAAAGACAACGACTTTGAGATAGAAGTTGGAATGGTAAGTGATAAAGAAGGCTCGAAGTACACCCAGAAAGACGGGGAAGCCACCTGCATAAAATGCAAAAACGCAATAAGTTATCAGCACATGACCAAAGACATTGCTGAGAGAAGAGACAAACAAATGATAGCAGTCGTAGTCAAGGCACAGAAAGGAAAAGACTATGAACCGTTCACGATGGAGGATATAGAATTATTCAATAAAGCAACGGCAGAGCTGAAGGACCAATGGGCAAATCTAATAAGCCAAGACCTAATCCCGCAAGAGGAACTCAAAGAATCAGAATTATTCCGTGTAACTAATTATGGCTTGAAAAAGTGGTTTGAGTTTTTCAACGAGAGACAATTGCTTTTGATGTCCACGCTTTTGCGCATCATCCGCGATGTCTGCTCGGAAATAGTGGACAAAGAATACAGAAAGGCTATAGCCACTTACTTGGGGCTGATGATGTGCAAGCATGTTGATCACAATTGTATTGGTGTGAGATGGGACCCAACAAAACAGATAACTTGTGATTCCCTATCTATGAGAAGTCCCCGTATTATCTACAATTTCGCTGAAACCAACCCGTTTGAGAAGACTAGCGGTTCATTTCACAGTGTATTACGGAATGTTGTTGATGCGGTAAGTTTTGCGGCGTTGAATAAGACGCCTGCTAAGGTTTTGCGCGGTTCTGCAGTAAATATGGCTGTATCAAACAAATTTGACTTAGTTTTAACTGACCCGCCATATATGGAGGATGTCGCTTATGCGGAGTTGAGCGAATTTTTCTATGTGTGGCTCACTAGAGTTCTCAGAGACTATTATCCTGAGTTGCCATCAACAGTTCCAAGCGATGAAGATCTTGTTTTAAGCAAGGGTAGGTTCGGCGGAAACGAAAAACTTGCTTTAGAGTTTTATAAGAAAGGCATGACTTTAGCCTTCCAAAACATCTACAAGTCCCTTAAAGATGACGGGCTTTTGGTGGTCTTCTTTGCCCATTCAAGTACCGAGGCCTGGGATCTTCTCTTAGAGGTTTTAAGGGGATCCAGGTTTAGGGTGGTTTCCAGCTATGCCGTGCACACGGAAAGCACAGAAAATCCTTTGGCAAGAGGCAAGACTTCCTTCATGAGTTCCATAGTGCTTTCATGCAGGAAGATACTTGAGGATAAAGAGGCTTATTTTGAAAGCCTCATGCCCAGAGTTGAGGAAGAGATAAAAGAGTTAATTGAAGGTTTAAGCGACGAGGATCTGCTCAGCCTTCCCATAACCGACCTCCTTATAATGGCCTACGGTAAAGTGCTTGAAGAATTAACACAATACTCCCAAATCAAAAGCTACAGGGCTGATTTCAAGGCTAAATTTGAAGATTTGATAGGCGAAGCCAGAGACTTCATCTTCAGAGAAGTCGTAAGAAAGCTAACTGGAAGATCGCTTAACATTTTAGGACCCGAAGCCTCATTCGCACTTATAACAAAAATCTTTTACAGAAGCTCAATCCCTAGTGATGAAGCCCTAAAAGTTGTTAGAGCGTATGGGCTGACCGTCGACGCCCTAGTGAAAAAGGGCTACGCCAAAAAAATCAGCGGCGGAATAGAAATAACGCCCTTCACAGAAGTCCCCTTAGACATCAGCCCCGAAGAAGTGGAAAGAAACAACCTCTACCAACAACTCCTCTACCTATTAAAAACAGCCAACGAGAAAGGGGCGCCGGCCATCAAACAGCTGCTGTCATCCTACGGCAACTTCGGGCTTCAAGAACTCCAATACATCATAAACCTACTGACAAAACATTATAGACTGCTCATTAACAAAGGCGAAGAACTTAGAGACAGCGAAAAAATCGAACTCCAAGTTTTAGATTCTATATCAGATGTTATAGGCCAGCCAATGCAAAGAAGGACCCTCGACAGCTTCACTTAAAGGGAAAGCGCTATGATTCAGATAGGCTCAAGGGTTAAAATAAGAGGAAAAAACGAAACTGGAGCAGTTCTAGAGCTTAGGGGAAACTTCGCTCGAGTTTTAACGCTCACAGCCGACACGTGGCATCCAATCGAAGAATTAGAAGAAGACCTCTCTTTAATAGACCGCATAATTACTGTAAATCTGGACGATGGATTAGACTTCATCCTGTCAATGGACGCCTACAGGCTGCTCTCAGAATACAAATTCAACCCCTACGTTCTAGCCTCATCAACAAAAATCAGGATCTTTCCCCACCAGATAGACGAAGTCACAAGAATCCTTGACATGCCAAGGATGATGATCGCTGACGAGGTCGGTCTAGGCAAAACAATAACCGCTGCGTTGGTCGCAAATGAACTCAAAGCCAGAGGGTTAGCAAACAAGCTACTATTTGTTGTGCCAAAGGCTCTGCTCTACAAGTGGCGCGATGAATTAAACAACAGATTTGAAATGACTGCAGAAATCCTAGACTCCACCTATGTAAAAATACACGGGCCCCCTCTAGGCAAAAGGGAGTTCTGCTACATCTCATCTATGGACTATCTAAAACAGAGCCATGTTATAAAAATGATTGAAGACGCAGAATTCGACATAACCGTAATCGACGAAGCCCACAAACTAGCGCTAAATACTGACAGACTAAAACTGGGCGAATGCCTAGCTCCAAGAACTAATCACATGCTTTTCCTGACGGCGACGCCCCACAACGGCGATAATGAGGACTATCTTAATAGAATCAAACTTTTAGACCCCTACATAACGGATGTGCAATCCGCCTCTCACATTCTAATTAGGAACCTAAAAGAGGATGTAGTAGACCTTGAAGGGAAAGAAGTCTTCCCTCCTAGGCAAAGCAAAACCGTATCTATCCCCATAAGCGAGGAAGAAACAAAACTTCACAGAATGGTGGATGAATATATCTCAAGACGTATAGACGAAGCCCGGGATCGACAGGAATACAACGCAATGAGGTTTTTAGGGGGCATAATTCGCAAAAGAGCGTCGTCATCCCTAAAAGCCCTCAAACTGACATTGGAAAGAAGACTAACAAGGCTAGGACAGGCTGTGAACGCAGAACAGGCCATAAAAAGAATGAAGGAGGCTGAAGAAGAGTTCGACGAGGAACAATATGAGGAAAGCGAACAAGAGGTCGTAGGGATTTCGGGCTACTCCATAGAAGAAGATCGCAAAGAACTTGCAGAGTTGTTAGCTGAACTTGAAAAGATCCATGAAGATTCTAAAATAAAACATTTGATGAGCTTCATAGATACGATAAAGAAAGGCGATAAAACGACAAAAATAGTGATTTTTAGCGAATATAGAGACACCGTAGACTACCTTTTCGAAAACCTGGCCAACAAGTATAGACTCGCGAAAATATACGGAGTCATGAACGTCGATGAGCGACATAATGCTTTGGCCAATTTTAGGGATCCAAATGGTGCGGAAATAATGGTCTGTACTGACGCGGCTGGTGAGGGCATAGACATGCAATTCGCCAACATAATGATAAACTACGACCTTCCATGGAACCCAAACAGGCTCGAGCAAAGAATGGGGAGGATACATAGAATAGGTCAGACAAGACCTGTATACTATTACAACTTTATATTGTCGGGCACTATTGACGGATACATTTTAAGTAAACTGTTAGAAAAAATCGAAGCAATAAAAGAAGCCATAGGCGACAAAGTCTACGATGTCGTTGGAAAACTTCTTTCAGAGGAAGGCATTTCAAGCCTATACGAAGAATTTTTGAAAGTACCTAAGGAGCTTTGGGAGGCCAAAGTCAAGAGGGTTGACGATATAATTGAGGAACGCAGGCGAATATTGAATGAAATCAACGCCCTCCTCTCTGGACACAGGCTTGATAGAAGCAAACTTGAAGAAATCAAAAAAGTAAGACTCGAAGCCGTCGAAAAAGGTGAAGTTAAACGCTTCATAGAGGTCTACCTGGGAACTAAAGGAGGGAAAATAGAGCCCGTAAGAGAAGAAGACGAAGTTTACAGGCTAATGCTTCCGGCAAAGCTTGCACACAATCTTAACTACGGAACATTGGTCGGCAGCTTTTCAAATACAGTTGCAGAACAGAAAAACTATCCATACCTAGCTCTAGGAAACAAATGCATAATGAGTATGATTTTGGACGCTATGAAGCCATCCGTCTCAATCTTTAAGCACGAAACATTAAGCGGAATACTTTACATTTATCGCGTCATATTGAAAGATGGAAAGGGACAAGAAAGAAACGGAAAAATAATAGTTCTTCATTACTCCGAGGGAAAAATAAGGGAAATAGATCCAAGGAGCATATGGGATCTCGAACCTGTCGTCGGGGAAGAGCCTGAAATAGACACTAAAAACATTATTGAAGGCAAAAATTCAGCGGATCAGGCTCTACTCAAAATCGTATCCGACCTCAAAAATGAAACCTCAGCAAAAATCGAGGAAATAAAGAACAAAACAAGAGACATAATCATAGCGTACTACTCAAGAAGAGTTGAGGAAAGTCGCAGAAAGATCGAGGATTACCAGAATAGACTACAAGAGAGCCCCCACTACTCCAAGCTAATAAATAAAGAAGAGAGCACAATAAACTCGCTAAAACTAGAACTTGACTCAAATCTAACAGAAATATCCTCAGTATTTAATATTTACACCCTCTACGAGCTTATAGGCACGGCCATAATCATAGGAAAGCCAGGCGCAGACATCAAGAAGAAAGTGGAAAACGCAGGAGTTCAGGCAGTCATAAAATACGAAATGGAAAGGGCCAAAACAGAAGAGGAAAGAAACAGAATCAGAGATGTCTCTGACCAATATAAGGGATACGATGTAGAATCTTTTGACAGAGTGATTGAAGTCAAATCCTTTAGCACAACAGGATCAGTAGAAATGACAAGCAATGAATGGGAAACGGCTAACAGAATTAAAGAAGCATACTGGCTTTACACCGTGGAAAACGCCTTAGACAATCCTATAGTTTACCCAATACAAAACCCAACAGTAAAATTCAAGGATCTAGTAGAAAAAATTCCCATAATCGACTATAGATATAGAATTGACAAATGGAAAGCTGCATCAACAAAATAGCATCCGCAGAAATTAATAGCCACTAATAGTCGATGATTTTAAAAATTCAATACCATCTCGACCTCCAGCTTCTCAGAAACTTTCCTTCACGAAACTTTTTGAAGCCAGGTCATAGGTGTAGCACATGCTCCGACCCTCGCCGTAGCTGGTTATATTGAACGACGCCCCCCTGAGGAGGTTTGGTTCCGGACTAGCAAGGCGCAGTGTAAGCGCCCAGAGGCACTATGTGTAAATTCGGATTCATGGGTGCACTTGCACTAAACATAGATTGTGATCCAGATCCTGCATTTTTTGCTGCAGATGGCCTTGAAAGTGATGGGATCTCGACTTCTTGATTGGATCGAGAATATAAAGGAGATAGTCTCGGTCGTCACTAACATGGGTTGGCAGAGTGTTTGCCCACAGAATAGTAAATATATACCCAACAGCAATTATTTGCAGAGGGTCGGTATAATGCTGGGCTCAGGGCACATAGGCTTCTGGCTCGGAGAGCGGGCCGAGAAGGAGGCGATATCTGCCTGCGAGAAGCACATGGAGAAGATATTCTCGATAGTCAGGAAGTTCCGCGAGTACGTCTACGCGTTCCTGGACAGCGACTGCGCGAAAGCCAAGGAGATGTCGTCATCGATAATAGCCCTAGAGCGTGAGGCCGACCAGATCAAGGAGAACATAATGAAAGAGCTGATGGAATCCTCGCTCCACCCGATGGACCAGGATGAGATCATACGCCTGCTCATGACCGCCGATGACATCGCTGCCCACGTGAAGTCCGCGACGAGGAAGCTCCTGTACGCCCACCCGAAAGACATCCCCGAAGACGTGAAGTCTGGCATCCGCGGTTTGGTGGACCTGCTCCTGGAGGAGGCTCTGAGCCTCATGGAGACCATCGAAGCGCTCGTCAAGAGGACCGGGGAAGTGGTCAGCAAAGCCGAGAAGACTGAGCGCCTCGAGGAGAAGATCGACGATGTGCGCGTCGACCTGATCGCGAAGATACTCGACTGGGGGGATACAGCCCCGCACATAAGGGACTGGCTGATGATAAAAGAGGTCGTCGAGAACATCGAGGCGTCGTCAGACCGGATGGAGGACACCACCGACCTGATCAGGGCAATAGCCGTGCTCAGGGGCAAGAGATAATACAACCGATCGATTGCGCGATCTATCTGTCAAGCATTAAGTAAGCTAAGAAATATTTTGAAATCCAGGCTTTCAGCCGAGCAGCCCCTTCACAATGTAGTATATTGCGCCGCTCAGGATTATGTTAGCTGGGACGGTCAGCAGCCAGTATGAGAAGAGGTATGCCGAAGTGTTCCTGCTCAGCCTCTTTCTTGCAGCCATGCTTGCGCCGAGGATCGCCCCGACCGAGGCATACGAGGTTGATATCGGGAGCCCGTACCCGAACAGGATGTAGGGCACGGTTGTGAAGAGGTATACCACCAGCGCATTTGAGAGGCTTGCCGCAAGCCCTGTAGGGAGGTCGAGCCTGGTGACCCTGAACGCAAGCGTCCTGATCACCCTGGGCCCGAATAAGAAGGCGCCGACCACTATGCCCACAGTCCCAAAGACAGCCAGCCAGATCATCGCGACCGAGTCGGTGACCTGCCCCATCTTCGAGGCGATGGTTATGTATACCCCGGTGGCGTTCGCCACATCGTTGGCGCCGAAAGAATATGCGCTGAAGCACAGGGAAGCGATGAGGAGGATCCTGAAGAACTTCTGCAGTTTCGCCTCATTGTTGCGCTCCGCATAGCCTGAAATCATCCTGTACAGGGCATAGCCGAGCGCCAGGCTGCAGATGGGGGATGTGATCCAGCTGAGTGCTATCGTCCCGAAGACATTCAGGTTTATGCCTCCGAGCCCGAATTCGACGAGGCCGTACCCGATGACTGCGCAGATGATGGAGTGGCTAGTCGAAATGGCCATGCCCCTCATCGTCGCTGCGAAGATCCATATGTTGGCAGACAGTATTATCGCGAACGCGCCTGCCACACCGATCTCGGGGACTATCCCTTTGCCTATTGTCTTCATGACCATCGATCCCTGCAGCACCGCCCCAAAAAAGACGAATATCGCGAAGAGGACCAGCGCCCTCTTGAGGCTCAGCACGCCCGACCCGACGGCAGCGCTCGTGGGGTTCGCGGCGTCGTTCCCCCCGAGGTTTATGGACATGATGAATGCAAGGAGGAGCCCTAGGGCGAGCAAGATCATCGCGACATCCATGTGACCACCTTGCACTCGATGTACTGTTTGACGTGTAGCATCATGATCTGTTAAAAAGGTTTCTTAAGGAAATTTTTCCTCGGTCGGGCAGCTCAAATACGAATCAATTAAATAATAAAAAAATAAGGAACGCCCAATGGTGGGGATTCTGCGCAGCGCTCCTTCGGCTGTTCATAATGATCCTCTGCGCGCAAAATAAGGCGTTCTGGAATTGAATTCGTAAACAGGAAAAATAAGAAACGCGAACTGTTATGAAAGCCCGATTCTCCGGTAGCGCCCTTTCATTCCTTCTCCTCGAGCACAATCAGCGTTTCGAAGATCTTCTTTATCGTCGATTCGTCCTCCGAAAGCCTATGGTCGCTGGCCCCGCCTTCGATCGCGATAAGCTCGGACTCGCTTATCCCAGTCCTGGCTGAGAGCTCCTCGATTGTCATCCCCTTGCTGTACCTGAGCGTCCTGAGCATGAGCCCTGGCTGGCCGCTCTTCCTGTACACCGCAATAAAATCCTCCCAAGTTGCCTTGAAAACCACTTTGTCCACCAAATAACGATCCGCCGCCTATCAGAAAAGCCTTCCCCCTCGCGGCGTGGGGAGCCCCCGCAGCGCAGCACGGCGCTCAGAACTCGAACTTCCTTATTATGTTCTTCTCCTCCGCCCCGGTGATCTCTGCTATGACGTGGATGTACTTGCCAATGCCTGAGCTCTCGATCCTGGGCTTCAGAAGCTCGTCAATCTGGAATATCCCTGCAGAGTTAGACATCGATATCCTCACTATGACCGGCTTCTCAGGAGGGGTCCCTTCCTGTATCCTGACCTTCTCTATGCTGAGCGCCGAGACTGAGTGGATGTCGATCTTCCCCGCCTCGAAGGGCAGCCTCGCCCTCCCTTTTTCCATGTCGAGGGCATCCGCCACCTTCACCACGCCCGCCTCCAGAGTCAGCGGCCTGTGAGGCTCTTCATGTGATACGACCGCGTGCATCACTTCAGAGGTCACAACTGTTGCGTCATAGGGGCTGTAGATGCCGTCAAGAATGCCCCATAGCACGCTCATCGCGACGGCCGCGCCGTAGAGCTCGTGCCCCTCCCTGGCTACTGTCATGCCAGCATCGTGGAACAGCGCCCCAAGGACGACAACGACCTCTGCATCCTCCCTCTCCATCCCATAGTCCTTCACGATGCTCGGCACAGCGTTGTTCTTCATGAGGATCCTGAGTATCTTCAGCGCCGAATTCGCGACTATCTTGACGTGCGTGACCCCGTGGTCGGTGTACCCGAGCCGATCGATGGCCATCACGTTCGAGCATTTCCAGATCGCCTTGAGCCTCTCATCACTCTCGATTCTCTGTACTATTGCCCTCAGCTTTTCGTTGCTCCCGCAAGGCAGGCTGAAGTCAAGGGACATGTTCAATCCTCCTTCCAGACGGATTGCTTTCCAGGCGGGATCCTACCCCCCGAGGTAGGCCCCAACCAGACCGCTCCTTATCATGCCTATCGCGATCGCCGACAGTATGAATGCCATTATCCTCGATATAATTGTTGAGCCTGCCCTCCCCAGCACCTTCATGAGTGTGTTGGAGGACCTGAGGAGCGCCCACTGGAGGATGACGTTCGCTACTATCGCGAAGAGCGCAACTAGCGGACCGTTTGGCGGCTGCATCAGGTACATCACTGTGTAGATGCTCCCAGGGCCCGCCATGAGCGGAGTAGCCAGGGGAACTATTGCGACGTCCTCCCTGTTCATCCAGCGCCCCTCCTCCTTGCCCAAGAGGCCTTCGATGGACATTATGAAGAGGAGCACCCCGCCGGCGATCTTGAAGTCGTCCATGGATATCCTGAAGAAATCGAGTATGTACGCGCCTATGACCGCAAAGACCACCAAAATTGCGAAAGCCACCTTCACAGAGTCGTTCAGTATTTTTGCCTTCTTCTGCGCCTCAAAAGAGCTCGTGAATGCATGGAAGAGCGGGACGTTGCCTATGGGGTCGAATATGATGAACAGCGTCAGGAATCCCTGGAGGTACACCCACAGCTCGTCGACCATTCGCAGTCACTTTCCATCTCTACTTAAGTTATATATCAGCATTAGCTGAAGAAGATAGTGATGCCCCAAGAAAGGTTTGACAAGATCTGCCCGTCGCCCATCTCGTACCTGGAAGAGTGGGGCGTACCCCCCAGCGGAGCGATAAGGTTCGATGTGGCGGAGCCTGATTTCCCGCCCCCAGAGGAGGCCGTGGAGGCGACCAGGCAGGCCTTATCGAGCGGAATGTTTAGGTACTCCTCAAGCTGGGGGATCCCAGAGCTCAGGGAGGCGCTGGCAGCATTTCTCAAATCGACCCGGCAGATCGAATATTCCATGGACGAGATCCTCGTCACAACAGGGGGCAAGTTCGCTAACTACGCCTTCTTCGCCTCGCTGCTGAAGCCAGGGGACTCTGTCGTCCTCATAAAGCCCTTCTGGACCAGCTTCAAGGCAGTTCCAGAGATGCTCGGGATAAGGACAGTCGAGGTATGGGCGACAGAGCCTTACCATCTGGATGAAGAGGCGCTCAAGTCCGCGGTAGATGCGAGGACGCGCGCCATCGTCCTGAACTCTCCGAACAACCCTACTGGAGGCATCCTGAGCGAGTCCGATCTGAAACTAGTCAGGGATCTGGCAGAGGACCACGACCTGATCGTCCTATCCGACGAGATCGATTGGGCTTATGTCTACGGCGGGAGGCGCTTCATCTCCCCTGCCTCGATAGAAGGCCTGAGGGATCGGGTGGTCGTGACTGACGGCTTCTCCAAGGTCTTCTGCATGACCGGCTGGAGGGTGGGGTTCGCAGCAGGTCCAAAAATACTGATAGACCGACTTCATATGGTCCAAGAGCATGCGGTTAGCTCGCCCTCGACATTCGCCCAATACGGCTGCCTGCGGGCACTTGACAATCACCGGGAATACATCGAGAGAAACCTTGCAGCCTGCAGGCGCAATCTGGGGATCGTCTTGGACAGGCTGAACTCGACCGGTCCGATCGTATGCCCGGAGCCGGAAGGCGGTTTCTATGTCTATCCTAGGGTAGACCCTGCCCTCTGCTCCAGCCGGGAGTTCTGCGAGGGGCTCCTGAAAAGCGAGGGAGTGGCCGTTATCCCGGGCGAGTACTTCGGCGACGACAGGAACCGCTTCAGGCTCTGCTATGCCGTCCCCCGGGAAGTGTTGGAGGAAGGGCTTGAGAGGGTGGCCAGGTACGCGGAAAGCTTGGAAAGCAAAAACCGCCATCCTGCAGAGAAGTAAGTAAATAAAAAAAAAAATAAAAATAAAATATTACTTTGAGGATGCCCTGAAGAANGCCCTAAAGAAAGCCCCGCAGCTTGGGCACTTGTAAAGCCCGACAGTTACTGCCTTCTTGCCCTTTGGAGCAAGCGTCCATGTTTTTTCTGGTTTTGCGACCTCAGTTCCACATTTTGTGCACTTTGCCATTTTTACCATCTCTGGGGTTATCATTAACCTTCCTTTGAGCTTAAAAGGTTTACCAATGCTTTTGCGGAACGATCACCCATCATTTCCAGCTCACATGTAATGACAGTTCCTCCACGCGCCACAGAGAATTTTGTTTACCCGTTTACTTTTGCATAAAGAAGCTAGAGGGTAAATTCAAAAAATTGCACAATTTCATGATCTCGTTTTGCCCCCCGAAAAGAAGGGTTATAATGTGCGTGCATACGATCAGAAATCAGATCTGATCCCTATGCCTACCTCATTCGTTCTGGACTCGAACGTGTGCAACCACAAGAGCAGGGTCGTTGCCACATTCGGGGGCGGGTCGATCTCGTTCGTGGTCGAGTCGTCCTGCCCTCTTGTCAACGAGTTCGGCAGGTCTCTGTCCTCGTCGCCCCTGAAGGTGAGGGAGATCACGAGGAGGATCTGCGAGAACCCGATCTACATCAAGGCAACCGAGAACAACGTCCACCCGAACTGCGTCGTGCCCTGCGGCGTGGCGATGTGCGGGTGGGCAGAAGCCGGCTTGGTCTCAAAGACGCTCTTGGAACGGTTCCCTTCGCAGTGCGTGACATATGAAAGAGGCGGAGGGAGGGAGATCGACCTCAATAAGTCTTGATCCCCGCCTCCGAGAGCGCCTTCTTGGCTTTCGGCTCGTCGTCGACCTTGATCACAATCCTGCCCATGTCCATGGTGTATGCGTAGTCGATATTGATCCCTCTCTCGCCGAGGACCTTGACCGCGCTGTGGAGATCCCCCATGCCTATTATGAGCACCTCAACCAGGTTCACCGCAGTGTTGGCGTTCCTCAGCGCCTCTGCAGCCTTCTCCGGGGCATCAAGTATGCACCTCACGATGCCGTAATTCCCCGCCTCCGCTATGCCCATTGCGAGGACCCTTATCTGGTTCCTCTCAAAGAGGTCGATCACGCTCGAGAGCCTCCCGGGCTTGTTCTCGAGGAAGATGCTGAACTGCTTGGCCATCAGAAACCCCCCTAGATCCTCCTTAGGTCTATTATCCTTTGAGCCTTTCCTTCGCTCCTCGGGAGAGTCCTCGGCTCGGTGAGCTCGACCGCCGCGCTTATGCTCAGGACGTCCCTGAGCTCCTCCTCAAGGCGCTTCTGGAGGTCGACTATCTCTGTCAGCCTGTCGCTCTTGAAGTCCTCTGACACTTCCACCTTCACGAGCAGGCGGTCCAGCGGCCCGTCCCTGTCGACGACGAGCTGGTAGAACGGGGTGAGCCCCTCAAAGCCCGATATGACCTCTTCGATCTGGCTCGGGAAGACGCAAATGCCCCTTATCTTCAGCATGTCGTCGGTCCTGCCCAGTATCTTCTTTATCCTCGCATGCGCCATGCCGCACTCGCATACCTCGTCGTCGAGTATCGTTATGTCGCGCGTCCTGTACCTGAGGAGCGGCATCCCCTCCTTCTCGAGCGTCGTGACTGCCATCTCGCCCTTCTCCCCTGGCTCGAGCACTTCGCCCGTGTTGGGATCGATTATCTCCACGAAGTAGTGGTCCTCCCAGACGTGCAGTCCGTCCTTCTTCCTGCACTCTATAGCCACTCCTGGGCCGTTGAGCTCTGACATCCCGTAAATGTCGTGCGCGGACTGCATGAACTCCTCCTCCAGGACCTTCCGGGTGCTCTCCGACCACGGCTCCGCCCCCAACACTCCGACCCTCAGCCGGAGGTCCTTCTTCGGGTCAATGCCCTCCTCCTTCGCGCTCTCCGAGAGGAAGAGTGCATACGACGGAGTGCAAGCGAGCACTGTCGTGCCCAGGTCTTTCATCAGCTTGAGTTGCCTCTTGGTGTTGCCCGTGCTAGCGGGTATCACCTTGGCGCCCAGCCGCTCAGCCCCATAGTGGAGGCCGAGCCCGCCGGTGAAGAGGCCGTACCCGTAGGCAACCTGCACAACGTCGTCGCTCGTGACCCCGCAGACCTCGAGGCACCTCTTGTTGAGCTCAGCCCATGCGTCTATGTCCCTCTTGGTGTATGCCACCACTGTCGGGTTCCCTGTGGTGCCTGAAGACGCGTGCATCCTCACGATCTTGGACTTGTCGACGGATATCAGCCCGAGCGGATAGTTGTCGCGCAGGTCGGTCTTCGTCGTGAACGGGACCTTCCTGATGTCCTCAGGCCGGAAGTTCGCGATGTCGATCCCAGCCTCCTTCAGCCTCCGCCTGTAGAATGGCGAGTTCTCATAGACCCTGGTGACGACTTCCTTAAGCTTCTTGGCTTGCGCTTCCCTGATCTCTTTTTTCCCCATCGAATACGCTTGGATGGACATACTGGTCAGCGGAAATTATGGCGGGTGCATTAATTTTATTCCTTTTGGCTAAGAATTCTCGACCACCGCCTGCCATACCTTAAAATGCCATGCTGTTCTAGAGGATCAGGGGGGTTTGATTGAAGGTCGCCCTCGTCAATCCTCCTGCGCACCAGAGTTTCGAGATCCAGTCGGCTTTGGGGCTGAACGCGCCGCCCCTGGGGCTGGCTTACATCGGCGCCGTGCTTGAGAGGGACGGCTATGATGTGACCATCATTGATGCTCCAATATCATGCGAGTCACAGGATGGCGTGATTAAAAAGTTACAGTCGATGGAGCCAGATGTGATAGGGGTCACATCAACAACTCCAAACATAGGCGATGCTGTGAGTTTAATCACAAAAATTAAACAAAAGATGCCGAGCACAGTTACAGTGTTGGGAGGCTGTCACATCACGTTCCTGCCCGAGGAGACTATGGGCGCGTGCCCTGCGATCGATGTCGGGGTGATCGGCGAAGGGGAAGCCACGATGCTGGAGCTCGTCCGCTCTATCGAGGATGGAAGACCACTGGATGCGGTTGACGGGATCGCAATCAGGGACGGGGGGAAGATCCGGAAGACCCGCCCGCGCCGCCTGATCGAGGACCTTGACGAGCTCCCGTTCCCCGCGAGGCACTTGCTGCCGATGGAGAGGTACACCGCGCTCGGGGAGAGGGCGCCCATAGGGAATGTGATCACAAGCAGAGGTTGCCCCTTCCGGTGCATATTCTGCGCTTCGTCCAGGCTCTACGGCAACACATTCCGCGCGAGGAGCCCGGAGAATGTGGTCGATGAGGTCAGTGAACTGGTGGACAAGTACCGGATAAATTTCATTGAGTTTGTAGACGACACATTCACGATAAACAAAAAACGGTCTTTCAGGTTGGCGGAGCTGCTCAGGAAACTCGACATCTCCTGGGCATTCGGCTCCAGGGTTGACACCGTATCGAGCGAACTCCTCCAGGCGTTCAGGCGTGCCGGGGCGCTGATGTTCTACATGGGGATCGAGTCCGCCTCGGAGAGGGTCCTGCGCTTCCTGAAGAAGGGCATAACTCTGGATCAGATCAGGTCGGCGATCTCCTCGGCCAAGAAAGCGGGGCTGGAGACCACAGGCTCGTTCATAATCGGGACCCCTGGCGAGAGCAAGGAGGAGGCAATGGAGACCATAAGGTTCGCGGTCAGATCGGGGATCGACTATGCACAGTTCACGGCGATGACACCGTACCCCGGCACCGAGGTTTACGACTATGCCAAAGCGAACAGGCTCCTTGAGACCGAAGACTGGTCAAAATACACCACAATCAAGCCGGTCATGCGGACTTTCGAGATGACTGCTGAGGAGATCCGATCGCTCGTCTCGATGGCTTACAGGAAATTCTACCTGCGGCCGAAGTTCTTGGTCATGCAGATCGCCAGGAGGCGGATCCTTATGCTGAAGCCGATCCTGAAGCGGTACCTGGCGAAGAGGAGTTGAGGAACAATACGACGGAAAGCCGGGCGGGCAGCCCAGGATCCATCCCATCATCCGCCAATCGACTTGATCAGCTCTTCCTTAAGGCTCCTCTGCAGAATCTGCTGGTAGGCGCTGACCACCTTCGGGGACTTCTGCCCCAGGAGCTTCCTGCAGATCGAGGGGTCCCGCACAGTCTCCAGCAACCGGATCGCGAAGGCATGCCTCCAGCTAGCGACCCTAATCCTCCTCCCGAGGATCATCTCGGTGTACCTGTGGTTTATGTTGAGGGCTTGCCGGCGGCTAAGCCCGAAGACCCTTTCCTCGGCTTTCTTGTCCTTTGCATAGTCCTTGAGGTAGGGCAGTATCGAGGGCATCACCAAGACCTCGCGCGCCTCCTCCCCTGACCCGACACGGACTATCCCCTGCTGGAAATCGACGTCCCCTTTCCTCATCGAGAGCAGCTCGGAGGTCTTCATCCCTGTAGTCGGGTAGAGGCTCATCAGGACGAAGTCCCTGAGGCTTATCTCCCTCTTCCTGTACAGCGCCCTTATCCTGTCCAGGAACTCGCCAACTTCCGACCATGTCGGGACATCGTCAAGTTTCAGCTTTGCCATTTTTGATTACCGTCATATCTTTAGTTTATCTTTATCGCGTCCGAAACCTCTTTCATCCTGTCGCTTATCGTGAAGTCCAGGTAGATCTTCACGGTCTCCAGCCTCGAGTGCCCGATCAGCCTCCTGCAGAGCTCGATGTCCCTGGTCTTCTCGAGGATCCGTATTGCGTAGGCGTGGCGGAGGGCATGGCTCCTGATCCGCCTCCCCAAAAACCGCTGGGTGTACCTGTGGGTTATGTTGAGCACCTGGCGCCTGCTCAGGTCGAATACCCTCTCGCCCTGGATCTGCTTGAAGTACTCCTTGACGAAAGCCTTCAGGTCCTGGCTGAGGATGGTCTGCCTTGCGAACTCGTCCTTCTTCTTCAGCTGGGTTATTGTGATGATATTGGTCTCGAAGTCGAAGTCGGTCTTCTTGAGGAGCAGGAGCTCAGAAGTCCTAATCCCGGTCGTGGCGAGCAGCCCTATGACACAGAGGTCCCTGAGCGGGGCTTCGCCCTGCCTGTAAGCCTTGATCATCGAGCTGACGAGGAGCTCCACCTCTCTCCACGACGGGACGTCCCTCAGCTCCAGCCTCTGCTTGGGCACTCGTTTTCCCCTTTTCCCTACTATGTCGGCTTGGAGGGTATAAAATCTTTTCAAAGGTCCACGACGGCATCGAACAGGCCGATCAGCTCCTCCAGCAGGAGCCTCTCCCTCTCGCTTATCCCGGAACCCTTGTCGTCGAAGAAATCCCCCCAGTAGGCAGTCCCCACGAAGGTCTCCGCCAGGGCTATGACTTCCCTGAGCAGCCCTGCCCTTCCGCACTGGAGGTAGATTGTCAAGTCATTCACAAAAAGCACCGGGGTGGGGGATGCGATGTACTGGGCTAAGCACTGCTCGATCGCGCAGGCGTTCAGCTTGGCCAACCTCACGATTTCTTCAGCGGTAGTCCCCTCAAGGCGGGGGGCAAATACATGCGTTGGTTCGAGGTGCCGCACCTTTTCTGGAGCGGGGATTGCAAGCCGCCCGCCGACCTTCCTTCCCCCCACGGAAATCTCTCCCGGGGCCATGTCGATGACTGTTATTGAGCCCACCCCTTCTGAATCGGTGGCCTCAGCCAGGAGGCGGCTGAGCAGGCTGGTCTTCCCCCTCCCGACGTCCCCGCGTATCAGCGCCTTCTTGCCCTTGATGGCTGAATAGCTAATCCCCTTCAATTACGCGCCTCCTCTTCAGAGCCAGGACTACGAGATAGCCCATGATTGCCCCGGGGACACTGCTCATGAGGAAAAAGATCGTGAACAGCTGCCACTGGGCAGCCAGCCCGAGGAAGGGCTGCAATTGTGCTGCACCGATGGCTGGTGCGACGAAGAATGCGCTGATCAGCGCCCCGAGGGCCGTCCCCAAGGGTTCCGTAAGGCCGGCAGCCTCTTTCCGCACCAAATACTTGTAGGCTATTCCGACCACCAATGCGCCAGGAATCCCCCCTGGCAGGGCGAAAAAAGTCCCGGTCCCAATCCCTATCCTGATCATGCCGATCAGCCCTGCCACGACGCCCGCGTTCAGCGGTCCGAGCAAAATCCCCGCGACCACATTTATCATATGCTGGAAGGGGAAGACCTTTGTCGGCCCCACGGGGAATGCGCCAGGAAAAACCGATAACGAAACGCCTAATGCGACAAGTATCGATGAAA
>MAGV01000035.1 GCA_001717015.1 Candidatus Methanosuratincola petrocarbonis (ex Vanwonterghem et al. 2016) | reverse complement strand
CAACAGCCATTATTTTCCCGCCACAGAACCGTAGAGCTCGGAGATCCTCCTCGAGACCGAGTCCATCGTGAAGCTCTCGAGAACCCTCGCGCGTGCGTTCTTCCCGTATCTCTCGATCTTGTCCGGGTCGCCGAGGAGGTTGTTCACGCCCCATGCGATGTCCATTGGGTCGTAAGGGTTTATGTGGTAACCGCACTGGTGATCGCCGTAGTTTACGACAATCTCCCTCATGCCGCTCACTCCCCTAGCCCCGACGACAACAGGCTTCCCCATTGCCATCGCCTCCAGTGCAACGATCCCAAAGGGCTCGTAGATGCTCGGGAAGACGGCAATGTCCGATGCGGCATAGACGCGTATCCTTTCGTCCTCCGGGAGCATCCTGAAGTCGAATGCAACCCTGTCCTTGATCCCCAGATTCTCGGACAGGCGCAGCAGCTCCTCCTCGAGGTCTCCCTTGCCGACGACGACGAGCCTCGTGTCGGGGAACCGCTGGAGTATGTGGGGCATCGCCATGAAGAGCCTGTCAACCCCTTTCACAGCAGTCAGGCGCCCCAAGAAGAGCAGCATCCGGTCGCCCTCTGATACGCCGTACCGCGATCGGATCGCCTGCCGATCCTCCATTCTAACCCTGTCCGGCGAGTACTTCGAGACGTCGACCCCGTTCCAGACGACATCTATCTTTTCAGAGGGGAAGCCGCAGGCGATGAGCTCGTCACGCATAGCGTTGGACACAGTCACGATCCTGTCCGCGAAGTTGGCTGCCTTCTTCTCCAAGTCATATATTATCGATGAGCCCCTCCCCAGGGTACGACCCCGCTCGGTCGAGTGGATGTGGAAGGCCATCGGGATCCCAGTCGCCTTCTTCAGCGCGATCCCAGCCATCGCGGAGAGCCAGTCGTGCACCGAGAGAAGGTCAAAGGATCTCCCTTCTTTTGGGATAAGGTCGTTCGCTATCTTGGTGCTGACCAGAAGGTTGTACACCAGAACCTTCGAGAAGAACTTCGCAGCAGTCCCAGAGCGCCTTATCTCCTCGGACTCGAACTCAGGGAGCGTGTCGGAGAAGTCGATCAACTTTGGACGGTGGACCTCGATCCCGTCGATAACCTCCCTTGTCTTCAGCGTGCCGTCGTTCATCGTGAAGGCGGTCACCTCATGTCCCAGGCGCCTGAGCCCTATCGAGAGCTCGTAAGTGAAAGTCCCGAGCCCCCCGACGATCTTCGGTGGGAACTCCCAAGTAAAGACGGCTATCCTCAAGAAAAGACACCGCAGAGTAGAGGATCTGTGGTTTTCTGTAATAAGGATTCGGTTGGAACGCCCAGGGGCTCCACGCCAGTCGCCGGATCTGGTCATCCCCTTACGATCTCATAGCTCCAAGTGACCTCGGCGATCTTGCTCAGCATGGCGGCTATTGGGCAGACCTTCGTCATCGTGAGGCTCACTACACGGTCTACAACATTGTCGTCGAGATCCCCCTTCAGTACGAACCGGAGGGCGATCTTCTTGAAGAACTTCGGATACTCCTCCCTGCGCTCCCCGTCTAGGACCACCTCGTAGGATTCGAGCTGCTGCTTCCTGGCCTCGAGCATAGTAACAATGTCGATGCCGGCGCAGCCGCCCAGGGCGATCAGGAAAAGGTCCATAGGCGTGGTACCTTCGCCCATACCGCCGTAGTTCTTGTGCGCCTCCATGAGAGTCATATGGCCCTGGCTGTCCATTCCCTCGAACTTCAAACCGCCGGTCCATCTCACTGTGGCATGTGGCAACTACGCTCACTGGAGAAGCAGGGGAAAAGTATGCTTTTATCTTTTATTGAAGGGGCAAACGACCCACAGATAATAATGATCTGGGCAGGCGTCATGCACTCAAGATCCAAGTCATTCCGAAAAGTCATCGGGACAATTCATCATAGCCCGCCCAATAATCTGATCGCAGATAGGGATAAAAACCTGATCTTTATGGCTGGTGGAGGTTTCTCCTGGTCCCGGGGAGCATCCCGTTCCTCTTTAGTCGTCTGAGGGCGGAGCTGACGCTACTCGGCTTCGCGTTGAGGATCTTTGCTATCTCGTTTACCGTCATCTCGCCGTTCTTCGAGATAAGGTCGTAGACCTTGTCGTCGAGCGACTCGCATGCGGGGAGCGAGACTATGTTGATGTGGGAGATGGAAGCCCCCATTATAACAGCCGCAGGCGAGACCTTCCCAGAGAGGTCTGTGCAGTCCTCCAAGAATATGTTGAGTAGATCCTCGTCGACTTGCACAAGCCTCCCCGTTATGACCTGCTCATCCATGAGGTGGACCTCGACGATGCTGTTTATGTATCCCTTAAGGCGTTCCACAACGGTGATCTTGTCCTTCGTCTGCAGTCTCTGTCCCCCAACCGGGTAATTAGCGAAAAGGTAGGTTAAAAAAGTAGCGATCATAGCCCAGATCGGGCTGCAAGGCGCTGCCCCAGGTATTTTTATATCCAAAACTGAAAAAGTGATTTAGGAGAACGTGTTAAAATTTGGAGAGGTTCGTCTGCATCCATGGGCACTTCTACCAGCCACCGCGGGAGAATCCTTGGCTCGAAGAGGTCGAGGCACAAGAGTCGGCCCGCCCTTACCACGACTGGAATCAGAGGGTGACGGCGGAGTGCTATGCCCCGAACACCGCGTCACGGATAATTGGGCCAGACCGCAGGATAGTCGACATAGTGAACAACTACTCGATGATCAGCTTCAACTTTGGGCCCACGCTGCTCTCGTGGATGGAAAGGAACGCACATGAGACTTATGAGGCGATACTGGAAGCGGACATTAGGAGCAGGAAGGAATTCTCTGGGCACGGCTCTGCGATCGCGCAGGCTTACAGCCACATGATAATGCCGCTCGCGAGCACGAGGGACAAGGTTACCCAGATCAAGTGGGGAGTGGCGGACTTCAAGGCCAGGTTCAGGAGGGACCCGGAGGGGATGTGGCTCCCTGAGACCGCGGTGGACACCCCGACCCTCGAGACCCTCGCCCAGGAGGGGATAAAGTTCACGATTTTAGCGCCCCATCAGGCAAAGAGGGTGAGGAGATACGGCGATGGAGACTGGAAGGATGCGCGCAACGGGGCGCTCTGCACCAACCGCCCCTATTTATGCAGGCTCCCCTCGGGGAAGACTATCAGCATCTTCTTCTACAACGAGGCGATTTCTAAGGAGGTGGCATTCGGCGGGCTTCTGAACGACGGCGAGGTATTCGCAAAGAGGATACTGTCAGGGTTCACGGAGAATGAGGGGAGCCAGATCCTGAGCGTTGCGACTGATGGTGAGACTTACGGGCACCACCACAAGTTCGGCGAGATGGCCCTCTCATACTGCCTGCACTACATCAAAGCGAATAGCCTTGCGAGGTTGACCAACTTTGGGGAATTCCTCGAGATGAACCCGCCCAAGGACGAGGTCGAGATCGCAGAGAGGACCTCGTGGAGCTGCGAGCATGGCGTCGAGAGGTGGATGGACGAATGCGGCTGCAAGACAGGGGTTTGCCAGCTGCAGAAGTGGAGGAGGCCACTCAGGGAGGCAATGGACTGGCTGAGGGATAACTCTGCAGCCACTTACGAGAGCGAGATGGAAAAGTACTCCGAGAGACCATGGGATGTAAGGGACAACTACATATCAGTCGTGTTGGACCGCTCTCCAGAGAACGTCGACCTTTTCTTCAAGAGGAATTTCGAGGCGAACCTCAGCAAGCAGGACAGGTCAAAAATCCTGAAATTGCTCGAGATGCAGCGGCATTCGATGCTCATGCAGACAAGCTGCGGTTGGTTCTTCGATGACGTGTCGAGGATAGAGACTGTCCAGATCATGAAGCATGCAGCCAGGGTTATCCAGCTCCTGAGGGAATCCACGGGGAGGGACTTCGAGCAGGAGTACTTGGAAAGGCTCCGGGCGGCAAAGAGCAACTTCAGCACATTCGGGGACGGGGCTAAGATTTACGAGACATTCGTAATGCCATCCAAAGTCAACCTTCCGCGGGTCGGGATACACCATGTGATATCGTCGATATTCAATGGCGAGGAAGGCGAACCGCACCGAGTGTACTGCTACATCGTCGAGGACAAGGCATACGAACGGCAGAAGGCAGGGAGGATCGTACTGGTTACAGGGAACTCAAGAGTGACCTCAGCAATCACTCTAGAGGAGGACGAGATCTGGTACGCAGCCCTGTGGCTCGGGGACCACAACATATTCGGCGGAGTCAGGAGGCAGATGGGAGGCGAGGAGTTCTCCGAGGCGCAGAGGGCGCTGCACACCGCGTTCCAGGCAGGGGACGTACAGAAGGCGATAAGCATGATTGGGCTCTATTTCGGGAAAGAGGGGTGCTCTTGTTCGCTGTCGGACTTGTTCAAGGACAGGCAGATCGAGGTGCTCGAGAGGATCCTAGAGGCATCGGTCGGGAGGGCCAGGGCGCACTTCCAGCAGGTCTACGACGACAACCTCGCTGTCATGGCTTTTATGAAAGGGCTCTCACTCGAGGTGCCTATGGCGCTCAGGGCGGCGGCTGAAGTCGTTTTGACGTACAACATAGTCGGGGCCCTGCGGGGAGAAATGGATCCGGGTGTCTTCGAGAGGCTCGCCGAGGAAGCAATGAGCCTGCAGATCGAGCTTGACAAAGGGACGATCGGGCTGGAGGCGAAGGGATGCATCGAGCGCGAGCTGGGGCGGCTGGCGGAGAACCCTGAAGACTTCGGCAGGATGGAAAAGCTGGAGCGGCTCCTCAGGTCAGTGGAAAGGCTGCAACTCGGGATCAATTACTGGCTTGCGCAGAACATGCTGTTCCAGATCATATTGAAATGGCAGGGGTACATGAAAGCGAGAGAGGCCTCTGGCGATCCCAGTGCGTCCAGGTGGATTGAGAAGATCAGGTCACTCGCAGAGCTGTTGGGGATAAAGACCTGAGGGGGCTGGCGCGTTTGGAACCCAGATTCAGCGAAAGAGCGAGCGGAATACTGCTTCACCCCACCTGCCTCCCCTCAGAGTACGGCATAGGCGACTTTGGACCGAAGGCATACCATTTCGTGGACCTGTTGGCGGAAACAGGACAGGGATACTGGCAGTTGCTGCCGCTCAACCCCACCAGCCCAGAGTGCGGGAACTCGCCCTATATCTCAAGCTCTGGCTTTGCGCTGAACCCGCTTCTAATTAGTCCCGAGATGCTCGTAGCCGACGGGCTCCTTGGAGAGACGGCACTGAGCGCCATTAGGGTCCCTGAAACCGATAGGATCCAGTACAGGTCGGTCCACTCCGCAAAGCTTGAGATCCTCAAGAAGGCCTACAGGGAGTTCTTGAAAAAGAGGGGTGAATTTTCAGGCGAATATGAAGATTTCTGTGCCCAGAATGCGCCCTGGCTTGACGATTACGCTGTCTTCACTGCGCTAAAGGAAGAATCCGGGCTTTCCTGGTACCTCTGGCCAGAAGGGCTGAGGAGGAGAGTGTCGGAAGAGCTCGAGCCGAAAAAGAAGCTCGAAGGGACCGAATTCCACAGGTTCGTGCAGTACATCGCACACAGGCAGTGGTGGCGCCTGAAGGAACACTGCAAGAGGAAGGGAATCAGGGCATTCGGCGATCTCCCTTTCTACGTAAGCCATGACAGCGCCGATGTTTGGGTCAACAATAAGCTGTTCAAGCTCGACGACGATGGTAGGGCGCTCTTCGTCAGCGGGGTCCCTCCGGATTACTTCAGTAAGACAGGGCAGCTTTGGGGGCACCCGGTCTATGATTGGGACAGGTTGAGGGAGGATGGGTTTGAGTGGTGGATGCGCAGGATAGAGCACAACTTGGAGATGTTCGATCTCGTCAGGATCGACCACTTCAGGGGGCTACTCGCATACTGGGAGGTTCCCGCGACAGAAAAGACTGCAATGAATGGCAGGTGGGTAAGAGTTCCTTCAGAGGAGTTCTTCGAAACGCTCAGGAGGCGGTTCCCCTCCCTGCCCTTCGTGGCTGAGGATCTGGGGGTGATTACTGAGGACGTGAAGGCTGCAATCAAGGACCTTGGGATCCCAGGCATGAAAGTCCTGATCTTTGCTTTCGACGGAAAGCCAGACAACCCCTACCTTCCTGAGAACCACGAGACCAATTCGGTTTCGTATACAGGGACTCATGACACGAACACTATCAAGGGCTGGTTCAAGGAGGAGGCGACGCATGAGGTGAAGGAGAACCTCTTCCGGTACCTCGGCAGGAGGGTCGGGGAGAAGGAGGTCAGCACGGAGATGGTGAGGCTGGCGATGGGCTCAAGGTCAAAGCTCTGCGTGGTCCCGATTCAGGATGTGCTGAGCCTGGGGAGCGAGGCCAGGTTGAACGTGCCATCATCTCCACTCAATAACTACCTATGGAAGATGACAGGCAACCTCTTGGACAAGGAGAAGCTTGCAGAGTTCGCCCAGATCACCAGAGATTCGAGAAGATCATCTTGAGGATAAAAACATCACCCAGGCAGGATCTCTTTTAGCCGATCCTTCAGCAGCCAGCCCACAACAATCCCCGCAGAGACTCCCACAAATATGGCGATCCCCCATGCCAGCGCCTGAGCTATTAAGTTAAGGAGGGTAACATCGATCCCAAGCTCATTCAGCGAGATGGTGATCACTACGAAATATAGGACCAGCTTCAACAGATTCCCCAGCAGATCGGTGTAGAAGGAGGGCGCACCCTCGTGGGAGAAGCTCTTCTTTGCGATCTCACCGGCCCAGTCTGAGAGGATCCCCCCAAAGATGAAAATGACCAAGGCGATTACCAGATTCGGTATAAAATTTAGCACAGCATTAACCGGACCCTCAAGGTACGGGATGTTAAGGCTCTCGAGGGCAAAAAGGAGGCTGACTATGTATATCGACCATTTGCTGACAGACCTCATTAATTCTGAAGCTGTGAAACCGGATTTCAGCACTGCCCTGCCGATCGCTGTCTTTCTCATTGTGGCATCGAAACCGAACCTGTCAACAGACCTCCCCACAATCTCCCCGACCAGCCTCCCGACTACGTAACCAAATGCGATGATTACTCCAAAGACAGCAGCATGGAACCCTATGAGGTTCAGCTGCTCCAACAGCCAATCGTAGTCTATTGCCTGCAACACAAAGGTAAACAGCTGAAGACACCATGAAAGGATCTGGAAGTCATTTTATTTAACCGTATAGGCTGGAGGACAAGCTTTGAGGAGGGAGAGGCACAAATGAAACGCTTGTGGTTATTGGCTATTGACCAGCTGAAGTGCCGGTGCTTGTCTGAAGCAGCGATTATTGCAATAGCGATGAATAAATTAAAAAACGCATCTGAAAAAAGGATCAAGCAAGATACCAGGAGCTGTGTTTAGTTTAGTTCAAAAGCATAAAGATAAAATCCAGTAAAGTTTTCGGTGATTATGAAAGCCTCCATTCGAGGAAATACAGAAGGCAGGTTGTTGCTGTAACCATGGAAAATGCGTCAGATGGGCTTTGGTACAAGGATGCGATAATCTATGAGCTCCACGTGAGGTCATTCTTTGACAGTAACGGTGACGGGATAGGGGATTTCAAGGGGCTAACTAAGAAGTTGGACTACCTCAGCGACCTGGGCGTGACGGCGATATGGCTGCTCCCCTTTTACCCTTCGCCGATGAAGGACGACGGCTACGACATATCCGACTACTTCGGGGTGGATCCGAGGTATGGTACGCTGAAGGACTTCAAGGAGTTCGTCAGGGCCGCTCATGAGAGGGGCTTGAGGGTAATAACCGAGCTCGTGCTCAACCATACCTCGGACCAGCACCCGTGGTTCCAGGCCGCGAGGAGGGCCAAGAAAGGATCCCCCAAGAGGGATTACTATGTATGGAGCAGCGATCCGAACAAGTATAGTGAAGCGAGGATAATATTCAAGGACTTCGAGTCGTCGAACTGGACACTCGACCCTGTCGCGGGGGAGTACTACTGGCACAGGTTCTACTCCCACCAGCCCGACCTCAATTACGACAACGAGGAGGTTAGGAGGAAGATCTTCGAGGTCGTCGACTTCTGGCTGGGGCTTGGCGTGGACGGCCTTAGGCTAGATGCTGTCCCTTACCTCTTCGAGAGGGAGGGGACCAACTGCGAGAACTTGCCCGAGACCCACCAGTTCCTGAAGGAACTGAGAAGACACGTCGATTCCAAATTCAAGAATAAGATGCTTCTCGCTGAGGCGAACCAGTGGCACTCGGACGCGATGATGTACTTTGGGGAGGGGGACGAGTGCCATATGGCATTCCATTTCCCGCTCATGCCGAGGATGTACATGGCAATGTTCCTCGAGGACCGGTTCCCGATCGTGGACATACTGGAGAGCTCGTTGGGCATCCCGGAGGGCTGCCAGTGGGCGCTATTCCTCAGAAACCATGATGAGCTCACACTCGAGATGGTCACCGACGAAGAGAGGGATTACATGTACAGGGTGTATGCTAACAACAAGCAGGCAAGGATTAATCTGGGCATCAGGAGAAGGCTGGCCCCGCTCATGGAGAACGACAGGAGAAAGATAGAGCTCATGAACCTGCTCCTGCTTACGCTCCCGGGAACTCCAGTCATATACTATGGGGACGAGATAGGGATGGGCGACAACTTCTACCTCGGCGACAGGAACGGGGTCAGGACTCCGATGCAGTGGTCTGCCGAGCTGAACGCAGGCTTCTCCAAGGCGAACCCACAGAAGCTCCACCTCCCCGTGATAGTGGACCCGGAGTACCACTATGAGGCGATCAATGTCGAGAACCAGAAGAAGAACCAGTCGTCACTCTTCTGGTGGATGAAGCGGGCAATAAACGTAAGGAAGCACTTCAAGGCATTCGGGAGGGGAGAGATCGAGTTCCTTTACCCTGAAAACAGCAAGATCTTGGCTTTCGTTAGGAAATTCCAGAATGAGAGGGTACTGGTTGTAGTAAACCTTTCAAAAAAGCCGCAGGTTGTTGAGCTCGACCTGTCTGCCTATGAAGGGCAAATCCCAAAGGAGATACTCGGGAATGCCCAATTCCCGAAGATCGGGAAATCGGGCTACATCCTGACCTTCGACCCGTATGGGTACTACGTATTCTCCCTCTCGGAAGAGGTGGCAAAACCGATAATCACGAAAATAGAGATCACCGTGAAGGATGCAGGAGAGCTTGGCTCGAGAAGTGCCCTGGAGAGGCTTGAGGGCGAAGTCCTGCCCGCATTCCTGCTGGAGCAGAGGTGGTTCTTAGGCAAAAAGAGGGAAATTGACAGGATCAAAGTCAGGGACATCATCCATTTTGAAGACGGCAGGCACAAATTCGAAGGGATCGCAATAATCGATGTCTTCTATTCTCTTGGCCTCCCTGAGACATATGTTCTACCCGCCGTTTACATCGACGATCCGGAAGAGAGGCTGAAGGTCTCAGAGGGGGCGCCCGAGCTAATAATTGCGAAAATACGGTCAGGTTCAGGTAATGGTATTCTGATCGATTCGTCGGCTACTGGAGAGTTCGCCAAAACGTTGCTCTCATTGATAATCAGGAGGAAGGGGATGAGGGGAAAGAACGCCGAGATCAAGATTGTTTTGAGGGAGAGGTTCAAGGCCCTGAGGGGCATGAAGCTTGATGGGATCGAGATCACGCCGCAATTGAACCAGCGCAACACCTCAATACTGATTGGGGAAAAGGCAATGCTCAAGATATACAGGAAGGCAGAGGAGGGGAAGAACCCCGAGGTCGAGATCCTTGATCACCTGAACAGCCACTCGTTCCTGCATGCCCCAGACCTGCTCGGGTGCATCATATACCAAGAGAGGGGCGCTGAGCCCGTAGTGATCGCATCCCTCCAAGAATATGTCCCGAACGAAGGGGATTGCTGGAGCCTTCTCCTGAACGAGCTTGAAGGGTACTTCATACGCATAAGGGTCAACAAGCCGCAGGAGATAATGCTTGCATTCGACTTCATATTCAGCGACGTCCCTGTACCCGAAGAGATGGTCGAGCTTATCGGGAGAGGGACGCTGGAACTTTTGGAGCTCCTTGCGTTGAGGACCGCAGAGCTCCACAAATGCCTCTTCAAGGGCGGCGAAAACCCCGATTTCACTCCGGAAAAGTTCAATTACCTATACCAGTTCTCGCTGTACCAAGGGCTGTCAAGCTACGTTAGGCGCATCATCAGATCTCAAAAAATGAGGGCGGCTTTGGGAGAGAAAGATCGGGGATGGTTCCAATCGGTCTATGACCGGCAGGGCAAGATCGACGAGAAGCTGAAGCGGCTGAGACAACTGAAGATAGAAGCGCTGAGGGGAAGGATCCACGGGGACTACCATCTTCAGCAGGTACTATACACAGGGAGTGATGTTGTGATAGTAGATTTCGAGGGCGAGCCCACAAGGGCGCTCAGCGAGAGGAGGATAAAGAGGTCGCCCCTCGTCGACGTGGCAGGGATGCTGAGATCGCTGCACTACGCAGCCTGCACCGCATTCGCACGTGGGCAGTATCAGGGAGACGACAAGGGACTGCTTGAGGGCTGGGCGAGGGCATGGTACATCTGCTGCGCCAAGGTCTTTCTGCAGAAGTACTTGTCAGAGCTGGATGGTTCAGAGCTCATCCCAAGGGACAGGGAAGGGATACGGATCCTCCTCGAGGCATTCATGCTGGAGAAGGCATTCTACGAGCTGGAGTATGAGATCGACAACAGGCCGGAGAACGCATGGATCCCCATAAAAGGGATACTCGACATTATATAATGTCAAAGGGAGCTCAGATGGACTCAGCTGAAGGTTCCAGGCGCAAGGGCGTGCAGGCGCATTCGCTGCTTACAGATTTTGACATCTACCTCTTCAGGCAGGGGAAGCACAGCAGGCTTTACGACAAGCTCGGGGCACACCCGATCGAGCTGGACGGGGAACGGGGAACCCAGTTCGGGGTATGGGCGCCGAATGCTGACGAGGTCTTCGTGATCGGGGACTTCAACGGCTGGAAGCCCGAACACCGCCTCTTGCTTAGGGGGGACGGTTCAGGGATATGGGAAGGGTTTTTGCCAGGGGTCGGGACGGGGGCACTTTACAAGTACAGGATCGTCTGCAAGGACGGGCGATGCTTCGACAAGGCAGACCCTTTTGCATTCAGATCAGAGGTCCCGCCTGCCACAGCCTCATTTGTCTGGGAACTCGAGTACAACTGGTCCGACTGGGAATGGATTAAGCGACGAAGGAAGGAATGCAATTCGCTCGGATCCCCAATATCAATATACGAGTGCCATTTGGGGTCGTGGAGGAGGAAGGAGGACGGTTCCTGGCTAACTTATGCCGAGCTATCCGAGGAGATCCCGAAGTACCTGGGGGAGTCGGGGTTCACCCACCTCGAGCTGCTGCCAGTCATGGAGCACCCCTTCTACGGATCCTGGGGTTACCAGACCACAGGCTACTTTTCGCCGACTGGGAGGTATGGAGAGCCTCAGGGGCTCATGTGTCTCATCGACAGGGTCCACAAGGCTGGGAAGGGCGTTTATCTGGACTGGGTCCCCTCCCACTTCCCCACCGATGCCCATGGCTTAGCTTACTTCGACGGGACGCACCTCTACGAGTACGAGGACCCGAGGAAGAGGTGGCACCCAGACTGGAGGAGCTACATTTTTGACTATGGGAAGGGCGAGGTCAGGTCTTTCCTGATCAGCAGTGCTGTCTTCTGGCTGGACAAGTACCATGCAGACGGGCTGAGGGTCGATGCCGTCGCCTCAATGCTGTATCTAGACTACTCGAGGAAGGAGGGTGAGTGGGTCCCGAACGAGCACGGGGGGAGGGAGAACCTGGAGGCGATATCATTCATCAAGGACCTGAACGAGGCAGTCTACAGGGAGTTTCCGGACGCCCAGACGGTAGCCGAGGAGTCCACAGCCTGGCCCATGGTCTCCAGGCCAACCTACTCGGGCGGGCTAGGATTCGGGATGAAGTGGAACATGGGGTGGATGCACGACACCCTCGATTACTTCTCAAAGGACCCGATATTCCGGAAATACCACCACAGCGAGATAACGTTCAGCATCTGGTACGCATTCTCGGAGAACTTCGTGCTACCCCTCTCGCACGATGAAGTGGTCTATGGGAAGCGCTCGCTCCTCGGGAAGATGCCAGGCGACGACTGGCAGAAGTTCGCGAATCTTAGNACATGTACGCGCACCCGGGGAAGAAGCTGATCTTCATGGGAGGGGAGTTCGGTCAGCGGAACGAGTGGTATCACGAAAGGGGGCTCGACTGGCACCTGCTCTCCGAGCTCATGCATGCTGGTCTGAAGAGGTGGGTGGAAGACCTAAACTCGACGTATGCGACAGAGGCGGCGCTGCACGAGCTCGACTTCGATCAGGGAGGCTTCGGGTGGGTGGACTTCAGGGACTATGAGCAGAGCGTCATAAGCTTTGAGAGGAAGGGGAGATCAGGCGAGGTCGTCCTGGTTGTGTGCAACTTCACCCCCGTGCCGAGGGAAAACTACCGGGTCGGGATCGACAGGGGAGGGAGGTGGCGAGAGCTGCTGAACAGCGACGCCGTTGCATACGGCGGTTCGGGGTGGGGGAACTTCGGCAGTGTCGAGGCGGAGGAGGTGGAGGCGCACGGGCGGAGGTATTCGCTGCCCTTGACTTTGCCGCCGCTGGGAGTGCTGTACCTCAAGCCCGCGGTGGCTGCGGAGGCGGAGCGGGGGAGGAGGAATGTCTTACCCGCTAAGGCATCGGAGACCTCTTGCGAACCGCCGTAAGAGCGATCACAACTTATTTTAGAGTCCCCTCCATGATCATTTACTATGAATGACATCTATGAGTTGGCTCCTTCAATGAGGCTCCTTATAGCCATGCACAACATATCCTCTGTGGACCCAGTGACTGCCAAGAGCCTCGATGAGCTGAGGATCGCATCTGGCATGTCTGAGCAGGAGCTCCAGAATGCGGTAAGGGAGCTCCTCTCATACGGGTATGTGGAGAGCAAGGGTACGGCGTACTACTTGAGCAGGCTCGGGATATGCGTGATAAGGAGCATCTACACTTAGCCCAGGTAATCCAGATGAAGCAAGTGATGCACATAAGCTGGGAATATCCGCCTTGGGTCGTCGGCGAGCTTTCTCAGGAGCTGAAGTCGCTCCTACCTGAGATCGCCAAGAGGGTGAGGACCATACTTGTTGTGAGGGGCGACAGGGACTGGGTGACCGAGGCGGACGGGATCCGGATATTCGAGTGTGCATCGTCGATCAGGAGCAGCCCGCACATACTCGCGTACATACATGCCCTGAACATCGACCTCCTGAGGGGTGCATCGAAGGCGATCCATGAGGGAGGAGATGTTCCAGTCGTGCACACCCATGATTGGGTGAGTGGGCTCGCAGGGGTTTACCTTAAGGCCTGCTTCGGGGCACCCCTGGTCGCCTCAGTCTACACCACGGAGCTGACCAGATCAAAGGCACTGGGCTCTCTGCTCAATATGGGAATCTTCGACATCGAGAGGTACTACTTCAACAGGTCTGACCTTGTAGTCATCAAGTCGCTGGAGATGAAAGAGCACCTGGAAGAGAACTACGGGCTGGAGAGCGGAAAGATAGCCTTGGCGAGGAGTGCCGACGAGCTGATGGAGGCCTACAGGAGGCTCCAGGAGTGAGGATCCTCACAATAACCTGGGAGTATCCCCCCCACATTGTCGGGGGGCTGGGGAGGCATGTCCACAACCTTTCGATCCACCTTGCGTCGAAGGGTGCCAACGTGACGGTCCTGAGCTTCACTGATGGGACTTCCAAAACATGCGAGAAGACTGATGGCGTGGAGATCGTAAGGGTGAACCCCTATGTCATGCGCTACCCAGACTTCGTATCCTGGATAGAGGGGCTGAACATGCTGATGATCGAGAGGGCAGCTGATCTGGGGAGTTTTGACCTCATACACGTCCACGACTGGCTGACTGCCTACTCTGGGATCGCGCTCAAGCACATGTGGAGGCTCCCCTTAGTGGCGACGATACACGCAACGGAGCTGGGGAGGAGAAGGGTGTTGTCGAACGACAGCGAGAGGCACATCCATGAGATGGAGTGGTGGCTCACCTACGAGGCATGGAGAGTCATATGCTGCAGTAGGTATATGATGGACGAGGTGCACTCGAGCCTCGGGTGCCCGATCGACAAGATCTCTGTGATTCCCAACGGGTATGATCCGAAGATGGCGAGGGTCAATAGCGGAAATTCGAGCAAAAAAAACAGCAGGACCGTGCTCTTCGTAGGGAGGCTCGTCTACGAGAAAGGGCCGCACCTGCTGGTGGAGGCGGCAAGCCTCCTCAAGGACTGCAGGGTGATCATAGTCGGCGACGGCGCGATGAGACCCTACCTCGAGGGGCTCGCCAGGAATTTGGGTGTTAGCGACAGGGTGACTTTCCTGGGCCACGTGGACGACGAGACCCTGCTCTCAATTTACGGGGAGGCATCCGTGTTGGTAATACCCAGCCTCTACGAGCCGTTCGGGATAGTGGTCCTGGAGGCCATGTCGCTCGGGATCCCTGTGATCGTCTCGAACACGGGGGGGCTCGACGAGATAATCACGGATGGAAAAGACGGGCTCAAGTTCCAATCCGGTTCGCCAGAGGATCTTGCAAAGGCAATCACCAGGATCCTTGAGGATGAAGGGCTGAGGGCAAGGCTGGTTGAGAATGCCAGGTTGAGGGCAAAAGAGTTCCCCTGGAACACGACCGCGGATCAGACACTCGAGCTCTACAAGAAAGTCCTAGAAGAGTACAATGCCAACGACTGGAAGCCGAAGGCGGGTGTCCGATGGCGATGAAACGCGCGGTGGGGCTGGACATAGGGGGGAGCTGGATCAGGGCTGCCCTTGGAGACCAAGAAGGCAGGATCCTGAAGAGGTCTGTCCGGAGGGTTGCGCGCGGGAGCCCAGACCGGTTCGTTTCGCAGGTGATCTGCATAATCAAGGAAATCTGCGGCGGGGATTTTGGTGAGGTCGAGGGCATAGGCATCGGCGCAGCAGGGAGGCTTGACATCAGGAAGGGATCGCTCGAGTTCTCACCCCACGCCTCGCTCAAGAGCGTGCCGCTCAAGGACGCGATTGAGGCAGAGTTCAGGCGACCGGCGGTTGTTCTGAACGACTGCGTGGCTGCGGCAGTGGCTGAGGGGGCGGTCGGGGCAGGGAGAGGGATGGGGAACCTCGCATACGTCGGGATTGGCACTGGGATCGGATCAGGCATAATGGTTGACGGCAGGGTGCTGCTCGGGAAGGATGGGAATGCCCACGAGGTCGGGCACATGATAATCGATCTGGAGGGGAGGCTCAGATGCAACTGCGGCGGGCTTGGCCATTGGGAAGCCTACACTTCGGGGAGCGGCATCCCCAAGTTTGCAAGATACCTTTCCGAGGGCTTTTCCGGCGTGAGCAGGCTAGCTGAGACGTTGAAGGGAGGCGGAGGGGAGAGAATCGAGGCAAAAGAGATCTTCAGCGCGGCTTACGGAGGGGACCCGTTCGCAAAGCTCGTGATCGAGAGGGCTGCAGAGATCAACGCCAAGGCATTCGCAAACATCGTGAACATGTACGATCCCGAGACGATCACGGTCGGGGGAGGGCTTGCCCTGAAGAACCCCTCCCTGACGGTCGACCCCGTTGCTCAGGCGCTGCCCCGGCTTTGCTTCAACGCGCCCCCCAGGGTGATGACGACCCCCCTGGGCGAGGATGCCCCCCTTGTGGGCGCCCTGCTTTCGGCGTTCGGCTCCGTGCGCTCCAAGGTGATCCCCCAGCTCGGGTGATCAGAAGAAGCGTCTGAGCGCCGCGGCATACTCCTCCGGGAACTCGGTTAAGCCGACCTCCGAGCCGTAAAGTTCGAGGAACGCCCTGTCGCACCCTATGCGCCTGGATCTGCCCATAATCCTCGCGTGCAGCCTGAATTCTCCCTCTCCATGTCCTGGGGGCAGGGAGAAGACGCCCATTGTGACCGACCTGATGCCCATTCCCCAGTACCCCTTCAGGATCCTGGAGATGCCGTCCGCAAGGCCAAGGATGCGTTCCTTTTCGAGCCCGAGGAGCGAGGTCGAATCATCTTCGATAACGCCAATCACCTCGCATGCCCCGGTTGGAGCCCACGGTGCCATCCAAGAGAACCCGCGGGTCTTCCCGACGTACCTTGGAGAACTGACCTCCGACTCGAGCAAGTCGTCCCAGAAAGATCTCGATTCCCTCTCTCGGTACGACCTGCATGAGGCGAGGCATTCATTTAGGGAGGAGATAGGGGACTTGCCTGCTAACACCTGGAAGTGCGGGTGCAGTATCGAGGCGCCTGCCTGACCGAGGTGGTTCCACCCCAAAAAGTGGAAGGGATATCCCCTCTCGGCGGCTGCCCGGGCGAAGGCTGCTGATGCCATTATCCCGTCTGCAAGCTCCTCAGGGCTGTAGGCATTGATTTCCAACTTGTGTTCCGGCGTGAATACGACCACGCTGTGCATGGACGAAAGCGGGTACATGTTCGGGAAGGCGACCGCCCTGCCCACCCTGATCCTGCCGGATTGGCAGAAATCCGGGGGGAATGTCGGGGTCGAGTCCTCTAGGCTCTCGGGGCAGAAAGGGCAGCCCTTTTCGGCCTCAGGGATGGGCACAGCCTCGTGCTGCCTCGGCCTCCCCTGCCTTGCCCGGTTTATCCTTGCCACGGCGCCGGTGAGCGGATCGGTGCGGACTTCGACCTCGCAGGAGGCGACGACCCCGGAGTCCGGCATCCGGATCTCCGAGCGCTCAGTGTGACATTCCAGCCTTAGCAGGCTTTGCACCCCCTGACTGGATTTGCGAATGTGCCTCATCTATTGCTGAAGAGATCAACCGGACCAGCCTCTCGCATGCGTCCCCTGCGTCTGCATCGCCCTCGAGCCGCCTTATCTCCTCGGCGAGCACAGGCAGTCCAAGGACCTCGCCTACCCAACGCCGCAGATCCCCCCTGGAGAGGTGGAAACGCAGGGCGTTCGAGTCGACCGACTGGACGGCAGCCTTCAGGGAGTTCAGGTTCGTAGCCTTGACCCCGACTGGCTTGCCCATGCCTGCATAGAAGTGGAATGCGTGTGCGTCAGGGAGGTCGCCGTAGAGCGTCCTGTAGGTCCTTCCCTCTTCGCCGAGCTTTGAATAGAGCCTGGATCTATAGTCGGCGAGGGTCCACAGGAATGTCGAGAACGCCTCCACGGGGCTGCTGAAGTGCGAGAAGTAGGACCGTATCTCGCCTTCCATGCCCTGCTTGTCGCCCATGTACAGGAAGATGTCGCTCTGGCCCAGGAGGCGCCATACCCGCAGATCCTCCACGGACTTCTTTGCCAACGGGTAAAGGTACCGCAGGTTATCCAGGCAGTATCGCTGCAGGTCATTGCCGATCCAAGCGGACAGGTCCTTCTCAGAACCCGCCCCTGAGGAGTAGTCCCTTGCCTCAACCGCCCCCCTCGGCTCGAGGGCTCCGGCTGCATCCCATGGGGTAGCCCACGCTGCACATTCCCTCTTTTGTGCCTCCTCCGGGAGTGCCTCGAGGAACTCCATTATGCCGCTCCCCTCCCCGAAGTACTCGCCGAAAGCCTCGAGGTTGAAGCTCAGCAGCATGAGATCGCCCTTCTGGGAGAGGACAAGATCCAAGTAGTAGCCGGGCTGGAGCGGGGCGCCGCCAGGGCCGGACTCGGCGAACCTGAAGTTCACCATGTCTGAGAGGGGGTAGTTCCTCGGGATGAGCCTCAGCCCCCCGTCGCCCAATGAATAGAGGCAGTTCGGCGACCTGAGGCCGAGGAGCCTCTCGGCCCCCTCGACGATGACGGAATTGAACCCAAGTGCCCGCATCACCTTCCATACGTCATCCCTGGAAATCAGACCGGTGTTCTTCGCCGTCTTTGGTGCCTGCTTGAAGAGCTTCTCGGAAGCGATCCTCTGCATCTCCAGCTGGCCTGCCAGCTCCTCGGGCGAGAAGAGGGAGGCGAGGGAGCAGTAGTACGGCTGGGCGATCAGCTCGCAGGATCCGGTTTCGACGATCCTCCTTATTTTGCCCACTATCTCTGGATCCCAAGCGACCGCCTGCTCGAGGAGCGTCCCGGAGACGCAAATCGCGCACTTGAAGGCATTTTTTTCTATGGACCTCAGAATCGAGTCCAGCGCCGGCAGGTACGCTGCCCTCGAGACGCGAAGGAAAATCTCCCTGTTGAGGTCGTCATCGAAGTAGAAGTTCTCGAGCTTTGTGCCGGGCTGGAGTGCCCTCCCAAACTGCCTCTTCAGGCGCCTGGGCTGGTGCAGTTCGAAAACGGGTATGATCAAGACCATTCTGATACCATCGCTACATAATCTGTTGGAGGTCTTATTTCAAGTTTGGCAGCGGATAGTTTTTTTAATTCCTGCCCACATTGAGTAGGCACCGGCGATAGTTATGAGGTTCGACATCGCGTTCATAGGTTTCGGGACGGTCGGCAGGGGTTTCGCAGACCTCCTGCTGGAGAAGAGGGAGCTCCTAAAGGAAATCGGAATCGAATGGAAGGTCGTTGCCATATCGNGGGCGGATCCGTGATGGATCCCAAGGGGATCGACCTGGCTGAGGCTGTCAGGCTGGCAGATTCCGGGAAGGGCATCGAAAGGATCAACGGAGGTAAGAAGGGGCTGGGCGCGCTCGAGACGATAAGGGAGAGCGGCGCCAACTTCGTCGTGGAGGTCACATGGACTAACATCAAGGACGGCGAGCCAGGATACTCCCACATAAGGGCTGCGCTCGAGATGGGGAAGCACGTCGCGACCACCAACAAGGGGCCGATCGCGCTCCACTACAGGGAGCTGATGAAAATCTCTTCGGAGAAAGGCGGAAGGCTGAGGTTCGAGGGGACCGTGCTCAGCGGGACCCCAGTCTTCAACCTGTTCGACGGGCCGCTCTCAGCCAACAGGGTAACCTCGATAAGGGGGATAGTGAACGGGACGACCAACCTCATACTCTCGGAGATGGAGAGGGGCAGGAGCTACGCGGATGTCCTGAAGGAGGCGCAGAGGATGGGGTATGCGGAGGCGGACCCGACTATGGACGTGGAGGGATGGGATGCGGCCGCAAAGGCAGCCATCCTCGCGAACCACTTCTTCGGGGCGGATATCAAACCGGATGACGTGGCAAGGAAGGGGATCACAGGGATCGCGCTGGAGGAGGTCGCAGGCGCGATAAGGAAGGGCGGGCGGATCAAGCTTCTTGCGAGGGCATGGAGGGACGAACGTGGAGAGGCGAGGGCAGAGGTATCGCCCACCTGGCTCCCGGCGTCCGATCCCCTGGCGAGCATCGGGGGCGTGACCAACGCACTGACGTTCAGCACCGATACGCTGGGCGAGGTTACGATCGTAGGTCCGGGCGCAGGCAGGAGGGCGACGGGGTACGCGCTCTTGGCTGATATGATCAGCATTGCGAGGAGCCTTGCTTAGTGCCCAGAGAACGTTCAAGCATATTTAGTACGAGCCAGCAGCCCTCACTCGCCTACGACGCGAAATAAATAAAAATAACGTCGGAGTTCCAGCATACGGAAAGGGCTGGTAGATTAGCGGCAGATCACCTGCCTTGCACGCAGGGGGTCGTGGGTTCAAATCCCACCCAGTCCACCAACTTTTATTCCATTAATAGCAAAAAACTTGACCAAAAATTTCCGGGTTTGAATTCTTTAAATCAACATAACAGGAGCGCCCCCCGATCCCCCACCATTGTACGGTACAATGGTCCGGAAAACGATGTGATTATAAAGTTGTTCCTGGCGGTGGACCTGAATTAGCCCCGCTTCTTCCAAAGCCACCAGGATCAAGCCGCTTAGGACTTCTTCCAGGCGTCGTTCGAGAACTCTATCGCCTCTATCACCCTCACGCCCAGCTCGGCGTCGGTGCACTCTTGGCAGTACATCACGAAGCCGTCGAAGGCGAAGAAGTGGACGTTCTTGACGCGGTATATCCGCTGCGGCTGCGCTATCCTGATCATCTCCAGGAATTGTTCCCTCCTGAACTTCACCCGGTACGAGCTGGACTTCTTTGCCTCCTCCACTGCGGCGGCTGCCCCTCCGTATGCCATAAGCACCACAACTGATTATATGCCCCTCCAGAGATAAGAGCATAACTGACAGGAAGGGCGAATGTTAACTCGGCTTCATTGTGCTTGTCGGGTTTGCTCCAGAACCCTTGTTAATGGGCAGCCTCAAGGTGAAGGTTGTCCCAACGCCCTTGGAGCTCTTGACCGAAATGCTCCCCCCAAGCGCCTCGACTAGCCTCTTGCACACAGCCAGTCCAAGACCAGTCCCCTTTGCCTTCGTGGTGAAGAGGGGCGTGAATATCTTTTTCAAGGTCTCTTCATCCATCCCGACGCCAGTGTCCGTTACTCGGATCAGGATTTCCCCACCCGAGAGGGACGCCGCGATCGTGAGCCTCCCTCCGCCTGGCATTGCCTGAAAGGCATTAATAACCAGATTGTGCAGAATCCGCTTTAGGATCAGTGGATCAGTAACCACCTTCTCCGCGCCTGGTTCTATTTCAAGGCTCACATGGACGCCCTCCGGGACTTTTAGATCGTCGAGTACATCCATGAGCAGCCGATCCAGCTGGACCTCTGTAAAGTCAACCTTGAGCGGCCTTGTCATGTCCTGGAGGTCTGACACTATCTTGTCCATGTATGCCACATTGTCTTTTAGTTTCCCCAACCACTTCGAAAACATTTCTCTCTTCTCGGGGGGCAGGGAGGCGCCATCCTCTTCCATCAGATAGACGATGTTCATCAAAGACTGGAGCGGATTCCTCAGGTCGTGCCCAACCATTGTCGCGGTCTCGCCTATCGCAGCGAGGCGCTCCTTTTCCCTCAGCTTCGCAGTCTGTTCTTCAACCAGCTCCTCCAGGCGAGCAGCATACCTCTTGAGCTCTTCAGAGGAGCTTTCCAGCGCGGATAGCATCCAGTTGGCGCTCTTTGCGAGATCCGAAATCTCGTCGTCGCCCTCTTCCCGGACGCGCTTCGAGAAGTCCCTTCTTTCGCCTATCTTCATCATCTCCTTCCTTAACCTGGAGATCTTCCTCATGGAGCCGACTTCGATTGAGGCATAAAGGGCTACGAAAGACAATGATAGGGCTAAAAATGCGCTGGTGACCGAATGGGTTAGTGCGGCAAGGCTTGTCCTGTAGAAATGCCTTTCGAGGCTGACTCCAACTGCTAGCGAAGGTTTCCCGAAAACATCATTGATCACGGCATAGCCCAATACAGTGCTTGAGTTTATCGGTATGACGGCAGTCCCCCCGGAGGCGAGCGCAGCCTTTGCGGAGGCGAACCCCTCAGGGAGCGCAAGCAAGTCGTACGGCTGCAGGGAGACGGGCAAGAGGATTGTCTGGGAAATTGAGTCCACAGCGCTCTGGTCAAGAACCCTCCCCATGAATAGTGCGCCAGCAGGGGGGCCCTCCATCGAGCTCTTAAGCACGGGTTGCACAGAGAAGATCATCGTTCCTCCAGGTAGCGCCAGTACCCCGCTTCTTCCGCCTTCCATCGCCAGGGAAGCCAGCGCACCAAGTTTTTCATCAAGCCCTTCAGGGAGCGGGATCTCTTCCCCGTTTTCATAATCGTAAGCTTTCCCTAGGACAAGCGCCCCATCCGGATCTATGAAAGCCATCACATTCAACTTAAGCGATTCGAATGTCCCCGGGACGATGTTGGACTGCACATAGCCGGCATGATTGCCTTGGAGAAACTGGTACGTATCGTCCCAGTATGCCCAGTCCTTTGCTGAAGATTCGAGCTGGGATATGCTGATGTTGATGACATTGAGTGCCCTCGTGAGTCCCTCACCGACCTCCTCGCTCTCAGCCCTTTCAAAGGCGGGTAAGACAAACACATTTATCGCCACCACGATAATCATGAATGCAACGAATGCAAGGACTACCAAAGTGAGCAAGAGCTTTATCCTAAGTCGCATTGCGATCATCTTTTTTCTTGGGATATTTATTTCAAAGATTTTAATCTTTCCACAGGTCAATCAGCATATGGGANNCCCATCTCCTGATCGGATTGTGCCGCGAAGCCCTTCTGATCGAGCATTTCGCCCATGTGCAGCCGACCTGCGCTTGACGCGGGGGACAGTTTTTGCTAAGCATGCGCATCTGGAAACCGATCAACGTATATGCCCCCGATCCGCGATAATTTTTTTACCGACGGAGAGAGAGAATGTGTTTATGCTCATAGGATTCGTCGCGCTCGCTCTAGTCATTGCAGCACTCCTGGTAATGTGGGCGCTAGTCTCCATTCCAGTGTACCTCGCCGCGAAAGCTTTCACAGGGGGCAGGGCCTCATTGGCAGGGGCGATGGCGGCGACGTTTTTCGGGGCCATAGTGTATTCAATTGTTGCCTGGATAGGGGCGATCTTGTTTTGGGCTTTTTTTGGCGCGGGATCCCAACTTCTCGGTTCGATAGTTGCATTCTTGGCACTGCTCTGGGTCTACAAGTCAGTATTCAGGATCGGTTGGCTTCAGGCTTTCGGCGTGGCGGTGCTCGCCATCGTCATCATGACTGTGATAATGGTCCTGATAGGCGCCATCGCGTCTATTCCAGTACTTGTGCTGAGAACCACGCCGCCCGGATCCGGGTGGGGAATCCCTTTATGAAGGATCAAAACCTATTTTTGCGCTGCAGAACGATCTGATTGTGAGCAACATGGACACAAGCAGGGAGTTTTTCACGGTCTGCCCCCGCGACTGCTACGACACGTGCGTGATGATCACCGGCGTTGAAGGAGGGCGGGTCGACTCGATCACGCCAAGGGCGGACCACGGGCTGACCCGCGGCTTCCTCTGCAAGAAAGGGCAGAGGGCGCTCGAGTACGTATTCTCGCCGGAGAGGCTGAAGTACCCGCTGAGTAGGATCGGGAGGAAGGGAGAGGGCAAGTTCGAGAGGATCAGCTGGGACTCAGCGCTGAGCATCATAGTTGAGAGGATTAGGAGCACAATCAGGGAGCACGGGCCCGAATCGATACTCCCCTACAGCTATGCCGGGCACATGGGCGTGATAAACAGGTACTTCCCGCAGAGGCTCTTCAACCGGATAGGGGCATCGGACCTCGAGTACACGATCTGCTCCTCCGCAGGGAAGGAGGCGCTCAGGTATCACTACGGCACATCGGCAGGGATGGACCCCGAAGACCTTGCTAACTCCTCCCTCGTAGTCGTCTGGGGTATGAACCCAGCCTGGACCGCCCAGCACATCTACCCGATCATCGCGAGGTCAGGCGCAAGGATCGTTGTGGTCGACCCGGTGAGGACCGAGACTGCGGAGCGCGCTGATTTGCACTTGCAGGTGAGACCTGGCACGGACTCCGCGCTCGCGCTGGGCGTGATAAATTACGCGGTCAACCATGGCCTCCACGACCAAGAGTTCATCAGCAGGAACACTGTAGGATTCGATCTGCTCGCGCGGAGGGCCTCCGAGTTCACGGTCGAGAAGGTCTGCGGTATCTGCGGGATTGACGAGGAGGAGTTCATTGAGTTCGCGGACGGGTGCTGCAGGATCAAGCCCGCCGCATTCCTGATCGGGCTCGGCATCCAGAGGAACCTCAACGGCGGCGAGATGGTCAGGGCGATCTCCCTGATCCCGGCGGTCACAGGCAATATCGGCAGGAGGGGAGGGGGGTTCTTCTACTCAAACTCGGCTTACTTCACCGCAGACCTCACGGCGGTCGCGGGATCTCCTTCGAGAAGGAGGAAGATAAACATGGTCAGGCTCGGGGAGGCTCTGCTCGGCGAGGGGCTTGACCCGCCAGTGAAGCTCCTTTTCGTGTACAACTCAAACCCCGCTGCGGTCTGCCCGGACCAGAACAGGGTCAGGGAGGGGCTCGCCAGGGAAGACCTCTTCACAGTAGTCCACGACCTATTCGTCACTGACACCGCGGACTATGCCGACCTGGTCCTCCCAGCCACCAGCTTCCTCGAGTGCTTCGACATCCACTTCACATACGGCGGACTTTACGTGGCAGTAAACGAGAAGGCGATCGATCCGGTCGGGGAGTCGAAGTCGAATTATGACCTCTTCAACGAGCTCTCGGCGAGGATGGGTTACCCGGAGCTCTGCGAGAGCCCTGAGAGCGTCGCGCGGAGGCTGCTGGCGACCGGGTCCGGTTACATGGAGGGGATCACGCTGGAGGAGCTAATGGAGAAGGGCTTTGCGAGGCTGAGGACGCCCCAGATCCCGCACGTGGCATTCTGGGATCTGAGTTTCAGGACGGCGTCCGGCAAGATCGAGCTGTGCTCGAGCATCGCCCATGCGGATGGTCTCGATGGGGTGCCCGGGTTCAAGGAGATCAAAGGCGAGTACCCGATCAGGCTGCTCTCGCCGTTCCACAGGGACCTCTCCAAGTCCCAGTACCACAACATCGGGGCGATCTTCGGCGGGGACGCCCAGACCATAGAGGTCAGCCAGGAGGATGCCGCCCAAAGGGGGATCTCCGACGGGGACCGCGTCAGGGTATTCAACGCGAGGGGCGACTGCATCATGAGGGCAAAGGTCTCTCCCAGGGTGAAGAGTGGGGTGGCGGTGACCCACGGGATTGCATGGCCGAAGCTCCTCGAGGGCGGCAAGAACGTGAACTTCACTACCGGCAGCGAGACGTCGGACATCGGGGGATGTTCGACCTTCCACACGAACTTCGTCGAGATAGAAAGAGCTTGAGGAGCCTCTCCGCACTCGAGAGGTCTTCCCTTGTGTTTATGTTTAGGAAGGTCCAAGGGGGCACCCGCGCTTCCTCCATGCCGACGAATACAGGGTCCATCGCCCCGCAGAGGTCCCTCATGCTGCCGATCCCGCGCCCCTCAGGAATCATAGGTATCGAATAGACCGCCGCCAGGGGCTCGATGTACCCGTTCCGCCACGCAGGGACCGCCGCCCCGTGGTCGCCAATCCTTGAGAGCAGCAGCTGCGGTAGGCACGGGTCGAGGAAGGGCATGTCGCAGCCCATCAGGAAAACGAGGTCGCTGCGGATCCTCCTCAATGATCCTGCAATCCGATCCGGGGGGGTCCCACGATCGTCGTCAATAATCACTCGGGGGGCTTTCCCGCCGATGAAAACGGAGGGCGGGAATAGGTCAGAATCCCTGGCGAGCAGGTATACCTCGTCGGATGCATTGAATGCGTAGTCGAGGGCGTAATCCAGTAGCCTGGCGCCCCCCAGCTCCACGAAGGGCTTCGGAGAGCCGAGGCGGATCGAGGCGCCGCCAGCCGCTATCGCCACCGCAAGCTTCCTCAAAACGGAAGACCCACGGGCTTTATCTCTAGGGGGAACTGCTCCTTGAGTGTGAAACGGTGCGTCGGGGGGATCGACTTCTCGTAGTGCATGAAGCTCCCCTCCTTGCCCTCGAAGAGCTTCTTCACCTCCTCGAGGGTCGTTCCCTTAGTCAGCGAGTCGATGCCCCCATGTAGGTCGGTGTAGTCGTCGTTGAGCCTCGGGCGCTCTGCCTCGATGATCTGGACTATCCTGCCCTTTCCGTTCAGGTGGGCTTCGTCCCACTCAGTCTCGTCCACAAGCACTTTGAAGGTCCCCGAGGCGTAGGACTTCCTCCACATTACGCACTCGTAGGTCACCATCTCTGTGAAAATGTGCTCCCTGATCATAAGACATCCCCTCGAATAATCGCAGGCTGGAAATAAAAACCTGATCCAGACTTGCGCCGCTCAAGCCCGCGATATATTGATATTTGTGAGGGGAGTAACCACTCTGCGTGGCAGAACAAGATGATAATCACCAAGAAGAAACCCTTCGAGACGATCAGCGAAAGCATCAAGCCCTTCAAGAGGGTCTTCATTGTGGGGTGCGGCACGTGCTCCACGGTGTGCCAGACTGGGGGGGAGGCGCAGGTGAAGGAGCTCGCGGAGAGGGTCGGCGAGAAGTGTGTGGGGTACGCCGTCGTCGAGAGCCCCTGCGACATGAGGGTGCTGAGGAGGGACCTGGCGCCGAAGAGGACTGAGGTCGACTCGGCGGACGCCATAGTGACCCTCTGCTGCGGGGCAGGCGCGCAGTCGACTGCCGACCTCACCGGGAAGATCATAATCCCAGGGCTGGACACGCTCTTCATAGGCAAGATAGAGAGGATCGGCAGCTTCTACGAGAGGTGCAGGGCATGCACCGACTGCATAATCCTCGAGACCGGGGGGATCTGCCCGTACTCCAGGTGCGCTAAGGGGCTGCTGAACGGTCCCTGCGGCGGGCAGGTGCAGGGCAAGTGCGAGGTCGGCGGGTACCAGAGGGACTGCGCATGGGTGCTGGCGTACAATGCCCTCAAGAAGCAGGGGAGGCTCGAGGTCTTCAAGAAGTACAGGCAGCCCGCGGACAGGTCGAGGAAGCCCCAGGAGATCGTGACTAGGTAAGCAGGTGGTAGGAATGCGGGAGGCTTTCAGCAGGTTGATCTCGGAGATCCGTGCCGGAAAGTTCGTCTATACTGGAGAGATCGCCCCAGGTAAGACGACCAGGATAGAAACGCTCGTCGAGTCAGCGAAGGCGCTAGGCAGGCACGTGGTGGCGTGCAATGTCACGGACAACCCGAGGGCGAGGGCAAACATGGGCAGCCTGGCTGCATCGATCGCCATCCAGGAGAGGGCTGGCGTTGAGGCGATATGCCAGATGACCGCGAGGGACAGGAACCGGATCGCGCTCACCTCTGACCTCCTCGGCGCATCTGCCCTCGGGGTAAGGAACGTGCTTGTGATGAGCGGTGACCACCCCTCGCTTGGGGATAACCCCTCTGCGATGCCAGTGTACGATCTCGACTCTGCACAGATGGTGGAGCTGGTCAGGAGGATGGTCGACGACGGGACCGATCTGGCCGGGAACAGGATAGATGGGGAAGTGCGTATCCACGTTGGCGTGACCGGGAACCCGAACGCCGACCCGCTCGAGGTCGAGATCGCGAAGCTTGAGAGGAAGGCGCAACTCGGGGCGGAGTTCATTCAGACGCAGGCGGTCTTCGACATTGAGGTTGCGGAGGGGTTCTTGGACGCCGTGGACGGCTTCGGGATCCCGGTCCTGATAGGGATCCTCCCGTGCAGGTCATCCAAGATCGCGGAGCAGATCGCGAAGAATGTACCTGGGATAAGGGTGCCGGAGGAATATCTAGAGAAATTGAGAGCCGCCGAGGATCTCAACGAACGGGCTTCCATAGATGAGAAGATAGACCAGATGAACGAGGAGTACTTCTCTGGGATGGTATCCGAGCTGAGGAGGACGGCAAGGCTGGCTGGGGTCCACATCATGGGGGTCGCGTACGGGAGGATCGTGGGCAGGATAGCGGATGGCGTGGAAAGGAAAGAGCGGCAGGACGGGGTGTAGGTGAGAAGGATGGGCAATCTTAACGTAGCCGTTCTGGGGAAGCCAGGGTTCAGTGCGGGGCTGGGGAAGAAGGGGACAACTAGCGACATCACGTTTTACAACCTGAAGAGGGGCGAGGACACGGTCACATTCATAGAGCCTGCAAAGTACCCGGAGAGGCTAGCCCCGCTCTTCTATGCGGTCTCGATTGCAAAGATGGCGATTCTGGTTGTAGAGAAGATAGACGCGGCATTCGGGGAGACGGCGCTGATGCTGGACTCCGCAGGGGTGGACAAGGGATTGATTGTGCTGAAAAGCGCCCCTAAGGAGAAGGTTGCGCAGCTGGTCAAGGGGACGCTAGTGGAGAAATACGAGTTCTTTGAGGGCGACGTCAACGGGCTGAGGGAGAAAATGATCAGCATGGCATCGAAGGAGGCACGCGGTGCGCAAGAGGGGGGCGAAGGGGGGTGCGTGGCGGTCGATCATGCATTCAACGTGAAGGGGACGGGCACGGTGGTTTTGGGGACGGTTATGCAGGGGACGGTCAGGAGGCACGATACGCTGAAGGTGCTGCCGGGCGATAAAGCGGCTCAGGTGAGGTCGATACAGAAGCACGACGACGACTTTGAAACAGCGTCGGAGGGGGACAGGGTCGGGCTGGCGCTCAAGGGGGTGCAGCCAGAGGACTTGGACCGCGGAACGCTTCTGAACAACAACCCCACAGTCCTTGCGAGGAAGGAGCTGGCAACAAAGGCAAAGATCCACAAGTATTATCCCGAACCGCTCGTGGCAGGAACAGTCGTACATATCGGTCATTGGATGCAGTTCGTTCCGGGGAAAATCGATGAGGCTGGCGATGTCGGAAACGGCTGGCGCAGCCCCAAAATCAAAATATCCCTGGGGAAGGAGTTGGCATTCATCCCAGGGTCTAAAGGAGTGCTGATGCGGCTCGACGGGGCCAAGCTGAGGGTCGTAGGAAGGATCGAGCTCACGAGATGATCAAATACTGAAAGGCTATGGAGGCGAAGATCCGTCCTTTTTACCTTCTGGCCCACAAATGCTTGAGCGGCACCCCAAAACAAAGGAAGAATGGGAACAAGTCGTAATCCTATCAACTGTTCTGCACCCACAGTTAAGCATTCTATAGACAAGGTACGGTTTCCCGCGATGTCGTATTAAAAGTCCAAGAGGCGCGACAGATTGTAAGGCAATGGTGGGCCCGTCCGGACTCGAACCGGAGACCTCCGCCGTGTGAGGGCGACTTTAGGCCTTTTTCAGGTGTCCTAACCAGACTAGACTACGGGCCCGCCCTGTTTAGGGTGGTTCAAAAAACTTACTTAAGCTTAGCGCTTCAGCTCGCGCCGCTTCGGTCGCAGTTCCTTGCTCCGACACCTTCTGCATTTCTCCGAGGAGATAGGGTTCCTGGCACCGCACTTCCTGCATATCTTCAGGTAGAGGAGGTGCTTCTGAGCCAGCTGCTGCTTTTCTGGATCTTGGATGGGCATTGGCGACCACCGTTTTTAATCCATACACAGGTATCTCAATTATAAATTTTTCCACGGGCGCTTTATCGACGAGATCACAACGTGGGAGGAGGTCGAGACCACCCCGTCTATGCCCGAGACCTCCTCGAGGAACCGATCCAAATGTGCCTGCGGGACGATCGCTACAAGGTCAATCTCCCCGGTCACCCTGTAGATGTCGAGCGCCGGGAGCGCCCGTATCTTCTCGTAAACGGACTCCCTCTTCGGGGGGTGGATCTTCAGGAACACGAATGCCTCGGCGGTCTCGACGCCCAACGCCTTAAGCGCGTCCTCGGTCAGGTCGATGAACCCCCTCCCGGTCCTGATCAGCCCTGCGTCCCTGAGCTTCCGGAGGTGGATGTTCAGAGCCTGCCTGGTAAGGCTCAGGCGGTTTGCGAGGTCTATCTGCTTCTTCCTTATTGTGAAGACGCTCACCTGCTCGCTCATCTCGAAGAGCATCTTGAGTATCTCGAGCTGCCTGTCGGTGAGCTGAGGACCCTCCATTTTTGTCAAAGTGATCACCTTGGCTTTACATTTGAAAATAAGCTTTTAATAAAGCTTAGCTGTTAACTGACCAAAATATATTTATTTAAGAGATAAATAAACCCATTAGCCATTTTGATCAACGTTGGGGGAGACCGGTTGTCACAGGAGAATGCGATACTGATCGGTAAGAAGCCGCCTATGAACTACGTCTTGGCGTGCCTCACCGCATTCCACGAGGGGGCGGAAGAGGTTGTGATCAAGGCGCGCGGCAGGCCGATCAGCACTGCCGTCGATGTTGCGGAGACGGTCAGGAGGAAGTTCATGCCTTCGGCGTCGATCAGCGAGGTCACAATCGGTACCGAGGAGATCCAGCTCAGGGAAGGGGGGGTCAAGAGGACCAGCTCCATCACGATAAAGATGAGGAGGAAGAAGTGAGGCGTTTCTTTTGAAGACCCCAATCTGCTACTTCTGCGCAAAGAGCGGAGTCCTGTGCCCCAGGTGCCAGGAGAAGCTGGACAAGGGAGAAATCACCCAGGCGGATGTAGAGGTCTCCAAGTGGTTCATAGACCACGAAGCCAAGAACCCCCAGCTCAAGGATTACTCTATCCTCAGGACGGTCAAGCTGCCCAACATGGTGATAGTGATGGTGAGCGGCGGCGGCAACAAGGCCCTGCTCTCGAAGGTCAGCAAGCAGCTCAGCGACGAGAAGAGGACTAGTGTCAGGATCGTCGAGAAGACCTCGAGCATAAAGCGGCTGCTCGAGCAGATCGTAACTCCCGCGAGGGTCATGGGCGCGAACACGGTGTGGCTCCCCGACGGCAGCTGGGAGAGCACGATCAAGATGCCCAAATCGGACGTGAGGAAGATGCCGATCGACCCGAGGTCAGCCGAAGAGGCGATCAGGATACTGACCGGAGAGGTAATCCACATAGTCTTCGAGTGATCGGGCGGCAACAAGCTTTTTACACCGCCAGTCCAAATCGTTTTGAGGCGAGGTGCGACCCATGTCGATAAGGACTCATTACACAGCCCAGGTCAAGCCCGAGGATGAAGGGAAAGAGGTCACCGTTGCAGGGTGGGTGCACAAGATCAGGGATCTCGGGAAGCTCAAGTTCATAGTGCTCAGGGACCGGACGGGCGTGCTCCAAGTCACGATCAAGAAGGGGGGAGTGGACGAGAGCATGATCTCACTGGCGGAGAAGCTGAGGGAAGAGGACGTCGTCGCGATCACAGGGGCGGTCAAGGCGACCAAGATAGCCCCCGGGGGCAGGGAGATCGTCCCATCCAGGATCGAGGTCATCTCCAAGACGCTCGAGCCGGTCCCGGTCTCTGTGTCTGGGAACATCGAGTCGAACCTGGACACCAGGCTAGACCACAGGGTCCTGGATCTGCGCCGCCCAGAGGTCGCGGCGGTCTTCAGGGTGCAGTCAAAGCTCCTCGAGGGGATGCAGGAGTACCTATGGAAGGAGGGCTTCCAGCAGGTTTTCACTCCGTGCCTGATGGGGGCGGCATCCGAGAGCGGTGCGGAGGTCTTCCCCGTCGTCTACTTCAACAAGAGCGCCTTCCTGAGGCAGGACCCGCAGCTCCACAGGCAGCTTGCGGTGATCTCGGGGATGGATCGCATTTACGACCTGGGGCCGAGCTGGAGGGCCGAGCTGAGCCACACGCCGAGGCACCTGTGCGAGCACAGGGGGTGCGCAGTCGAGCTCGGCTTCATCAAGGACGAGTACGACGTCATGAGGGTGGAGGAGGGGCTCGTCAGGAGCGGCGTCGCGAAGGTCGTTAGCGAGTGCGGGGAGGAGCTCGAGGCTCTGGGGAAGGAGATCAGCGTCCCCCATGCGCCGTTCCCAGAGATCAGGTTCCCTGATGTGTACGCCATACTCGAGGAGTACGGGAAGAAGGTACCCTACGGGGAGGACTACGACAGGGAGTCGGAGACCATACTAGCGAGGCACGTCAAGGAGAAGCACGGGTCGGACTTCTTCTTCGTCAACCGCTTCCCGTTCAGGGTCAAGCCCTTCTATGTGATGAGGGTGGACGAGGATCCGACCTGGGCAAGGAGCGTCGACCTTGTCTGCAAGGGACTGGAGCTGAGCTCCGGGGGGCAGAGGGAGCACAGGTACGAGAGGATAATCGGGCAGATAAAGGAGAAGGGCATGAGCGCGGTCGGGCTCAAGTGGTTCACCGAGTTCTTCAGGTACGGCGCGCCGCCGCACGGCGGATTCAACATCGGGATAGAGCGGCTCACGATGCAGCTGCTGGATCTGCAGAATGTGCAGGAGGCTGCACTCTTCCCGAGGACCCCAGAGAGGCTGTTGCCGTGATCCGGGTTTGGCTTGCACGCGGAGGGTTGCGGACCAGGATCAGAAGCCGGAGGCTGCAGGGTCCTCAGGCTTCATTATCTCCCTCAGCACGACAGTGGCGAAGCACCCCTTGGGGAGGGCCATGCGCATAGAGAGCTTGAAGTAGCCGGGGTTGAGCTCGTCCCCCTGGGGCTGGCCAGGCTCGAAGCTGACAGGCCAAAAGACCGCAGGGCGCATCGCCCCCTCGAAATTGGATTCGATGATCCCCGCGAAGTCGGCTTGCGAGATGCCCTCCTTCGAGAATATTTCCATGTAGATGCCTGCGTCGATGCCGCTCAGTCTTGTCTTGTATCCGGGGATGTGCACCATCACGACAGCCTTCTTCGACGCAACCCATGATCGCAGCCTCGCGAGGTTCGTGCAGTCGCACCTGATCGGCCTTGAGGGCAGGTTCGCCCGGTCAAGGGGTGAGACGAGGTCGCCCTCAGAAACGACGAATGGGCCCGCCTCCTCCAGCCTCCGAGAGAGAGCCAGGTTGAAGAGGTAAGACTGGTATGCATTCACGAAGAGCCTCCTCAGGTCGCCAGGAAGAACCGAAATTGCGCCCTTGTAGTCTCCCGGTCGTTCCAGGAGCCTCCTGATGACCGCCCTTTCGAGGCCGAGGGACCTCGGGAACGACGACTCTGCCCTCCGCAGGTCCCAGCTGTCCCTCAGCTCTTTCCTTGCCAGGAACGCATCCTCAGGCTCACCCGGGTAGGGCGAGGCGAGGAACTCCCTGACGGCGCCCTCGAAGTCGCCCTTGAGCAGGAGCTTCCCGACCCTGTGAGTGTTCGGTCTCGTGACTCCGAACCTCTGGTGCCCGAAGTAATTGGGCACCCACCCAGGGTCCAGCGCTGACCCGTCGGGAGGGGCTTCGAGCGCCCGGATGGTGAGAGTGAAGCGGTTCCCCAGAAGATCCCCAGGCCTAACCTGCCATCTTGCTGGTCCGATGATCCTGATGCTCACGCCGTCGATGTCCTCGGGCGGAATCCAGGAGCCGAATGGCAGCCCGACTGAGATGAGCTGGGAGGTCACGGCGTTCCTGTCCTTTATCCCGGCATACCCTATCTGCGCCCCCAACCTCCGCTCAAGCATCGAGACGAGCGGGATGAGGTCTCTGGACCGCTTCTCGAGCACCGCGAGCGAGAACCTGCCCTCGCCGCGGTCGAGCCGTTCCAGGTCCCTGTTGACGATAAGCCCCTCTGGGGAGATCTCTTCGACGATGAAGTCGTCGGGAATCTGCCTGAGCCTCCCTCCGATCGGCGGGGCATCGGTGGAGTAGTAGAGCATGCCGAGGTCGGACTCTAGGCGGGACCTTGTCTTGGATAGCTTCATCTTTCGATCCTCAGAGCAGCTTCAGCTTCCCGGTTATGCGGTCGATCTCCTCGGAGGGCGCTGGCCCTATGCCGAGGCACGTAACAGTCCCGGGCTCGAGCTCGGTGAGGCCTGCGTCTTGGATCAGAGCGCTCGGGATCCGCTCCCTGTCAGCCCTCTCCTTGAGTTCGAGGACGGCGCCGAGGGACGGCGCCTTCAGCACGACCTTCTTCTGCCCCTCCTCTAGCCAAGCCTCAGCCCAACTGGGCCTAGCCCTCTCGGCGCTGAGGTACGACGAGACCGAGGCGTGCGCCACCTGGGCAGCGGTCTTCCCCTTGCTCATCTTCAGATCCTGGCGCACCACGATAGCCTGCTTGTACTGGAAGCTCATACAGACGCACGGATTTTTTAAAATGCCGGAGTGTAAAAAGGATATCGAGGGTAAGAGTTGAGGGATCTTCTAATTGTGGGGGGCGGGCCCGCAGGGCTATCCGCTGCAATCGAGGCTGCAAGGCTCGGCTTGGAGGCAGAGGTCCTTGAGGAGCACGCCGAGGTCGGCATCCCGGAGCACTGTGCTGGGCTCGTCAGCCTGAGGGGGCTGCGGGAGATCCTTGGGAGAGAGGCGCCGATAATAAGGGAGATCAAGGGGTTCAGGGTCTATTCGCCGTCAGGGAAGGCATACACGGTCAAGGGGGATGAGGCGAAGGCTGCGGTGATAGACAGGCCCGCGTTCGAGAGGGAGCTCCTCCGGAGGGCAGAGGCGAGCGGTGTCACAGTCACCCTCGGCTCGCGGTTCAGTGGGGACGAAAGGTTCAGGGTCCTGATCAATGCGGAGGGCACAGCCGGAAGGGTTTCGAAGAGGCTTGGACTAGGAGTCCCGGAGTCGATACCGGCGGCGCAGCTGGACCTGGAGACCCAAGACTTCGACGACGATCTCGTGGAGATCTACCTGGGCAGCTTTGCGCCCGGATTCTTCGCATGGGCTGTGCCCAGGAGGGGCGGGGTGAGGGTGGGCCTCGCTGCCCGCGGGGTGGTGCCGCTG
>MAGV01000034.1:20109-22632 GCA_001717015.1 Candidatus Methanosuratincola petrocarbonis (ex Vanwonterghem et al. 2016) | reverse complement strand
AAGCAGTCCCCAAGTTGAAATGGACACTGAAAGATGAATAGGAGGTCCACAAAACATAAATAAAAAACAATCTTAATATATCAATACATTCTACCAAATAGGTAAGAAATTTTCTTATTCTAAGAATGCAGGCAAAGAGATTGTCGAGAAAGCAGGAGCCAACGGATCTCACAAAAGAGCAAAGAGGGCGACAGTAGAGTTCACAAAAGATTATTGTTCGTACTGCTTCGCATGGACTCGACTGGTCTTGGAAAAGGAGGATGGTGAAGGAAGAACGGCATATCTGATTGAATGAGGGGCGGACTAGTCGCGGAGCTCCGAGACCTCTTGCTTGCCCTTCTCCAACGAGGGGGCATATTCATTGTCGAGACTGACCAGCAGTGCCTGGAACTCGCCAACATGCACCTTCTCCTCATTGGCTATGTCCAACAAGACCTTTTTCAGGAGGGCATTCTCGGTCGCTGCAGCGAGCTGCTCATAAAGGTTGATTGCATCAAGTTCTGCGATTATACCGACCCTCAAGATCTCTTTATCAGAGCCTTCGCCTGGCTTGAATGGAATTTTTGAGAGCATCAAATAGCACCTCTCAATAAACTTTTTACAGCGAATATAAGAGTTTTCATATCCTCATGCCCATCCAGCCAAGAATGCCAGTTTTTGCGAATTGGTTGCCGTCAGATGCCGCCTTTTTTGAAAATTTTTGCTGACGGACCGTTCTTTACTCGATGCATTTCCGGTCTAGGGACGTTGCCCTAAAAGTCTCGGATCATGCGATGCCAATTCCAGGGCTCTTAATGCGCTAATCTCTTTATCTTTTATCTCCAGCATTAGATCAAAATCGTGGGGCATTGTCATACTGAGGAACGAAAGGAAATCCCCTTCATCGATGCTACGGGCGTGCATTCCCGGTCTACCACCAGGAAGCTGGGAGCTGTAGTCCACCATTGGGATGCCGTCCCTATTCGGATCCCAGCTTGGGGCGAACTCTGCAAACGCCTGGGGTATCCCCTCCCCCTTATTCGAAACCGAATGGTGGAAAACATCAAACAGCACAGGCAAGCCGGCCTCGCGGCTTATCCTGAGGCAGTCAGCAACAGGATAGAGCTCATCGTTCTCCACTACCAACCTACGCGCAATAGCGTTGTCGAGCTCCCCGAAACGCCTTATGAAACGGTGCAGACTCGCATCTCTATCATTGTAAACGCCCCCCACGTGTATCTGAATCTTTGCAGATGCGTCGAGACCCATTAGATCAAGGACTTCGGCATGGTACAGCAGCTCCTTGGAGCTCCTATCGAAGATTCTCTTTTCTACTGAATTAATCAGCGTGAATTGGTCGGGATGCATCGAGATCCGCATCCCATTGGTACGGATGAAGGAGCCGATCTCTGAAAATTGGAAGCTAAAGTAGGACTGCCAGTCGAATTTGCACACGGGGTGTGAGGCGAAGGGCACAAGGTCGGAAGTGATCCTGAAGAAGAGGATGCCCTTTGCTGCATTGTAGAGGAGCGTTTTCTTAAGGCAGTCGAGGTTTGAGGATACGGTCTGGATCAGGCGTTCCTCGGTATAGGACTTGAGCCTGAACGTTCTGTTCGAGGTGCAGCCGATGCTCCTGTTTAAGCAAGGGTATCCGATCCTCAATGGAGCCACTTCATAGTCGGGATGGCGTTAAGGCCTTTTTCTGAGAGCTGATCCTGGAGTATAATAGCGCTAAAGCCAGGGCAGCAACCAGCACAACCCCGCCTACCAACGTGGCGTTGCTGATCTCGGGCATGACGCCTGGCTTGAGAGAGATCCCGAGTAGCGCCCAGAGGATGACGAGCAGATATACCACGTCCCTCTTTGAGAAGACGGATACGAGTCCGATCGCAGCGGTCAGCCCGACTGCCACAACCCCCCACTGGATCTCCGAGAGCCCTAGCCTATCCCATCCCAAGTAGACAAGGGCTGCGGCTATGTTCACTATGAAAGCCACAGTGATCCATCCTAGGTAGAGGCTGAACGGCACATGGAATACAAACCTCTCCCTGAAGGGGGGACGCAGCCTTCCTACGCCGACCACGAGATATATCGCCAGGAGTGTGAGGAAGAGGGCAAGCATGGCGAAGACGGAATAGGCTATATAGTCATAGTGCCAGAGCAGGAGCCAGGCGATATTGAAAACACAGCTGAGCGCAAAGAGCGGCCCAATCTTCCCAACAAAGTCTATGCTGGTCTGTCGCATGAAGAACGGGGCGATTGCGAAAACACCCAGCATGAGGTAAATTATCCCCCAGATCGAGAAGGTGATCCCTGCGGGCGTGACGACCGTTGGGTATAGGTCAGAGACCTGCGCAGTTGTCCGCCCGTTCAGGGCATATGCACTAGCCAATGCATTCACTGCAACGGTGAGCACAAACCCCACCAAGTTCAGGATCCGGAGTATGTAAGAATTCATATTAGATCAATATGTTAGAAGTCTGATTTAAAGATATACTGTAATTACAGTTTTCTGAGGATTATCCTTGAACACTTTCCTTGATT
>MAGV01000034.1:15578-20085 GCA_001717015.1 Candidatus Methanosuratincola petrocarbonis (ex Vanwonterghem et al. 2016) | reverse complement strand
ATCCTTGAACACTTTCCTTGATTTTCAAGAGCATCGGAGCTTTCTTGAGTGACGCTGCGAGTATTGCTCGAAAAATGGAATGTCGCGCATTAGAATGAGCATCAGTGAACTCGAAAAGATGAAAGAATGGATACTTTGTTTAGTACGGATTTGTGGAGGATTGAAAAATTAAACCAGCTCGATCTCGATGAAAACGTCGTCAGGGACCTGGATGCGCATCATCTGCCGCATGGTCCTGTCGTCGGCATCCACATCGATAAGGCGCTTGTGGATCCTCATCTCCCACTTGTCCCATGTCTTAGTCCCCTCGCCGCACGGCGACTTCATCGTAGGGACCAGGAGCCTCTTGGTCGGCAATGGGACTGGGCCTGCGATCTTCACTCCAGTCTTCTCAGCGATCTTCCTGATCTGGGAGCAAACGTCCTCCAGCTTGATGTAGTCGGTGCTGCTGAGCATTATTCTTGCTTTTTGTGGCATTTTTATCAGATCTCCTCAAAAAAAGGGGGTTATTTGCCGAGCGTCGCTGGCTTGACTTCGAGCACAACGCCCGCGGCCACGGTCCTGCCCATATCCCTGAGGGCGAACCTTCCGAGCGGAGGCAGCTCGTTGTACTTCTCTATCACCAGTGGCTTCGTCGGCTTGAAGGTCACGATCGCGCTGTCGCCCTGCTTGAGGAAGGTCGGCTTCTCCTCGATCACCGCACCGGTCTTGGGGTCGATCTTCTTCTCGAGCTCAAGGAATGTGGTTGCGACTGTGGCGGTGTGCACGTGAAGCACTGGGGTGTAGCCTGCAGCGATTGCTGTCGGGTGGTAGAGCACGAAGATCCTTCCCTTGAAGGTGTCGGCAACCGTCGGCGGCTTCACGGTGTCGCCACACACGTCGCCCCTGTGGACGTCGGTCTTGCCCACGCCCTTGACGTTGAACCCGATGTTGTCGCCTGGGATCGCCTGGTCTATCTTGGTGTGGTGGGTCTCGATATCCTTGACCTCTCCAGACTTGTTCGCAGGCATGAAGACCACGGTTGTGTTCTTCTTCAGCACTCCGGTCTCGACCCTGCCGACTGGGACAGTACCGACACCGGTGATCGTGTAGACATCCTGGATCGGTATCCTGAGCGGCTTGTCGATAGGCTTCTCTGGCGGCATAAATGTGTCGAGCGCCTCGAAGAGCGTCGGACCCGTGTACCACGGAGTGTTCTTGCTCTGCTTGATTATGTTGTCGCCCTTCCAACCTGAGATCGGGATCGCAAGGATCTTGGACGTGTCGTAGCCGATCATCTTCAGGAACTTCAATACTCCGTCCTTGACTTCATTGAACCTCGCCTGGTCGTAGTTGACGGTCTGGTCATCCATCTTGTTGACTGCAACGACTACCTGGTTGACTCCTAGGGTCTTGGCCAGGAAAGCGTGCTCCCTGGTCTGTCCGCCAGGCCCCATTCCGGCCTCGTACTCGCCCTTCTTTGCAGAGATCACCAGGATTGCTGCGTCTGCCTGCGAGGCACCTGTGATCATGTTCTTGACGAAGTCCCTGTGTCCAGGCGCATCGATGATTGTGAAGAAGTACTTGGGGGTCTCGAACCTCCAGAAGGAGAGATCAATAGTCATGTCCCTTTCTCTCTCTTCCTTCAGCTTGTCACCCAACCAAGCGAACTTTGCGAACTCCTTGCCGGTCTTCTTCGCCTCTTCCTCTAGAGCGGCCAGGGTTCGATCATCAAGACCGCCTGCCAAGAACAACAGGTGTCCCACTAGAGTGCTCTTTCCGTTGTCTACGTGTCCCATGACAAGCAGATTCAGGTGTTCCTTTTTCTGGGATGACATTCATTATCGCCTCTCTAATACCTTGCTTTTGAAGGTTAAAAACTTTCAGTAATATATAAGTCTTAAGGAAAAAACAGGGGAGCTTGGCCCNACCTTGCAGAGATTGCTATACGCTCAATCTCCTCGCGCTTCTGCACCGCGTAGCTCTTCGAGTCCGCGGATGCGGCGAGGATCAGCTCGTCCGCCAAGCACTCCTCAACGGGCTTGTTGCTCCCGAATGAGGCGTTCCTTGCAGCGTCGGTGATGAACCTGAGCGCTAGGTCGACCCTCCTCTGCGGGGAGGCGTCGACTGACTGGGGGTAGGAGACGCCCCCGTAGCTGATCCTGGTGACCTCCTCCCTCGGGGCGGAGTTCTCGATTGCCTTGACTAGGACCTGCACGGGGTTCTGCCCAGTCCTCAGGTTTATTATCTCGAAGGCTGCCGCCACGATGCTGGAGGCTAGGATCTTCTTCCCTCCGTTCTTGCCAGGGCGCATCATCCGGTTGACGAGCCTCTCAACGATGTTTACCTTAGCCTTTCCGAACCTGCTGTGCTCGTGCCTCCCGCATGAGTGGGGCGCGATAACAGGGGTCAGGCATAAGTACGACTTGAGCCCGAGGTCCCTGATCTCGATGTTGGAGAGATCCCATTTGTTGAATGCCTTTATTTCTGTCTGAGACACCCGCAGATCACCTTACCGGCTTCTGCTTCTTTCCTGTCATCAGGGCCTGCAGCGAGACCCCATTGATCTTTACTACCTTCCATCTGACACCGGGCAGGTCTCCCAGCGATCCTCCCATAGGACCACCGATACCCTCGACGATGACCTCGTCGTGCTCGTCAACAAAATTGAGCGCACCGTCCCCGGGCAAGAAGGCGGTTATCTGCTTCCCGTTCTTGATGAGCTGGATCCTCACACATTTCCTAACTGCGCTGTTGGGCTGCCTGCTCTCGACCCCGACCTTCTCGAGGACGATCCCCCTCGCCTGCGGGGCGCCCTCAAGCGGGTCTGCCTTAACGTCGAGCCTAAGAGCCCTGCGCTTGTACTGCCTCAGGCTCCAGCGGAAACGCTTCCGCTTCTCAGCCATCTTCCTGCCGGCGAGCAGACCCTTTGGTGACTTTGAACCTGCCATAGCATACACCTAGTGCGGATTTCAAAATGTACCTCAATTATTTAAGCATCACGGCTGGCCGGCTCTCAGACGATATTCACGTTTTCAATGTCGAAGTGGCGCTTCATGAGGAGCCGGGTCTTGTTGATGTTCTTCCCGTTCTTGCCGATAGCCATTCCCTTGTCCCTTGGGTCGACCGTGACGTGGGCGACGGTCTGGCCCTCGGAGTTCTTGGTTATCCGGACCCCCCTGACCTTTGCAGGAGAGAGGATGTTCTTCAGGTAATCCTCGGGGGTCTCAGCATACTCGACGATCTCCACGGCCCTACCGATGACCTTCCGCGTCCTCTCTATGTTCGACCCGCTCTTGCCGATCGCTAGTCCCATGTCCCCGGGCCTGATCACGAAGATTATCCGGTTTTCCTCGTCGTCGACTATGCAGTCCTTTGCGATAGCGCCTGTCAGGTTCTCCAGGAGCGCGATGTACCGCATCTCGTCAGCGGTGAGCCTTATGTTAGGTATAGAATCATTCCCCCTCTGGCTTCAGTATCGAAGACTCCCCAGGCTCGATGATGCTCACAGTGGAGACTGGGAATGGCTTCCCGCAGAGCCCGCCGAGGTCCCAGCTCGATCCCGGGAAGTGGTGGACAGGGATCTCCTCGCCCGCCACGGCCCTGACCTTTGAAGAGACTTCCTCTGGGGCGTTGGAAGCCAAGACGAGAGCCTTGACCTTCTTCTTTGAGATGAGCTTCAAAGCTATCCTGTAGCCGGTCTCGACCTTCCCGGTTTTTATGGCTGTCTTCAATTCCTTGACGATGTCCATATCACGAACCCTCTTTTGAGAAGCGCATAAACAATTCGACTATGCCTGTACCTAGAGGTACTGGCTGGCCGACTATAACGTTTTCTGTCACTCCCTCCAGTGCGTCTTCCTCTCCATGTGCAGCTGCATCCAATAAATGCTTTACGGTGACCTCGAAAGCCGCCCTCGCGAGGACGCTCGACTTCTCGCCGCTGACCCCGTGTCTGCCTATCTGCCTGATCTTGCCTGTGGAGGTCATCAGGTCGGCGACGAGTATTACGTGGCGTATATCGACGTCGAGCCCCTGCTGGTCGAGCACCTGGAATGCCTCCCTGATTATCGCGTTCCTTGCCGCCTCTATTCCAAGAACCTCTGCGATCTCGGAGACGTTGTTCGTGTAGATCCTTGTCGTGTCTATGCCTTTGATGCCCAAGACTTGCGCGAGATTGGAGCCGTCAGTATGTAGGACGTACTCGTTGTCCTCCTTCTGGATCACGACCCTCTTGATACCCTTTATCCCCTTAAGCCTGAGGTCGAGGATCCTCTCGCGTAGGCGCTTGATCTTCTCCGGTGCCGTGGTCTCTGGGGTTATGACTATGCTGTTCCCCTCGACGGACACCCTGCCGACCTTAAGCTTCTCAATCGACTTTGCTATGAAGTCCAGGTCGAGCCCCTTGTCCTCAGCCACCTCGGTGTCTATCTCGACTATGAATGAGGAGTTGATCATGTCGTATTCGATGCTCTTCGCGACGTTCTCGACGGCAATCCTCTCGATCCGCGCCACGACCTCCTTTGCC
>MAGV01000034.1:0-15561 GCA_001717015.1 Candidatus Methanosuratincola petrocarbonis (ex Vanwonterghem et al. 2016) | reverse complement strand
CTCCTTTGCCTTCTCCAGGCTCCCCCGGTGCTCCTCGTCCAGGTATATGGTCATCGTCGGCGTGGAGGGTATGCGCCTCGCGTCGACGATCTCTATGAGGCGCGGCAGACCGAGGGTAACGTTGAGCTCCCTGACTCCCGCGTAGTGGAATGTCCTCAGCGTCATCTGCGTGCCGGGCTCGCCGACAGACTGGGCTGCGACCGTGCCTGCGGCCTCCCCGGGCTCTATGAGTGCCTTTATGTAAGCGCTGTTGATCTCATCGACGATCCTCGCCAGCTGTTCAGCGGTCAGGTCGAGCCCAGAGGTCTTCTCCCTCAACTGCGCCACCAGGTTCTCAGGGAGCGAGTACTTCGCGAGCAGGCTGTCCAGAACCTCAGCGTTTCCGCACTTCTGGGGGATCGCCTGTTCGGGAGGTGGCTGGGCCGGCTCTGCTCCGACCTGCGCCCCTTTTTCAGGCGCTTCCTTGACCTTGACCTCCTTTTCCTTGGCTTTCTTAACCTTCTTCCCTTCGGACTTGGGCTTTGCCTTTGATTTTGCCTTCTTGGCGGTCTCCTTGCCTGTTCCTGCCTGCGGTTCTGTGCCTGTCGCTGCCGTTTCATCAATTGAGCGTCCAGACGGTTCCTCTGCCATTTCAGCTACCTCCTGCCTTCACGACTCTCTCAATGATCTTCTCCACATTCACAGCCTTGCCGTGGTCGCTCTTGGCCGGGTCTACCCCGTCCTCCCCGTACCTGAACTGGATGATCGACCCGTCCGTGCCCCTCACAGTCAGGTCGTACTCGACGCGCACGTCCTGCAGGGCGTTGATCAGCCTCCTCTGCATGTAGCCGCTCTGGCTTGTCCTGACAGCCGTATCGACCAGCCCTTCCCTGCCTCCCATCGCATGGAAGAAGAACTCGATCGGGTTGAGCTTGTCCTTGTAGCTGCTGTAGACGAAGCCGTGAGCCTCCGCTCCGAGGTCGCCCGGCTTGAAGTGTGGGAGGGTCCTGTTCATGTACCCCCTCATGATCCTCTCGCCCCGGACTGACTGCTGCCCTACGCACGCTACCATGTGCGCGAGGTTCATCAGACTCCCCCTCGCACCGGTCCTCGCCATGAGGAGCGCTGTGTTGGACTCCTTCAGGTACTGGCTTGCTATCTCCCCTGCGAGCTCCCTGGCCTCCTCGAGCTCCTGCATGATCTTTGTCTCGAGCGTCTCCTCAAGCGTCCTGCCGGCGAGGCGCTCCAGGAGACCCTGGTTGTAGATGTCTATCAGCTCGGACACCTTCGCCTCAGCCTGCCTTATCACTTCGAGTACCTTCCTCTTTGCCTCTGCAGGGAGCTCCTCGTCGTCGAGCCCAATCGTCAGTCCGCGGCTGTCGATGTACGCCAGGAAGAGCTTGAACGCCCTGTCGATGTAATCCCTGCCCGCGTCGGTGCCGTAGTCCTTGATCAGCCTGTGGAGGACGCTCTCGGGCTGACCTGCGCCGATCGACTTCTTGTCAATGACCCCTTTTATGAGCTTCCCGTCTCTTATCACGACGTAGGCATCGTTCTCGCACTCCTCCTTCTTGCAGGTCGGGCATTTGAGGCAGACATTGGACTTGAGCGAGTAGTTGAACCCCTTCGGGAAGAATAGGCTCGCCAGCTGCTTCCCGGTCCATAGCTCCTTCGGCTCGCTTATCTCGGGCGGAGGGAGCTCTCCGGTGTAGCCTGCCCTAGCGAGGAGCTGCGAGGCCTCTTCCCTTGTGAGCATGGTCCCCTTCCTTGTGAGCATGTACGCGCCCGAGATGTAGTCCTGTATCCCGCCCATGATAGGACCACCATACCTCGGGGAGAGTATCTGCTCCTGGACGAGCATCAGGACGCCTGCCTCGGCCCTGGCCTCCTCGCTCTGGGGGACGTGTAGGTTCATCTCGTCCCCGTCAAAGTCTGCGTTGTAGGGCGGGCAGACGCAAAGGTTGAGCCTGAAGGTCTTGTACGGCAGAACCCTGACCTTGTGCGCCATTATGGACATCCTGTGGAGCGACGGCTGCCTGTTGAAGAGGACAATGTCGCCGTCCTTCAGGTGGCGCTCAACGATGTAGCCGATCTCGACAGCATCCGCTATCGCCTTCCTGTCCTTCGGGAACCTGAGGTCGATCCTCCTTCCGTCTGGCCTGATGATGTAGTTCGCGCCAGGGTGGACATCTGGGCCGTTCTCGATGAGGCGCTTCACCTGATCCATGTTGTATGGGTTTATCCTTTCGGGTATCGTCAGGAGCTTCGCCACATCTATTGGAACGCCCACCTCATTGATGCTGATTATCGGGTCTGGGGAGATCACCGTCCTGGCTGAGAAGTCGACGCGCTTGCCCGAAAGGTTCGACCTGAACCTGCCCTCCTTGCCCTTGAGCCTCTGAGCCAAAGTCCTCAGCGGCCTTCCGGAGCGGTGGCGCGCCGGCGGGATCCCTGAAGTCTCGTTGTCGAAGTATGTCGTCACATGGTACTGGAGCAGCTCCCAGAGGTCCTCGATGATGAGCTGCGGGGCGCCTGCATCGACGTTGTCTTTTAGGCGCTCGTTTATCCTTATGATGTCTACGAGCTTGTGTGTCAGGTCGTCCTCAGACCTTATGCCTGACTCGAGCGTGATCGATGGGCGCACCGCCGATGGGGGGACGGGCAAGACTGTGAGCACCATCCACTCGGGCCTGGCTATGCGCGGATCCAAGCCCATAAGCTTCACGTCCGAGTCGGTTATCCTCTCGAGCCTAGACCTGATCTCATTGGGGGCGAGCTTCACGGTGCCCTCCTTGTGCTCCTCGTAGTAGGTGGTAGGCTTCTCGAACTTGAGCTTGTACTGGGCCTCCCCGCAGTGGGGGCACTCCGTGTTCTTGGAGGCCCTCCGGATAACCCTCTCGGCGAGCCTGAGCCTCAGCTGAGGCCACTTCTTCTGGTACTTCTCCATCAGGAGGGTGTACTTTTCGACCTCTTCCTTGGTGAGAAGTATCCTGCCGCAGTTCCAGCAAGTGGACTTGAGGAGGTTGTAGACGAGCTTGGCGAAGCCTGGATGGACCACGGGGCGGGCTAGCTCGATGTGGCCGAAGTGACCGGGGCACTGCCCGACCCGGTTTCCGCAGGTCTGGCACTTCTGCCCGGGCTCGATTGTGCCGAGCCTCCTGTCCATGAGGCCGGCCTCGATGGGTATGCCATCCTCGTCGTAGGTGTCGGCTGTGACTATGTTCACTACCGACATCTTCCTTATCTCTTCAGGCGAAAGCACGCCGAACTTAATTGACTTGATCGATTTGATCAGCTCGTAGAACGACATTCTCAGACCCTCTCCTCCAGCTTAAGCCTTGGGGCTATCCCGAGGCTCATAAGCTCCTGCAGCAGCAGCTTGAAGGCGTACGACATGACCACTGTGGTCGTCTTCGCCTTATCGCCGCAGACTGGGCAGACGTACCTGTCCTTTACCCTGTCGTAGTAGGCTATGAGTCCGCAGTCCTCGCAGATATGCACCGAGCTTCTATCAGACTCGTCGAGGAGCCTCTCCTTCAAGAGCATGGCTGCGCCGTGGCCTATGAGGCAGTCGCGTTCCATCTCCCCGAACCTGAGGCCTCCCTCTCTGGCCCTGCCCTCTGTGGGCTGCCTTGTGAGTATCTGTACCGGTCCCCTCGCGCGTGCGTGCATCTTGTCTGCAACCATGTGGTGGAGCTTCAGGTAATAGGCGATGCCGATGAACACCTCTGCCTCCAGCACCCTTCCGGTCCGGCCGTCGTACATTATCTCTTTGCCTGTGGATTTGAATCCACTCTTCCTAAGCAGCTCCCTCATGTAGCGCTCTTCCGTCCCGCAGAATGCAGTGCCGTCAATCTGCTCCCCCGAGACCGCTGAGGCCTTGCCTCCGAGCACCTCCAGCAGCTGCCCCAAGGTCATTCGCGACGGGATTGCGTGCGGGTTGATGATCAGGTCCGGGACTACGCCGTCCTCGGTGTACGGCATGTCGTGCTGGGGGACCAGCATCCCCACGACGCCCTTCTGCCCGTGCCTGGACGCGAACTTGTCGCCCAGCTCAGGTACACGCTCATTCCTGACCCTGATCTTGATCAGCTTGTTGCCGTCGGATGTCTCTGTCACGATGACGAGGTCTACGACTCCATCCTCGCCGGCCCTCATGGAGACGGAGGTCTCCCTCCTCATGGGGCCCGTCGTCTCGAACTCCCTGTACTCCTCGAGGAACCTTGGCGGGCTTGTCTTTCCTATCAGGACGTCGCCGCCGCTTATCGTAGACTCAGGCTCGATTATGCCGTCGTCCCCGAGGAACCTGTAGGACTCGGCAGTCCTGTACCCCCTCACGTCCGGGTTCGGGATCTCTACCTTGTCCTCTTGGCCCCCTGGGTACCTCCTCTCCTCGGTCTCGTAGCACCTGAAGAACGAAGACCTGCCGAGGCCCCTCTCGACCGATGACTTGTTCATTATCAGGGCGTCCTCTATGTTATAGCCAGAATAGGAGAGTATCGCGACCACAAAGTTCTGGCCCGCGGGGCGCCTGTCCAGAGCCAGCATCTTTGCCGGCCGGGTGTTGACCAGCGGCTTCTGCGGGTAGTGGAGAAGGTGGCCCCTCGTGTCTAGCCGCTTGGAGAAGTTTGCGGTGTAGAAGCCCAGCGACTGCTTGACCATCGCCGATCCGTAGGTGTTCCTGGGGGACTGGTTAGCCTCGAGATAAGGTATCATCGAGGCGCTGATCCCCAAGATCGTGGACGGGACGATCTCCATGTGGGTACGTTCCCTGTCCAGGTGCTTCGAGTCGAGGGCGATGTAGGAATTCTCCTCCTCTTCGGCGTCGAGGTACTCGACAATGCCCTGGGTGATCAGGTCGTTCCAGGTCCACTCGCCAGAGACCAGCTTCTGGACGTGCTCCATTGTCAGGCGCGGGATGCCGTTGTCAACAATGAGGAGCGGGCGCCTGACCCTGCCCGCGTCGCAGTTGACATAGACCTCGTTGATGCTCCCGTACTTGTAGTGAGCCACATTCACCTCGTGGTGGAGCTTGCCCCTCCGCCTGAGCCTCCTCAAGTCAGCGACGAGGAGCTCGGGCTTCTGGTGAATCCCGATCAGCCTGCCATTAAGAATTACCTTTGCCCCTGCGATCCCTTGCTTCCGGGCATTCTCCACGGGCTCGGTGTTGAGCTCGTACAGGAGCTCCTCTACCGGGCGCTCGTCAATGCCAACGGATATGAATGCCATCAGCGCTAGGTTCTTGACCAGCCCGCAGTTCGGCCCCTCAGGGGTCTCGCTCGGGCAGAGCCTTCCCCATTGGGTCGAGTGTAGGTCGCGTGCCTCGAAGTGGGGCTGAGACCTGCTCAGCGGCGAGATTATCCTCCTCAGGTGGCCGATCGTCGAGAGGTAGTTGGTCCTGTCGAGGAGCTGGCTCACACCTGCCTTGCCTCCAACCCAGTTCCCGGTAGCCAGAGCGTGCCTCAACCTCTCGGTAATTACGTCGGCCCTTACGAGCGTCTGGATCGAGACCTTCCGGCTCCTGCTCTTCGCCCGCTCCAGTTGGTACTTCATGTCGCGGCAGAAGCTCTTGAAGGCGACCCTGAAGAGGCCTGCGAGCAGATCCCCGGCGAGCTTTAGCCTCTTGTTGGCATAGTGGTCCTTGTCATCAGGCGACCTCATCCCCAGGGATAGCTCGATCAGCTTCTCGGCCATCTGTCCGAGGTACAGAGCCTTCTTCTTCCGGTCTGCGGGGGTGAGCCCTAGGTGCGGGAGCAGGTACTTGTCGAGGACCTGCATCGCGCGCTCGATCCTGTACTCCTTGGTCTGCCCTATCGCGATCCTGTTGCCTATGTAGTCCAGCGCGTCCTCAACTGTGTTGATCTCGATTGCGCCCTCGAGGGTCGGTATCATGGCCCGCTGGACGGCAGGGTCCCCCGAGACGAACTCGACAATCTCCTTGTCCGAGGACGCTCCGAGAGCCTTCATCAGTATTGCGAGCGAGATCCTCCCTGGTATGGACGGAAAGGAGACCTGGAATGTCGCGTCCTTCATCCTCTCGAGCGTGACGGGCACCCTGAAGCCTGAGGTCGCCGAGAAGACCTTTGCCACATGGGTGACTGGAGATGTGCCCTCCATCACGTCGACGAGGATCCGGTTGACTGCCAGGTCCTCCTGGATAACCACCACCCTCTCGGATCCGTTAATTATGAAGTATCCTCCTGGATCCGCGGGATCCTCCCCGTTCGCGATCAGCTCCTCTGGGGAGAGCCGCGAGAGGGTGCAGAACGAAGACTTGACCATGATCGGCAGCTTACCGATGAAGACTGAGACCTCCTCGTCCTCGAATCCGTCCTCGATCGGCGTCACCTTGAGGTGCAGGGAGGCCGAGTATGTGAGGTTCCTCTGGCGGGCCTCCATCGGGAATATCTCCTTCTCGGAGCCATCAGCTTCGTGTATAGCCGGTTTGCCCACCGTGATCTTGCCCAGCTTGATCTTGAAGCCAGGGAGATCAGTCTCGATCACTCCCTGCTCATCAACAACCTCCTGCAGCTTAGTCCTCACGAAGTCATCATACGAGTCTAGGTGCTGCCTGACCAGACCCTTTTCCCTGAAGAAAGCCTCTATCAGGGACCATCTATCGTCCATACTGATCTCGCTCAAAAATATCACCCTGGAACAACATACCTATAAGCCACTGACTTCCCGGCCACGGGGCTCTTTCGGATAATCTCTACCACGTCCCCCGGCTTGGCCCCGATCGCCTTGCTCACGGGGTCGCTCTTCAGCATCCACGGCAGGTCTTCCTTCCTGACGCCCAAATTCTTCCTAAGCTGCTCAATCTCTTCCTTTGTCATGATTCGGAACTGCGGCACGAGCTCGTGTTTCAAAAGATCGAACTTTCCCAAACGCTACCACCACAAAACAGAGTGACTCTAGAGACACCCGAAACCGGGCTACCTTTCAGCAAAACAAAGCAATTAATAAAGCTTTTGCTGGTGTGCGATACGGTGCCCTGCCTAAAAGGTGGTGGTCCCGCCCGCCGGATTTGAACCAGCGACCACCCGGTACTTGCCCTGCTGGCGCGAGGACATCTTCCGCCAAAGGCGACTTCCCACGCGCGACCATCGGTCTACAGCCGGGCGCTCTACCACTGAGCTAGGGCGGGCTGGGAGAAAGATATCCGGACCCTTTATTAAAAATTTTGTCTTGCTTTGAGGACGACCCACGGCGCGCCCACGCAAGGCTCTCAGGTGCTACGGCCTCGCCCCGAGAGTGGCGGGGATCTCCCTGACAGCCCCATCCCGGAGGACAGTTATTGTGATCCGCTGGCCAGGGTATCGGGTCACAAGGTACGAGGAGAGCTCGTCCATGCTCTTGATCTTCACCCCGTCGATGTAGAGTATGACATCTCCGCCGGCTCGGATCGAATCCCCCCCAACTGTCACGGACTGGTTCCCTCCCCTGATGCCTGCGCGATCCGCAGGCCCCCCGCTGATTACCGTCTGGACGAGCACCCCCCAGCTCTGGTTGAGCCCCATTGCCCTCGAGGCGGCATAGTTCAAGGAGTAGCCTGTTATCCCCAAATATGGGTGGACGTAGCCGCCCGTCTCGACGAGGCTAGCGAACTCCCGGATTATCGTGTCGGACGGTATGGCGAATCCGACGTTCTGGGATCCGGTTATGATTGCCGTGGTTATCCCCACCACCCTCCCCTGGGAGTCGAGGAGCGGCCCCCCGGAGTTTCCAGGGTTGATCGGGGCGGTTATCTGGATTACGCCCGCTATGCTGAAGTTGCTCGCGGTCTCTGTCTGGATCGCCCTGTTGAGCTGGCTCACAATGCCTGAGGTCATGGTGCTCTCGAGACCGTACGGGTTGCCTATCGCTATGACCAGGTCCCCGACGCTCAGGCCTGAGGAAGAGGCGATCGTCAAGGGGACCAGCTTCTCTGCCGGGGCAGAAGCCCGGAGGACCGCGAGGTCGCTGTACTTGTCCAGCCCGATGACCTCGAACGGGTATGCCTCTCCGTCTACGAAGGTGACGGATCCGTTAACCACGCCGCTGACGACGTGGTAATTGGTCATGACGAGGGGCTCGCCTGTGAGATTCACGACGAACCCGGACCCGATGACCGAAGTGTAGGAGGTCCTGCCGAAGAGGTCGGTGGATTGGATGATGCCGCTCACGGTGACTATCGAGTCCTTCACCGACAAGTACACCTGGTTTATGCTCTGCACGGTCAAGTTCCTTGCCTGCATCTCGTTGATCTGCGACTGGAGGGCGGCCACCTGGGACTCCAGCGCCCCGATCCGCTGGACTAGCGCGGTCTCATTGACAGAGAACTCAGGACCCCGATTGAAGATGAGACCGGCGTACATGCCGGCGACGAAGATTATGAGAAGGAGCGGAATTATGCTTGCCCTGGACGCGGAGGCAAACTTCGGGGCGGACATGCCGAACACCAAATTCCCTCTTTACCAGGTTCCAATTAAGCTTTGAGAGGGAGAAGAGATAGGTTTTAATATTGCACTTAAAAAAAGAATCGGGGAAGGGCTGCCCTGGTAGTATAGTTCGGCCCAGTATACAGGCCTGTCGAGGATAGCCTCCTTGAACAGGCTTCCACAGAAAGTCTGTGACCCGGGTTCAAATCCCGGCCAGGGCGCCAGCCTTTTCATTTTCTCGAGAACAGCCGGAGGATATAGAAGCTCAGCAAGATAGCCCCAAAAACAGTTGAGCGAAAAATGGGATGCCCATCATAGTTCCGAATTCGGGACGTGGCACGTTGCACGGGATCAATCAGGAAGCCTTTTCGCTGGAGCGCAGCGCCTCGACAAACGCCTGGACCTGCGGCTCGAATTTGCCAGCCTTTATGTCCTTGTGCAATACGGAGAGCCTGGCGACGGGCTCGCCTTTTATGATCGTGCAGAAGTCCTTCACTGCCTTCGGCTGCTCACTTGAGTAGGAGGTGTAGAAGAGGGCGTACTTCTTCGCCTGTGCGACCTCTGGTACAATCTTTGTGAGGTAAGTCCTCACGGCAGGGGTTATGTTCCCGGCCCAAATCGGGGTCCCCACGGCTATAAGATCATATGCCGACAGGTCCTGGTCTGGCGCCTTTATCTGGGTCAGCTTCCTGGTGTAGGCTGAGTAGCCTGCCCCCAAGAGTCCGAAAAGGCCCTTCCTGTTCTTTAGGTCAACTATCTCGGCCAATTCGCACCCAAGGAGCGAAGCGATCTTCTCGGCCACCATCCGGGTGTTCCCTGTCCTCGAGTAATACACGACGAGCGGCTTCATACCCATCATTATCACTTACTTGAATGGGGAATATTAAACATCCGCTTTTCCGGGGCTCATTACCTTGAAGATTCAGGATGGAAGGGAGAGGGAGAAGAAAGGCGCATGGGTGGCGGGGCTGGATTTACAGCAAAATGATCAGGAGGGGAAACAGGCAGGGAAAAAGAAAGCAGGCGGCAAAGGCCCGGAGCTTCAGCCATCCAGCTCATTCCCGAGCCTTGATGCGGCGGCTCCCGGATCCGGAGAGTCGTAGATCGTTCTGCCCACTATCCCGTGCCAGCGCCTCCCCATCACGGAACGGAGCGCCGACAGCTCGCCGCCCTGAGCCCCGACCCCAGGGAGGAAGAAGACTGGGTCGCTCACCCTTGCCTCGATCTCCTGCCGCAGCTCGAGTGTCTGCTCTGGCTTGTTCGCAGGCAGTACGAACTGGTCTACCCCGAGGTCCGACGCGATTTGGAAGATCCTGCTGATGACCCCTCTACTGAAGAAGCCACCGCTCTCTGCCATGAAGTCAGGGGTGGTCATCATTGCACCGACTATGGGGGTGACACCCTCCCGCTGCAGCGCCCTGATCCAAGCCTCCTCGGTTGATGGGCTCGAGAAGGGGAAGAGTATGGCATAGTCGATTCCTGACGAGGACATCACGCCGGCGAAGAGGCTGGCGGTGTGCGGGACGTCGGTCCCGCCCTTCTGGTGGTCGTATATCACCGGCTTCTTGGTGTATTTCCTTATGAGCGAAACTAAACTGGGGAGCCCGTACCTGAGCCCAAGGGAGAAGCCCAGCTTGTACCCGCCGACCGCCGCGACTTGGTGGGTTGAGGCCACGAGCCTCTCGAGCGAGGCTATGTTTTGGACGTCGCAGGCTATGACGATGCTCTTGTCCCTGGAGATGGTCGTCACAGCCGCCTACCCCCGTACTCCCTTAAGTGCGATCGGATCGATGAGAGCGCCCCCTCTGGTATGATGCCTGACTGGGACGCGACCTCGGCGATCTCCTCAATCGTGGCAATCGAATAGACCCTGATCCCGTACCTCTGCTGGAACTCGCTCGTGGCGCACAGGTCGGTCTCGCCCCTCTCGAGCCGATCGACCGCGATCAGTACGTACGGGATCTCGACCTTCGCAGCCGACCTAAGGACGTCGAGGATCTCCTCCTTGGTCTTCCCGGTCGTCATCACGTCGTCGAGGATCCCGACCCTGTCGCCGTCCCTCAGCGGGCTGCCGACGATGATGCCCCCTTCCCCATGCCCCTTCGCTTCCTTCCTGTCGAAGGCGAAACGGATGATCTTTCCGTGGTCCCTGAAGAGCGCGACCGCGGTCGAGACCGCGATGGGGACGCCCTTGTAGGAGGGGCCGAAGAGAACGTCCGTGGAGTCCAAAAGCCCTCTCTCGATCAGCGCCCTTGCGTAGAAGCTGCCCAGTCCGGAGGCGGCCTCGCCGTCCGCCAGAACCCCCAGGTTGACGAAGTAGGGCGAAGGGCGCCCGCTCTTGAGTGTGAAGGACCCGAACCTGACCGCCCCGCTCCGGATCAGGAAAGACGCGAACTCAGACTTCAGGCTCATTTGATATCACCCTGATCTGCATGTAGATGAAATGCATAAGACACCAATTTATAGATGCCCTGCGGCACCCACGCCCGCGTGAGCACGTGTGCATCCGCGCAAATGCAAACAGCCCTGCCCCAATGCCCCGAATCACTCATTGATGCCAACAAGGCGCCCGCTCGCCCTCCGCTTGTGCCTGCCGAAGTCCCTGCTTCCCACGAGGTCGGAGTACCTGAAGACGGGCCCGTCTACGCAGATCCTGTATCCGTCGAGCGCGCAGCTCCCGCAGAGCCCGATTCCGCACTTGGTGTACCTCTCGACGATGCAGAAGATCTTCGAGGGCGGAGCCACGGAGGACTCAAGTTCGGCTGCCTTGACCATCATCATCTCCGGCCCGCAGTTGAGAAACTCGCGCCCGGGCAGGCCGCTAATCCTCCCGCGCATGAGGTCGGTCACCAGGCCACGGATCCCCGTGGAGCCGTCCTCGGTCGAGACATGCGTCTCGGCTGCCGACGAGAGCGAGTCGAGCAGCGGGAGGTCAGACGAGGTCCTCCCTCCTACGAAGATGCAGTCCACCATGCCCCTGAACCGCCTGGCTGCGAAGTGGACGGGCGCAACGCCAGACCCTCCGCCGACGAGGCAAGACGGGCCCTGGGGCGCCCAGCTGTTACCGTAAGGCCCCCTCAGGAAGACCTCGTCACCCTCCTCCAGAGAGGCGAGTGCCCTGCTCACCGGGCCCACGGCGCGGACCAAGAGCAGGACGGGGTCCGAGTCGGCGAGCGAGAATGGCTTCTCGCCCTTTCCCGGGAGCAGGACCTGGACGAACTGCCCCGGCGCGGCCCTGATCGATCCATCGAGCCTGATCACCCTCATCCCCGATCCCCATGCCTCCCTCACCGTGAATCGGGAGTATCCCATCGGTGGCGGATCAGGAACCGCAGCGGCTCCGGAGTGGAGCGCGTCGATGAAGGATCCCACTGCGCTTGTGCTCATCCCCCAAAGCGCGGTGCCGACCCCGAAGAGCCGGGCACCCGCAGATCTGAACTCCTCGACGTCCTTCCGGGAAGAGATCCCGCCCATCCCGATGATGGGCACGTGGACAGACTCCCGGACCTCCCTCACGCACCTTAAGGCAATCTCCTTTATCGCCGGACCAGAGAGGCCCCCGAGGGAGTTCTTCAGTAGCGGCCAGCCCCAATCTGAGGCGAACTCGAGCGGACCGACCGTGTTCACTGCCACTATCCCGTCCGCGCCAGCCTCGACCGCTGCCCTGGCGACCGTCCCGACGAGCCCAGGGCTCGGGGTCACCTTCGCGAAGACCGGCAAGTCCACCGCTTCCCTGACCGCCGCCACGACCTCCCTGACCGTTGAGGGGCAGGTGCCGATCGCGGCGCCGTAGCCCGAGGCGTGAGGGCAGGAGAGGTTAAGCTCGATCCAGTCGGCGCAGCCAGCCACCTTCGACGCCACAGACGCGAACTCGGCAGGGGTCCCGCCGAAGACCGAGACCATCATGACCTTCCCCTGGTCGTTCAGCTCCTTCCTGACCCCGGCGGATTCCCTCACGAACTCGTCAGCCCCAGGGTTCGAGAGGCCGACCGAATTGACGAGCGACCCACCCACTGAGGCGACTATCGGCTCCTTGTAGCCCTCGCGCTCCGAGATCCCTATGCTCTTCGTGGTGATTACGCCCAGCCGCTCCGACGACCTCGCGACCCTGAGTATGATGTCTGGGGTCGAGGCGATTATCCCCGACGGCAGGACGAACTCGCCGGACGGAAGCTCAAGCCGCATATGTGACCGCACTCCCCCTAACCGGGTAGAACTCACCACGCATATAAGCTAGAGAGCCGCCGAGGACGGTCGCGACCGGCCATCCCTTAAGGACCATGCCCTCGTAAGGCGTCCACCCGCACTTGTAGTGCAGCGCGTCGGGATCGACCCTCCGCTCCTCCCTCGGGTCTACCAGGACGATGTCCGCGTCCCTCCCGGGCTCGATCGACCCCTTGCCCCTCACCCTGAATATCCTCGCTGGGGAGTGGCTCATCAGCCTGACTATCTCCTCGAGCCTGATCATCCCCCGCAGGGAGGCGTCAACCATCAATGGGAGGGACGTCTCCACGCCAGGGACCCCCGACGGCGGGGAGTCGGACTCCTTAGCCTCCCGCGTGTGCGGGGCATGGTCAGACCCGATCGCGTCGATCTTGCCCTCGAGGAGTGCCCTCCATAGCGAGGCCCTGTCAGCCTCTTCCCTGAGCGGGGGGTTCACCTTCGCGTAAGCGCCTATCCTGCGCATCATGTCCGATGTCAAGAAGAGGTGGTGCGGGGTGGCCTCCCTGTAGAACGGGCTGGCGAGCGCTGCCTCCTCGTAGGAGGTGACGTGGCAGATGTAGACCCTCCCCTCCTTCCCGACCGAGAGGAGCTTTCTTATCGCCGTCAGGGCAGCTCTCTTGGGGCGGCGGGAGGCGTGGTCCGGAGCCGATTCATGCGCCCGTATCACGGACTCGTCCTCGGCGTGCACCGAGATCATCTTGGCGCTGTTGGCGAACCCCCTTATCGCGCCCAAGTCTGTGAGGAGCAGATCGCCTGTCGAGCTGCCCATGAAGATCTTCACAGAGGCGGCGAGCTGCCCGGGCGGGGGAGGTATCGGCGTCGCGGTGGAGATCCCGACCGCGACCAGCTCCCCCAGGTTCGAGGCGGTCGCCCCGAAGTGGAAGCCGTAGTTGACGCATGGGCTGGAGGACTCCACGATCCTGAACTTCTCGAGGAGCCTCTCCAGGGTGGTGGTAGGGGGCAAGGTGTTGGGCATGTCGAGGACGGTGGTGACGCCCCCTGCGATCGCGGCCCTCGACCCGCTCACCCAGTCCTCGGAGGACATTCCTGGCTGCCTGAAGTGGACGTGCGGATCCACCACCCCGGGGAGGACGAGGAGACCCTCTGCCTCGATCACGAGGTCAGCCTCAGGGGAGAGGGTCGTCAGGGAAGCGATCTTGCCCCCCTTCACAAAGACGTTTGCGCGATCCATCCCGCGCGGGCTGACCACGGTGCCGCCCCTGATGAGCAGCGATCCGGTCGCGCCTCCCGTTACTGGCCCTGCCGAGCCATCCGCCATCTGGCTGCCTCAGCCCCTGAACCGGAGGTCCTCAGCCTTGACCTCATACCCGCAGTAGTGGCAGGCGATTGTGACCGGAGACCGGCTGACGGTGACCATGCGCGTAGGCACCGGCTCTTTGTTGGTGATGCAGTTGGCGTTCGAGCAGACGGCGATTCCCTCAACCACGTCGGGTATCATGACCTTACGCTTCTCGACGAGCTCCGAGTTACGGATGATGTTCACGGTCGCGTTCGGGGCGAAGAGCGCTATGCGGCTGCACTCCTCGTCCGTCAGGAAGCGGTTTTCGACCTTTATCAGGTCCTTCCTGCCGTACTTGGTCGACTTCAGGTTCTGCCCTATGATTACCACCGCCCCTTCAGTGAGGCCGAGCATCTGGGCGATCCTGACGGCCTTCCCGGGCGGCAGGTGGTCGATCACGGTCCCGTTCTCTATCGGGCTGACTATCATGCCCTTCTTCACATTGCCGGTTTGGACGTTCAAGAGATCCCCCCCAGGACCATCGCCAGGATGGCTGCCCTGATCGGGACGCCGTTCCCGGCCTGCTTGAAGTAGTAAGACCTAGAGTCGTCGTCAACGTCTACCGATATCTCGTCAACCCTCGGCAGCGGGTGCATCACCCTCATTGTCGGCTTCGCCGGCTGGAGCGTCTTCCTGGTGACGCGGTAGACCCCCCTCACCTTGTTGTACTCGTTCTCGTCGGGGAACCTCTCCCTCTGGATCCTGGTCATGTAGAGTATGTCGGCCTCACCTATCACCTCCTCTATCGATGTGTGGAGGGTGCATTCGACCCCGCGGGAGGCGAGGTAGGAGACGATGTGGGGAGGCATCTGGAGCTGTTCCGGGGCGACGAGCCTGATCCTGCAGCCGTAGAGCCCGAGCGCATAGGCGAGCGAGTGGACGGTCCTACCGTATTTCAGGTCCCCGACCATCGCTATCGTCAGCCCGTCTATCCTGCCCTGGGACTGCGCGATGGTGTAGAGGTCGAGCATTGTCTGCGTCGGGTGCTCGTTCCTCCCGTCCCCGCCGTTGATTACCGGGACCTTCTTCTCGCCGCGCGCCGCCCTCTTGGACGTTATCTCAGCAGCCCACCTGGCGGCCCCGTCGTAGGGGTGGCGGATCACTATCGCGTCCGCATAGTTTGCGACGGTCTCAATCGTGTCCTTCAGGGTCTCCCCCTTCATCACCGAGGTTCCCTCGGCGCCCGCGAACCAGACGGTGTCCGCGCCTAGCGACTGCGCGGCCGCCTGGAAGCTGAGGCGCGTTCGCGTGCTTGGCTCGTAGAAGAGGAGGGAGACGCGCTTGCCCTTCAGCATCCCCCTGTCATAGCCCTCCTTCTCCATCCTCCTGGCGACCTCGAAGATCCTGTCCAGGTCCTCCCTGGAGAAGTCCCTAATCGAAACGATGTCCCTATTCATGAAGCCCAATCTGATTCCACCTGGGGGATCGAACTGGCTGAGAACTCAGCGGCGACTGGAATGCCGAGCTTGCGCCATGTTTCCGGGTGATATTAACCCATCAGAACCTTCAGTTCCTCTTTCTATTTAAGATTTTTTGGATCGCTAAATTGCGCATGGCACATCGATGAGAGAAGGTGGGTTGGGGGAGGGGGTGTGGAGGCAGGGAAGGATGGGGCGCCTGTAAATTAAATGCGGTGGA